>CAKQQG010000037.1 GCA_934270705.1 uncultured Oxalobacter sp. | reverse complement strand
TTTCTTGTGTACCGTATCAGGACGGCTTGCGGGTATCCACCTGAATCAGCGGGCCTTCATCGACCACGACCGGCGGTTTTCTCCGGCGAACGGGACGTTTGACCGTTTCTGCCTGCGGCTGGCTTTCCTGAACCTGTTTCATCTTGTCCGGATCGGTCACCGCCATCGTCAGACCGGCTGCCGCCAGCATGTTTTCCAGCGCTGCGACCGGATCTGCGGCGGGAGCGGCAACCGCATCTTCCGTTACCCCGGCAGTTCCGGCGACAGTCGCCTGCGGTACTTCCGCGCTCCCGGTTGGTTCGGCATCCGTTGCCACGACGACCGTTTCTTCCGTAACGGTTTCCGCAACGGGAACCGCTTCGGTTGCGGCAGTTTGTTGCGCTTCGGAAACGGTATTTGTTTCGACCGTTTCCGTCTCCACGACAACGGCTTCCGTGTCGATCACGACCGGTTGCGTCTCGACGACTACCGTTTCCGGTTCCGAAACGACAGGATCATGAACCGATTCGACGTCGGCATGAATCTGAACCGTCCGGATATCTTCCGCGACACCATTATCTGCAGGGATATCCTGTTCTCCCGCGGCGACGCTCACGACTTCGGCTCCGGCTGCCGTATCCGCTGCCGCTTCGCGGCGGCGTCTCGAATGCGAACGGCGCCCTTCACGGCGGTGCGGTACCGCATGGTCTTCCTCATGGCTTTCCTGTGCCGGACTTGCGACTTTTTCAGCATGCGTGTCTTCGGCTCCGGCTTCCGGTACCGTTTCGGAAACGGCGGCTGCGACTTCCGTACCGGTTGCCGTTTCCACCTGTTCCGCCTGCGTATCCGTCTGGCTGTCGCGGCGATTGCGTCCGCGTCCGCCACGGCGACGGCGACGGCGGGTTTCTTCCTCGGCACCTGCCGCACGTTCCGGCAAGGCTGCCTCTGCCGATGCTTCCGTTTCCGGCGAAACGACCTGTACCGCTTCTGAAACCGGTACCAGTGCCGTCATCGCCGGCTTGGCGACTGCTGTCGTCGATACGGATGCGACCTGTTTTGCGGATTCTTCGTCGGCTTTCAACGGCTTGCGTTCCTCACGCTGGCGTTCCGCCTTTTCTCCGCGTGCACGGCGCTGACGTGCTGATTTCGGCGCAACCTGTGCATTGTCATCCTGTTCGGGCGTCGCTTCCGTTGCCGGCTGTGCCGTGCGGACCTTGTCGTCCCGTGCATCGCCGCGTCGGCCACGACTGCGCGAACGTTCCTGATTCCGGCCTTTGCGGCTGCCTTTGGCCGGCTGTTTTCCGGCAGGTTCTTCCGCTTTGGGCGTTTCGTCCTTGCCGATACCCAAAAAGCCGAGAAGCCGGTCGAAAAAGCCTTTTTCCGCAACAGCGGCCTGTGCCGGTGCAGGCGCCGGCGTATGATCGACGACAGGAGCGGGCATCCCTTCCGGAATATTCTTGACCTTGGCTTCCTGCGGCGGTTTGACCGGTTCTTTCTGGCGTTTGGAAAAACCCATATCCACATCGGCCTGTTCCGCCAGCTTGTAGCTGACTTCCGGTTCTTCCAGACGCGGATCGTCGTGCTTGATCCGTTCGAGCTTGTAATGCGGCGTTTCCAGATACTTGTTCGGAATCAGGACGATCTTGACCTTGTGGCGGGATTCGACTTTCATGATCTCGCCGCGCTTTTCGTTCAGCAGGAAAGCGGCGACATCCACCGGAATCTGGACATGGATAACGGCGGAACTTTCCTTCATCGATTCTTCCTCGATGATACGCAATACCTGCAATGCGGACGATTCCGTATCGCGGATATGACCGGTACCGTTGCATCGCGGACAAGTGATATGGCTGCCTTCGGAGAGGGAAGGGCGCAGGCGCTGGCGCGACAGTTCCATCAGGCCGAAGCGGGAAATCTTGTCCATCTGGACACGCGCCCGGTCATAATGCAGCGCTTCTTTCAGGCGTGCCTCGATTTCACGCCGGTTCTTCGGCGACTCCATATCGATGAAGTCGATCACGATCAGGCCACCCAGATCGCGCAGACGCAGCTGGCGCGCGACTTCCTCGGCCGCTTCGCAGTTGGTGGTGAATGCCGTCGTTTCGATATCGGTACCGCGAGTGGAGCGCGCGGAATTGACGTCGATGGCGACCAGCGCTTCCGTATGGTCGATGACGATGGAACCGCCGGAAGGCAGCGAGACCACGCGGGAATAGGCCGATTCGATCTGGTGCTCGATCTGGAAACGGGAGAAAAGCGGCACACCGTCGCGGTAACGCTTGACGCGGTTGGCCATGTCCGGCATGACATAGCTCATGAACTGGTGCGCCTGTTCGTAGATTTCATCCGTATCGATCAGGATTTCGCCGATATCCGGCTGGAAATAATCGCGGATGGCGCGGATGACCAGAGACGATTCATGATAGATCAGGAACGCGCCCGGTGCGGAAGAACCCGCGCTTTCGATGGCATTCCACAGCTGGAGCAGGTAATTCAGATCCCACTGCAATTCCTCGACAGTCCTGCCGATACCGGCGGTACGGGCGATGATGGACATGCCGGGCGGCACATCGAGCTTGTCCATCGTTTCGCGCAATTCCTGGCGTTCCTCACCCTCGACACGGCGCGAGACACCGCCGCCCCTCGGATTGTTCGGCATCAGAACCAGATAGCGTCCTGCCAGCGAAATGAATGTGGTCAGCGCAGCCCCCTTGTTGCCGCGTTCTTCCTTTTCGACCTGGACCATGATTTCCTGTCCTTCGGACAGCGCATCCTTGATGGTCGCATTCCTGACATCGACGCCTTCGCGGAACAGGGAACGCGACACCTCCTTGAAAGGCAGAAAACCGTGCCGGTCTTCACCGTAATTGACGAAACAGGCTTCAAGAGAAGGTTCGATCCGTGTGATGACCGCCTTGTAGATATTGGACTTGTGCAGTTCCCGGGCATTGGACTCGATATCGATATCGATCAGTTTCTGCCCATCGACAATCGCCACGCGCAATTCTTCCTGCTGCGTCGCGTTGAACAACATACGTTTCATAAAATACACTCCGTGGCCCTTTTCAGGGCCGATATTCTGTAACCGGAACGCTCCGGGCGTTTCCGCAAATCAATCGGGTGTACGCATGGAATGGACAGGAAGGAAAGCGGGCCGGGCAACGGCCGAAAGAGCGCAAAAAAGCGCGCCGTCCATCGGACGGAGATGAGTTCGATCTATTTCAAGGTTGGCGATTACGCCTGCAATCAGCATCTCAGATAAAACAGCCTATACGTTGAAAACGGCAAATCAGAACCAAACAACACAAATTCCGGTCATCAAACACATCACTGGACAAGCAGCGAACCATTTCTGCTTGCCCTTCAAATCCTTTGTATCCAGACGCAAAAACCTCGTTCCGTCACCCTGTAAGGTCCGCGCGGCGGCGCCGGTCCCGAACACGACAGAACGGTGCGTACACATCTTTTCCACTGAATTCGTTTCAAACAGGGCCAATGGAAGCCACAACTGTGTAGAATGCTTGTTTTAGCATACACAGACAGGCCGGAAAAAAGCCGGCCAGTGCAGAATTATATAGATAAATGAACCCGACTCATAGAGGAAAAGTCAGTAAAGACATTAAAAAACAGGTCGATAATGAGGCGCTTTCGCCGATGGGACAGGTTCAGCTCGTCACCGTGACGGAAAACGACGAAGGCCAGCGCATCGACAACTACCTGTTCAAGACCTTCAAGGGCGTACCGAAAAGCCATGTTTACCGCATCCTGCGATCCGGTCAGGTACGCGTCAACCGCAAGCGAATCGACCAGACCTACCGGCTGGCGACAGGCGATGTCATCCGCATTCCGCCCGTGAAGACGGCGCAACGGGAAGCACCGCGCATACCGGACGCGCATTTCGACATCCTTTACGAAGACGACAGCGTTCTGGTCATCGACAAACCGGCAGGTGTCGCCGTACATGGCGGCTCGGGCGTTTCTTTCGGCGTGATCGAACAGCTGCGCGCCATGCGGCCGGATGCCCGTTTTCTGGAACTCGTCCACCGGCTGGACAAGGAAACGTCCGGCATTCTCGTACTGGCCAAAAAACGTTCCGCGCTGACGAAGCTGCATGAACAAATCCGTGAAGGCACCGTGGACAAACGCTATCAGGCACTCGTTCATGGCGACTGGAAAAACCGGCGGCAACATGTCCGCTTGCCGCTGCTCAAATACCATACCGCGGAAGGCGAACGGCGGGTCAGGGTCGATGCCGCCGGACAACAGGCACATACCGTATTCAATGTCCTGAAACATTATCCGGATTTCACCCTGCTCGAAGCCGAACTGAAAACCGGACGCACCCACCAGATACGTGTCCATCTGGCGTCTTCAGGACACGTCATCGCCGGCGATGAAAAATACGGAGATTTCGGGCTGAACCGGCAACTGCAAAAAGGCAAAAAGGGGGAAAACGCCCTCAAGCGCATGTTCCTGCACGCCTACCGGATCACCTTCATCCATCCCGATACCGGAAAACCCCTGACGATCACCGCACCATTGCCCCCCGAATGCAGCGGCTACCTGAACACACTGGAAGCCGCAGGCGGCAAGGATTCCTGAAAAAATTGCGGTAAAATGCGACCAGTATCACGTCATGCCGGGGCACGGCAACGGCGGCCCCGGTACATGTTCTTCCCAACGCCACTATGTCAAAACACACATTCAACCTGATCGTTTTCGATTGGGACGGCACCCTGATGGACAGCACGGCAGCCATCGTCAAAAGCCTTCAGGACGCCGCACTCGATCTGGATTTGCCCATGCCGGACAGGCAACGGGCCGCCCATGTCATCGGACTCGGCTTGCGGGATGCGCTGGAAACCGTCCTGCCAGACCTGCCCGAGCGATACTATCCGGAACTTGTCGCGCGCTACCGGGTCCATTTTCTGGAAAACAGCCGGAAAACCATGCTGTTCGACGGCGTGAAAGCCATGCTCGACGATCTGAAGCAACAGGGACATCTCCTGGCTGTCGCAACCGGCAAGAGCAGGGCAGGCCTGAACCATGCGTTTGCGGAAACCGGCTTGCAGGATGTCTTCGACGCCAGCCGGACTGCGGACGAGACATGGTCCAAGCCACATCCGGCGATGCTGCTCGAACTGACGGAACAGCTGGGCGAGCCAATGAGCAGTACCGTCATGATCGGCGACACGACACATGACCTGCAAATGGCCATCAATGCAGGCGCATCCGGAATCGCCGTCCAGTACGGCGCCCATCCGGTCGAAGAACTCAAACGCCTCAATCCGCTTTACACCGCCGAGTCGGTCGCCGATCTGCACCGGTGGCTGAACCGGCATGCCTGAAACCTTACCTGATATGAAACGGGACTGTCATGAATGAAAACGGCTGGGAACGCGATGTTCTCGAAAAACTGATGTTCCAGACCCTCAAGGAGCAGCGCGCACGCCGCCGCTGGGGGATTTTTTTCAAGCTGACCACCATCGTTCTGGTCATTTTCGCCATCTTTTCCATCCGCAACCTGTCGTTTACGGAAGGCGAGGACGCGCCGGCACAGCAGCATACCGCCCTGATCGAAATCAACGGCACCATCGAATCCAACGGAAACGCCTCTGCCGCCAACATCATCAAGGCACTCGACAAGGCATACGAAGAACCGACGGCCACCGGCGTCATCCTCAAGATCAACAGCCCGGGCGGAAGTCCGGTACAGGCCGGCATGATTTACGATGAAATTCGTCGCCTGCGCCAGGCCTATCCCGACAAACCGCTGTACGTCGTCGTCGAGGAACTGTGCGCATCCGGCGGCTACTATGTCGCTGCCGCCGCGGACAAGATCTACGTTGACAAGGCCAGCATCGTCGGCTCCATCGGCGTCATGATCAACGGCTTCGGCGTGACGGAACTGATGGACAAACTCGGTATCGAACGCCGTTTGCTGACAGCCGGCGAATACAAAGGCTTTCTCGACCCGTTCAGCCCGCAAACGCCACAACAGGTGAAATACGCCCAGTCGATGCTGAACCAGATTCACCAGCAATTCATCGAAGTCGTCCGCAACGGACGGGGAGACCGCCTGAAAGAAAACGACGAAATTTTCAGCGGACTGGTATTTCTGGGACCTGAAGCCATCCGGCTGGGACTGGCGGACGAACTGGGGACGATCGAAAGCGTCGCGCGCGACGTAATCAAGGCGCCTGAAATCGTCGATTACACCGAACAGGAAAAACTGGCCGACCGCGTTCTGAAAAAATTCGGCGCTTCCGTCGGCTACGGTGCGGCCAGGGCAGGCATGGACTGGAATCCTGTATCCGTACGGTGATCTCCGGTCAATCCGAAAAATGCTGACGCCGGGCATTTAGCAAATCCGCCATTACCTGTTACTATAAAGAAAATCGGTGCAGGGAAAAGCCCGAAAGAGGGTCATGACGGATTTTGCTTTCGCATGGAGATCGTGGCGTGTCGATGAACATATTTTCCGGAATGCTGGTCAGCGCGGCACTGCTATGCCTGGCGTCCTCTCCCGTTTCGGCGGAAAACACCGGCGTGCAAACCGCTGCCGGAAGCACGCTTTCGCCACGGCAGCAACAGGCCATCCGGAACGCCTTTTCAGGATTGCATACAAAAGCGGAACGGGAAATGGCCATGCAGATGAACGACGCCCGCAAGGTGGCGGAAACCATGTGCCGTCCGATCGCACTGGAATATTTCAGGGAACGCTACGAGGCCGCCGACCGCGTTTTTCTCGGTACCGGCAAGGATGACAGCCTCACCCTTCACGGAAACAGCCGGCTGACAGGAACAGGGCAGGTCAGGGAAGGTTTCAACTGGCATTATTTCACCTTCGATTGCCAGCTCAACCCGGCCACAGGTTACGCCACATCGTTTTCGGCGAACCTGACACGAACGGAAAGTTTCCGGCGGCAATCCCTGTAACCGGACATGTAGGAAATAGAATATCATGCGAAAACACGATATTGCGGGCATACTGGCCATCATGGGCGTACTGGCGTTTTCCGGCGGCATGGCCGGTGCGGAAACGAGCGAACCCCCGTTGAATCCGGCCGACGTGCCATCCGAATACCGCAAGGACAGCGCCGTCATCGACATCAACCTGTTGCGCAAGCGCATCCGCGAAACGCCCAGGCAAGTCAATATCTGGATCGACAATACCTACGGCTTCCAGTTCATCTATCCCGCACATATCAAACCGTCGCGGCAATTCACCGCCGACACTTTCCAGAACGGCAACTGGAGCTGGTTCGGCGAAAAGGATCAGGGCCACCCGCTGGTTTCGCTGGCGCTGCCCGGCACACCACAAAAAACCACCGTCGCCGAAGTCCGTATCGGCATCAGCGACGATCCGGACACCGTCGCACAATGCCGAAAACTCCCTGAAAAGGCGGCACAAGACAGCCTGAAAACATTCCGTCACCGCGGCACGCTTTACACCTTTTTCAGCGGCGGCAAAACGGAAAAAAACCGTTCGTTTGCCGTGCACACCTATCGCACGGTTCATCATGACAACTGCTATTCCATCGAACTGATGGTCTATGGCACCAGACCGGACACACTCGATCCGCCCGACTACGCTGCCATGAATCCCGATGAAGCCATGAACCGTCTGACCAGCCTCTGGCGACAAATGGACTTCCAGTGGTTGCCGGAAACCTCCGCAAGCCAGCCATGACCGCCTTGCTCACCGCCCTGATACTGCTGGCACTGCTGGTGCTCGCCCGGCAACTTTTTCGCCTGATCCGGCAACATGGCGAAGACCGGAAAGAAGACGATCGCGCACGTGTGCTTGGGGAGCACGTCGCCCGCCTGTTGCAGACACTCGACCTCGACCGTGCCGACAAACTCATGATCGTGGCGCACCCCGATGACGAAACCATCTGGGGAGGCGGACATCTGCTGCAAGACAAAGGCCGCTATCTTGTCGTTTGCATCACGGCAGGAACCGATCCGGTCAGGGACGAGGAATTGCGCAAGGTCATGGCCATATGCGACGCCCAGTATCTGCGACTCGGCTTTCCCGATCTCGACGCCAACAACAAGCAGGACCGCTGGAAAACCATCGGCATCGACATCCGCGCGACGCTCTCCAACATCATGACCGCCAAAACCTGGAAAACCATCGTCACGCACAATCCAAGAGGAGAATACGGGCATCGCCACCACAAAATGACGAGCCGTTTCGTCTCGTCCATCTTCAAAAGAAAAGTCAGGCATGGCGACCTGTATTACTTCGGCGTCTATTACAAACCGCGCCACAGCAAAAAACTTGACCGTCACCAGCCGCTGCCTGACGACATCGCAGCGATCAAAACCGGAAAAATGCTGCCTGTATATGCCAGCCAGTCCGGTCCGCGCAAGTCCTATGAACACATGTTCCGGTACGAAGACTGGCTCAGACATGACCGCTGGAACGGTTTTGTCATCCTGTTGCGAAGCCGCAATATCATTCCATAAACCGGGTACGCCATGCCCACGGAACTGACCGATATGCCGGACATTGACATCACCTGAACGATACCTGTCCGTTTTCGTCGTAAAACGTCATTGACAGCCGTATTCCCGCATGCGGCTTCAAGCCGCCATTCCCGTCACGCCATCATGCCGCCTGATCGAAAATTCATACAATGAAAATATAAATTATGAATTAAAAAAGTATTTTTTATATAGATAATGACGCGCTAGACTGTACATAGACAGTCAAAGTGTTTCGCTTTTCCGAAGAAGGAGAAAGATCATGAACGTCATTATCACATTCGTCAAAAACTGGACGTTGCCGCTCGCCATTGTCATCGGCGCGATCGGTTTTCCTTTGTGGAGACATTTCGGCGCACTGGTGCCTTACTTCATTTTCACCATGCTGTTACTGACATTTTGCAAAATGCCTTTTTCCAGCCTGCGTTTCCGGCCGCTGCACTGGTTGCAGGTCGCGTTGCAAATCGGAGGGGCGATAGCTGTCTATTTCATCCTCAAACCGGTGAACACACTGCTGGCCGAAGCGGCCATGGTCTGCATCATGACGCCGACGGGTACCGCAGCGGCCGTCATCACGCAAAAACTGGGTGGCAATCCCGGCAGTCTGACAAGTTACATGGTGCTGTCGAATCTGGGGACGGCGATTGCCGCGCCGTTGTTTTTCCCGATCATCCATCCCATGGAAAACGGCATCGGGTTTATGCAGGCATTTTTCATCATCTCGCAAAAAGTATTCCCCGTACTCGTTCTGCCACTGTTGACCGCATGGTTTCTGAAACGGTATGTCCCCGCCATCCAGAGCAAACTGGCCGACTGGCAGGAAGCCGCCTTTTACCTGTGGGGCGTCACGCTGATGATCGTGATCGGAAAAACCGTCCATACACTCGTCAACGAACCGTCGGATCATATGACGACCCTCTGGCTGGGTGGTATTGCCGTAGTCGTTTGCTGCGTCCTGTTCACATTCGGCAAATGGCTCGGCGTCTTTTTCGGCGAACGCATCACCAGCGGACAGGCGCTCGGCCAGAAAAACGCCATTCTGGCCGCATGGTTGTCCCAAACCTATCTCACCCCGATCGTCGCCGTCAGCGCCAGCGCCTATATCGTCTGGCAAAACCTGTTCAACGCCTGGCAGCTCTGGATGGAACGCAAAAAAACGCAACCATAAACCGGAGCATGCCTGAAAGGGCTGCCTGCGCGAAACAGTCGTCAGAAAATGGATCAGGATGTATCATTGCCCCTGTTTTCAACGAATGCAGCCAACCCCATGAACGGAGACCTGTTTTCACCACGGCAACCCGATCTTTTCGATGCCGCTCCCGAACAACCGAAATCCGAAACGATCCGCAAGGAACGTCCGCCGATCCGGGAGCGTCTCAAACGCCTCATTGCACAAACCGACGATTTCCGTCTGCTGGAACGCATTCCGCTGACGAAACCCGGGCTGATTCTGCCATGTGAACTGGACAAAGCCATCGGAGACGAACTTTCCATCGTGTTTCTGGATACGGAAACCACCGGCCTGTCCGCCGAATCGGATGCCATTATCGAACTCGGACTCGTTCGTGCCTCGTTTTCGCCATCGGCGAAAAAACTCGTATCCATCGACCGGATCATCAGCGCCTACGAAGATCCGGGCAAGCCGCTTTCGCCATTCATCACGGAACTGACCGGCATCACCGACGACATGGTGCGCGGCAAACGCATCGACGAAAAAACCGTCGCAGACTGTCTGGACAATGTTTCCCTGATCGTGGCACACAACGCTTCGTTCGACCGGCCGTTTTTCGAAAAACGCTTCACGGGTTTCGATGACATGAACTGGGCCTGCTCGCTGGAAGGCATCGACTGGAACCGGCTCGGCTTTTCCCGCCGCAAGCTCGAGGATCTGTCGCTCAAATCCGGATACTTCTACGAAGCCCACCGCGCCACCATCGACTGTCTGGCACTGGCATGGCTGCTGCATATCCATCCTGACGCGATGGCCGATCTGCTCGAACAGGCAATCCGGAAAACGGTCATCGTTCACGCATTCGGCGCACCGTTCGAGGCGCGCGACACCCTGAAAACCCGCGGTTACCGCTGGCATGACGGCACATCCGGCGCCAACCGGCACTGGTGGAAAGAAATCCCTGAATCCGCGCTGGCCGATGAAAAAAATTTTCTGGATGAACTGTATCCCAACGGCTCCGACCGTGCCGGTTTTGAAATCCGGACAGCCGCCGACCGATTCAGGCGCCGCTGACTTTCAGCGCGGCTTCCGTCTTGTCCAGCCAGGCACGGATGGCCTGATCCGAACGGTCACGCCGGCTGCCGTAAAGCGCCAGACCTTCAAGTATGCGCGCTCCCGGACAACTCCGGCGGATATACGCGACACTGTCGCCCATTCCGCTGCCTTCGTGCGTACAGAACGGAATCACCGTCTTGCCGGAAAAATCATACTGTTCCAGAAAGGTCAGTACCGGCATCGGCATCACACCCCACCAGATCGGATACCCCAGATACACGATATCGTAGCGTTCTGCCGGACAGGGCGAACCGGCCAGTTCAGGACGGACATGCTTTTTCAGCTCCTGTTGTGCCAGTTCGACAGCGTCATCATAACCGGCAGGGTAGGGATGCAGCGGTTCGATACGAAACAAATCGCCACCTGTGAAATGCTGTATTTTTTTCGCTATCACCTGCGTATTGCCTTCCGCCAGATCCACAATACGTCCATCGCAATAGTTTTCCCCGTCTCTTGAGTAGTATGCGATCAGTCTGCCAGCCATGCTCACCTCCATCACTTTGTCTATATATATGGCACCATTCGTGAACAAGAATACCTGCCGGTGTGACGTAACGAAAGCAACGAAAATACCCGGTTATTGCCTGATTCTCTCCACCTTGAGATCAGGGACAAACCGACCCAAACGCTGCCGTTTCAGCTTCGACGAAGCGTTTTCAGAATATTGAGCGAGGAGAGCAAAATCCCGCCGATTATCAGCACGCCACCGGCGATCTGGGAAAACGAGACTTGTTCATGCAAAAAAACCACCGCTTCCAGACTGCTGAACAGCGGAATACTGTAATAGACGATGCCGGCGCGCGCCGCGCCGATATATTCGACCGAACGGTTCCAGAGCAGATAACCGGTCAGTGTCGGAATCGCCGCGATATAAAGCATGATAAGCATCGTCGTTGCGTCCGGCAATGCATAATCCGGACGGACGGCCGACACCGCCATCAGGGGAGAGAGCGCCAGCACGCTGCACCCCAGCATCGCCATCATGAAAACCTTCTGGGGCAGGGCGGCAGGACGCCGTCTGACCAGCATACTGTATATCGCAAACAGAAATGCCGCAGCCAGCATCCACAAGTCGCCCATCGTGAACGACAGGTTTGCCAAATGACGCCAGTCACCTTCCAGTACCAGCACGACGACTCCCGTCACGGCGACAGCCAGCCCGACGAATTGCAGCGGCGACAGCCGCTCGCCCATGAACGTACACGCCAGAAACGCCATGAAAACCGGCGCCGTGGCAGCGATCAGCGACATATTGGTGGCATCCGTGGTATGTCCCGCCTCGAACATCAGAATACTGTATGCCGAAAATCCCAGCACCCCGGCAGGCAAAAGCCATTTCCAGTTGCCGCATACCAGCGCCCAGTGACTTTTGAGGGAAAGCATACCGAAAGGCGCCATACACAAAAACGTGAACAGCCATCGCCAGAACGCCAGCTCGACCGGCGACAAAGTCCCGGGCAACACCCTGACCAGCGGAAACACGGTACTCCATAGCACGGTCGCCAGCAAAGCCAGCCAGTAACCCCGTGCCGTATCGGAAAGACACATCTGAAAATCCAACCCGGATAGGAAAGCAATACAGCATGTTACACCACCCGCATGGCATACAGGATATCCTTTTGCCGTACCGCAGACCAATCCGCACGCTTTTTGCCGCCATGCCACATATGTTTGCCCGTGGACAAACCGGCGGCATGGCGACATTGGCAAAATCGTTTCATTCCCTGACAAACGGCAGGCTCACCATGAAATCCATATCCCGATATCTGGCAGCGTTTTTGATCGCCGCCATTTCCAGCACGACCAGTCTTTATGCCGCCTCTGTGAGCGAAAGACATCCATCCGCAGAACATCTCATACGTTCCGTCATCTTCAGCCGCCATGGCGTACGCGCACCCACCCAGTCCCCCGCGAAACTGGCGTCATGGGCCGACAAACCCTGGCCCGTCTGGCCGGTCTCACCGGGAGAACTCACGCCACGCGGATATGAACTGGTACTGGCGCAATGGCAAGCCCTCAAACCGGAATTGTCCCGATATGCCCTGTTGCCGGAAAACGGGTGCCCCGAACCGGAACACTATTCATTGATCGCCGACAAGGACCAGCGTACCATCCGGACGGCCATGGCCATTTCCGAAGGACTTTTCCCGAACTGCGGGATCAAACCGCAACACGGAAACCGCTATGACCGTCTCTTTCACCCCGATCGTGCGGCATACAGGAAAATCGACCGGCAAGCCGCGCTGGAACAGGTCAATGACCGGCTTCAGGCACTGGAAAACGATGCCGCCATCACATCCGCCATCGGCCGGATACAGGAAATCACCGGCTGTTGCAGCTTGCCATCCCTGCAAAAACAAAACATTCCGCTGGAAAAACTGGCGACAACACTCTCCATCGATTCCGCCAATGCACGATTGGTCATGAGCGGAAAATGGCCGATCGCATCCGCACTGGCTGAAATCATGTTACTGGAATACGGGCAATGGCCCGGAAAGAACGCGGGATGGGGACAGGCCGATCAAGCCGTTCTGCAGGAAATCGTCCCGCTGCATGACAGGATATTCGATGCGATCCACCGCGCCCCAATACTGGCAAAAGCCGGTAGCAGCGACCTGTTGCGCCATATCCGCGATACCTTGCTGTCGGACGCATCGCCGGCACTGTCCATACTTGTCGGCCATGACACGAATATCGCCGCTATCGGCGGATTGCTCGGCATTGACTGGGACCTGCCCGGGCAGGGAACCAATTCCATCTTTCCGGGCAGCTTCATCCATTTCGGACTCTGGCAAAAAGCGGACGGCAGCCATGAAGTCCGCATCGACTACCATGCCCCGACATACCGGACACTGCACAGCACGCCTGCACCTGTCGTCATACCGGAACACGTCATCACCGGCAAACCGGCCTATACGCCGGAAGCCTTTTCGCAGGCTGTCGATGACGCCTGCGCACCATAACCCTGCCGCCGCATGAAATACCCGGACATCGCCATGCAAGGGCAGGGCATACCGCAACCTAGATTTCGCGGGCGTGCACCATGTCGCCGCTGACGACGAAATTGCCGCCGCCCAGATGGTGGATGGTATGCAAATCGCGGTTTTCCTTCGTGAAATTCCACAGACCATCCTTGAAAATGCGTTCGTCCGCCGCTGCGGAAACCACCTCGCCGAAACAGGTATCGTAACGTTCCTGCGGCCCCGGTTCCGGCAACAGGCGACATTCCAGCCAGGCCACGCATCCTTTTTCGATCACCGGAATATCGAGCTCCCGACTTTTTTCCGCCACCAGGCCGAACTGCGTGAATTTGTCCGTGTCACGTCCGGAAACGCTACCGACCGCATAAACCTGATTGACGATGGAAACCGTCGGGACGCAAACCGCAAACATGCCGCTTTCCTCGATCAGCGAACGGGTATAGGCATCCTTGTTGATGACGACAACCAGACGCGGCGGATCGAACTCCACCAGCGTGGACCATGCCGCGGTCATCACATTGCGCTTCTTGCCATCCCTGCTGCGGCTGGTGACCATAATCGTCGGACCATGATTGATCAGTCTGGTCGCATATTCAAGAGGTACAGGACGAAATCCACTCATTTTTTTCATTCCTTTCAAAAGTCTTGGACAAAGAAGCGACGATCCCGGACGGACAAACGGCAAACCAATCCTGCCGCACGACACCGCTTCCGGAACCCTGCTAACGGCATACAGCATGATAACATCGCATGGCATGCAGCAAACGGATTCTTTCCATACTTTTCCCTCTGAAAACCATCCGTGACACCATCGGCGGCACTCCGGCAAACGCGCACCAGACAGACCTTGCATCATGCCATCGCCCAAAACCGCAAAATCCCCGGAAAATATCCGTATTGCCCCGTCCCCGACTCCGACTGCATCGCAGACACCTGTTTGCAACGTGAAAACAGTCGGCCCAAATTAGCGTGACAGAAAAAAACGTTCTCAAATTATAAACTTTCCGTTTAAAATTCCGGTTTGACAACATTCAACCCATTACCGGCAACGGTCATACAAAAAGGAAACCACAGCATGGCGCTTTTGCAACGCGGAAAAACAAAAGACGTGTACAGCCACGGCGACTACACACTGGAACTGAAATTCACGGACAGAGTGACGCTCAACGATCAGGGAGAAGTCGATCCGGGCGGCAACAACGTATCGGACTCGCTGGCGACCGGTCAGGGATTTGCCTGCCTGTCGATGACCACCACCATTTTCAGCTATCTGGCCGCAAACGGCATTCCCACACACATGGTTTCCTGCGATCTGGACAACCTGTCCATGGTCGTCAGAAAAGCCGTCACTTTCAAACCGGGTCTGGAATGGGTATGCCGCTGGAGAGGCACCGGCAGTTTCGTCCGCCGCTACAAAACCGTTCCGGGCGTCAGGGATGGCATGGTCTTTCCGTCGCCTGTTTATGAAATCACCATCAAGGACGATGCAGGCGGCGATCCGCTGATCGTTCCCGACTCTATCGTCGCACTGGGCATGATGCCCCGCGAAACCCTTAACGAACTGATCGAACTGAACGCCCGCGCCATGGGATTGATTCATGACCTGTTCAAACAGAAGGGGCTTGACCTCTGGGATATCAAGATCGAATGGGGCAGGGATGCAGAAACCGGCAAACTCATGCTCATCGACGAAGTCAGCGCAAACGGCTGCCGCGCCTACGACATGAGCGGCAAAAACAAGGTCGCAGGCTCGGCGCTGTCG
>CAKQQG010000036.1 GCA_934270705.1 uncultured Oxalobacter sp. | reverse complement strand
CCACGAAACCTTCCGAAGTCTGAACGGCCTGTGCGTCGATCTTGCGACTGCGCAAATGCAACCGGCTGGCTTGCGTGCGCCTGCCGACATTCGGTTTTTCAAAAATATCCAGCCCTGCCAGCGGCAAGATACTGCGCAAATACCCCAGAAAAAGTTCCGTATCCGCCCGGTCGGATTCCGCCAGAGACGGCAACTGCGGCATATTGCCGTTTTCCAGACGGCACAATTTCCGCTCTTTCGCCAGCGTCACCAGCCGACTTTCCAGATACTGGATATGCGCCTTGTTCAGACTCTTGTCCTTGGCGGAAAACACGACGGCACATTCCCGGAACGCCTTTTTCGGGTCGCTGTAATGCGACTTCAGCCGCTCAGCAACCGGATCGCCTTCCCCGATACAGACTTTCGGCCTGTCGAACAGCAGGCAAACGCCCGCCTGCCCCAGCTCATCGCGCCGGATGGCTTCCTGAAAGCCGCTCCGGCCGAACACCACGCCGACACCGGTCCAGTTCGCGCGCTCCATGATGCGCAACCCGTTGGTCTCTCCGGAAGGCAAAAAATCCTGAGCGAACAAGGTGTCGTCATCTTCCGCTCCCGTCCTGTCTGCCGCCCCGTATCCTCGTGACCCGCACTATCGCAGATACTTCAGGAAATTCGAACAAACTGTTCTCTGACCTTCCATTTCATTTGCTGTTACACTTGTTTCGGGATATTGCATGGCCAGCCCGGCCGGATACGTTCATTGTATGGGAAAATTGTTCATCAAAGCGGCACTTTCCGTCTTCATCTGCTGCCTGATCTACGAATTTTGCGACATCGGCACGGGGATTCCTTTTTACTCCGGCATCGCAGCCATCATCTGCCTGCAACCGGAAATCAGGAACACCTTCCGTATCGGAATGAACCGCACCATCGGCACCCTGATCGGCGGGTTCACGGGCATGGCCGTACTTTTCATCATCCGTGCCTTCAGCATCTTCCGGCTGCCATCCCTGCAATATCTGCTGATCTCGCTGTGCATCGTGCCGCTGATGTACATCGCCAAGACCATCAAGAAAAATCCGCTCTCCGCCGTCTTGCGAAAAAACGACACGCACAAGCTGCTCTCGATCGCACCGCTGGTATTCCTCGCCGACTTCATGCGCAAAAGCGCATTGAGCAACATCACCTGCGTGGCCTTCCTGTCGGTCACCATCACACATGGCGCAGATACCAGCATCTCCGGCTTCGCCATGAACCGCATACTCGATACCCTGATCGGCGTATTCGTCTCGTTCTTCGTCAATCTCATCCCCTTCGGACACACAGGCACTTCCGCCGAACCCCACGACGATATCCATGTCGAATAATACCGGACACGGATGCCGTACCCCGGGACGGTACAGAAAAACACCGCGAGCCGTCCGGAAATTTTCAAAACAAAAACACAGGTCAAGAGATTTGAAAAAACTTTTGGCTAATATAGAAAGACCATGTACAGAACCTGACCATTATGGGAATCGTCATAATCAAGGCTGCTGTATCCGTTTTCATCTGCTGCCTGATTTACCTGTTCTTCGATATCGGTACCGGGGCGCCCTTCTATTCGGCGATCGCGGCGGTCATCTGCGTCCAGCCGGAAATCAAAAGCACCTTCCGCATCGGCCTGAACCGCACCATCGGCACCCTGATCGGCGGGTTCACGGGCATGCTGGCGCTTTTCATCATCCGCGGCATTTCGCTGGAATCCCATCCGGTCTGGGCAAACCTCCTGATATCCGCCTGCATCATCCCCCTCATGTACATGGCCGAAATCGTCAAGCGCAAGCCACGCATTTCCCTTACCGGCACATCCGACCATAAAATCCCGCTGCCGATCGCGCCGTTCAAATATCTGGCCGACTTCATGCGGAAAAACGCGCTGACCAACATCACCTGCATCGCCTTCCTGTCGGTCACAATCACGCACGGCGCCGATACGAGCATTTCCGGCTTCGCCATCAACCGCATGATCGACACCCTCATCGGCGTATTCGTTTCGTTTTTCATCAATATCATTCCGTTCCTGCCGGCACACGAGATGAAAGACGGCGAAGCCGGCGCCACCGAAGCTTCCTGCGGATGCCACCGCTGTCACCACAGTGCGCCGCCCGCCCCGGGACGCGATCCGCGCAGCCGTTATATCCGTCTTTCCATCCGTTCCCGTACGCAAACCGGCGAAAAGACGAATCCAGTCGAAAACCGGATCCGAGACAAACACGACGTCGCCGACTGACGAACCCGCCTTCCACGCGTATTCCGTCTCACCAGCCGGATTTCCGTCACAACACATCGGCATGTGTCCGGGTTCATGCGTATTCTGAAATACATGGCAAATCCGAGACAATGCCCCGCATCCTGCGTTTGGTCTTGCCGCATCCGGATGCTAGAATCGCATTTTGACGGTCATGCCAGATTGTCCCGCAGGCAAGGCATCGCCCCCTTCCGCTTCGGCGAGACGGCAGTTCGCAGACCGGAAAAAACCTTTGTTTATCAGTATTCATGACCGACTACACATCCTGGCAAATTATCGGACGGGGTACGGAACGTACCTGTTACCGGAATCCGCAAGACCCGACACGATGCGTCAAGATCGCACGCAGCGACCGCACCAAGCAGACCTTGCGCGAAATCGACTATTTCAGTTATCTGGCGGGAAAAGGCGTTCCCTTCGACCATGTTCCCAAATATTACGGCGTCATCCGCACCAGCGACAGTATCGGCATCGAACAGGAACTGATCGTCAACGAAATCCCGACCGGCATCACCGGTCAGACATCGCAGATCATGCACAGTCCGACCGTACGCCAGTATCTGGCCAACCCGCGGACACCTGCCGAAATCACCGCTTTCTGGCAAGCGATCGAAAAGCTGAAAAGCTGGCTGCTCAAATACAACGTCCTCGCGCTGGGTATCGATTACAACAACGTCGTCGTCAAAAACCTGCCGGACAACGGCATTCATCTGATCCTGATCGACGGCGTCTATGACACCGAGTGGATTCCGGTCTCGAAATACATCCCGTTTTTCGGGCGAAAGAAAATCCTGCGGCGCTGGGCGCGTTTCATGAACCAGCTGCACACACACTATCCGCATCTTTTCGCCGCCTGAAGCCGTACATTTTGCGTATTCACCACCTGCCGTTACAATAGCAGTGCCTGTCTCCTGTCAGGGCAACCGTACATCTGCCGGAAAACCGTTGTTGATACTGGCAACATCCTCTGCATTACACCATCATGATCGACTACACCGCCTGGCCTGTTATCGGAAAGGGAATGGAACGGACCTGTTACCTCAATCCCGATGATCCCTCGCGTCTGGTCAAGATCAGTCTGGACGGCAATACCCGGCAAACCGAACGTGAAATCCGGTATTTCCGCTTCCTGATGAGCCGCGGCGTTCCGTTCGACCATATCCCGCAGTTCTACGGTGAAGTGCACGGCGATGGCTTCATCGGTTTCGAACAGGAATATGTGCGTGATTTTCACATCCCTGAAAGCGAAAGCTCTCCCGCCATGGCCCTGCTAAGCTACCTGTCTTCCCCGCTCTCGCAGGAACAGACAGAAGAACTTCAGGCGGCACTGGACGAACTGAAAGCCTACCTCTTGCGCTACAACATCATCCCGAGCGACCTTGACGTCGACAATATCGTCATCAAACGCGTGCCGTCCGGCATCCGTCTGATTCTCATCGACGGATTCGGCAGTACGGAGCTGATTCCCGCCTCGAATTTCTTCCGCTTCATCGGCAATCGCAAAATCATCCGGAAATGGGAAAAATTCCTCCAGAGAATGGGCAAGCGATTTCCGCAAGTCCGTTTCCGCTGACCCCCGCCCTGTATCCGCCAAACGCCGGAACTTCGCCTTTCGCCGTCTTTTCCATCGAAATACATCCCAATACCCTGCAACATCGTTCAAATCTTTAAAAATTGTTACAGGACACCCATCCCGTTTTTTTATGTGCTAGATTGGACGATACAGAATGCGTGCATACGTCACGATATGAGCTTCGCCGTTCTTTCAAGTGCGACCGGAGATCAACCATGAAAAAAACGCCGTTTTTCCAATCAGCCTCTCACGCCCGCTTTCTTTCCATCACCGCGGCATGGATGACGCTTACCGTAACGGGCGGCTTCGCGTGCCAGACAGCACAGGCCGGAACAACCGCTCACGACACGACATCCGCCATACCGGCACAGACGGGCACGCCAGTCGTATCCGACTGGCAAAAACGCACGCCCTTTGCCGCGACGACCGTACAGACCGCCCAGACGACACCGGCATCCCGCGCCGTATCCCGCAAAACGACACGCCGCGAGACAACCCGCAAGGCAAGCCCTGCCGTCGTACATGCCGCCATGCAAACAACCCGCACCATACCAGTCTCGCCCGACATTTTCCGTGATGACACCGCCCTGCCACAGACGCAACAGGGCAACCCCCCGTCGTTCATCCGTATCAACGAAACGGAAAAACCGGAAAACACCGGCTACACATCGCCCATGCAAAAAGGATACGCCATCGGAGCAGCACGCTTTTCCGTCAATTACGAAAAAACCAACGACAAAAGCCGTGAACGCGCCTCGCAGCTTCTGGCCGGCAAGGCGACATACGATATCGACGGCGACGATCTGGTCGAAACACCGGCAGACCGCGACAACTGGCATCTCGGCATGGAATACAACACCGGTAACGGGCGCGTCAACGCCGCCATGAATCTCGTCCGTTTCAAAGACCTGAAAAACGGCGGGCCTTCCGGCGACAATGACGACTCGGCCGATTTGCGAACGTTCACCATCGGCTATACCTACGACGCATCGGATACCACCTCGTTTTACGGCATGGTGGCCCATACCGACTACGACAGCGACGCGCTGCACGGATACCGGCGCGGCGAGACCGAAAACGACAACATCACAGGCTTTCAGGTCGGCATGTCACACCGCTTCTAGTCCTGCCCCTGTCTTTCATTGCCGCGCTCTCATGCGCGCCGGCGCACACGTTCCCGCAACGCTCACCTGTGCGCCGTTCATGCATGCGGGCCGACTTCCCGCCGGTACACGACACCGGCGTTTTCCCGTCCGCCACCACCCGCCATCCGTTTCTGTATGCAAAAAGAAACGGAAGCGCCATGCATTCGGGGCTTCGCCGCTACCGCGCTAGCCGTCCGCAACCTGACGGAGTATCATAAGAAACCGGGTGGCATCCGCACGAAAAAAACGTCCGGCCTGCCTCCGCAAGCGGCCGAGACGGCCTTGTGACCGAACCCTTCACAGGAGAACACCCGATGGAAATCGTCATCCGGTTCCTGCAGGAAAATCCCGTCCAGTTCCTCGCCACCATCGGCATGGACGGCAAGCCCAGAGTACGCCCCTTCAAATTCCGTCTCGAGTCCGACGACAGACTCTGGTTCTGTACCAGCAACCGCAAGGATGTTTACAAGGAACTGATACACCACCCATCAGTCGAACTGACGACCGCATCACCCGAAGAAGCCTGGATACGGGTGAGCGGAGACGCCGTCTTCGAAAACAATCTTTCCATCAAGCAAAAAATGCTCGATGACGATGCAAGCCTTCGTGAAGAATACCGCAGTGCCGACAATCCGGTTTTCGAAGTCTTCTACCTCGATCACGCCATCGCCACCATCGCGGCCTTTTCCGGTTTGCCTCCCAAAAAATTCTTTCTCTGAACCGGAAACGCTCATCCTGTCGCATCACGCCTCCTCCGTGCGACCCCCCTGCACATATCCTGCACACACCTCAGCCCGCCCTCCCGGAAAATTCGCACAATCAAACAATAACTCGTTGATTTTCAAATAAAAATTTTTTACAAAAAATTGGCATGGAATATGCTTTATCACAGTCGTGAACGGTTGCCGGTTACAACGCGCCTCTTATGAGTCACCTTCGATTCCGCCAACTGGCCATTCAGGTATTTTGCTTTTCAGGAGACAATCATGCACAAAACACTTTGCTCGCTGGCAGTCATGACAACACTGTGCGGTACGGCATATGCCCAGTCGAACGTCACCATATACGGCCTGATCGATACCGGTCTGGTCAAGGAAACCGGCTCCGACCTCAAAATGTCGCAATGGAACAGCAGCCGTATCGGCTTTAAAGGCACAGAAGATCTGGGCGGCGGCTACCAGGCGACATTCCAGCTCGAACAACGTTATTTCGTCAACAACGGCGCCATAAACGGAACCGACTGGGAAGGCGCGTCCAATGTCGGGCTGTCAGGTCCCTTCGGTTCCGTCCGGCTCGGACGTCTCAACGAACTGGAAACCGAAAGTTTCCGCCGGCTTGACCCATTCAACGAAGAAGGTATCGCCAGTATTTTGTTAAGCACCCTGCACTTCAACCGGGTCAGCAACACCATCCGTTACGATTCACCGGTTTACCGGAACTTTTCCGTCAAGGCCAGCTACACGCTCGGTACCAATACCAACCGTGACTCGCGTGACAGCTACGGCAACCTGCTCAAGTCCAACGGCGCGGACAACGACGGATTCGCCGTCAGCCTCAACTACGACAACGGTCCGATGCTCTTGCTTGCCAACTTCAGCCGTCTGTCCGACTCGGCCAATTCCTTCATCTGGAGTCTGGGCGGTCAATACCGGTTCGGTCCCTTCAAGGCCTCGCTGGGCTATGAACAGACGCGGGACAACGGTTGGAAGCCGCATGCCACCGGCTCATCCTACTCAAACAAATACGAAGGCGTCCGCTCCCGTCAAGACAGCTACGTTCTGTCGGGCGAATACACGACCGGCCGGCACAAATGGGCAGCTGCCTTCAACTACATGAAATTACGGGATATACGGCGTGAGGGCGGCAGTTCGGACGACAGCCTGTTTCTGGGCGACTACGATTCCGGCGATGCCCGCAAATACAGCGTCGGTTATTTTTACAGCCTCTCCAAACGGACTACCCTGTATGGCCAGCTGGCATACACCGACTTCGAGGACAAAACCCTGGCACGATTCTTCCGTGGCGAGACCTTCAGTGGCGACAACGTCACCGGTGTATCCATCGGTATCAACCATCTTTTCTGAGATATCGACAAAGCGGGCTCTCTCCGGCCCGCTCCCTTCCCTTTTTCCGCCGGCAAGACACCGCTTCGCCGGCGGAATGCCCTTCAATCGCAACACATCCCCCACCCATGCCCGCTTGCCGCCGCCTCAAACCGCGGTAACAGCCATCCGGTCATGATGCCGTCACAGAAAACTGTTGAGATAGACGCGGGTGCGGAAAACACCCGCAAACACAACCATCTCAACTGGAGCAAACAATGAAAAAAACATGGCTGGCTCTCTCGCTGGCGACAATTTTCACAGGCACAGCCAGTGCGCAGAGCAACGTCACCATCTACGGGGTACTCGATACCGGCTACATCAAGGAAACCGGTTCGGATTTGCAAATGGGCGAATGGAACGACAGCCGGATCGGTTTCAAGGGCACCGAAGATCTTGGCGGCGGTTACAAGGCGACATTCCAGCTGGAACAGCGGCTTGATTTGTGGAACGGCAAAAACAGCGATCCCGAATGGGAAGGCGCTTCCAACCTCGGCTTGTCCGGACCGTTCGGGCGTGTCCGGTTCGGGCGCATGAACGAAATCGAAACGGAAAGTTTCCGGCGACTCGACCCGTTCAACCAGGAAGGCGTCGGCAGTATGATGAAAGGCACGCAACGCACCAGCCGCATCAGCAACGTCGCCCGTTACGATTCACCGAGCCTTTCCGGTTTCCGCGTTTCACTGGGCTACTATCTCGGCCAGAACACACAGCATGTCGATGACGATGTCACCCGAAACAATGCGGACAACGACGGTTATGCCATCGGCCTGAACTATGACAACGGTCCGCTGTTGCTGCTGGCCAACTACAGCCGTCTGTCCGACTCGAACGATTCCTGGGTATGGAGTCTGGGCGGATCTTACCGCTTCGGCCCCGTCAAGATCGGTCTGGGTTACGAAAGAACCGAAGACAAGGGCTGGAAAATGGGCGACGCCAGCAACAAGCTCGATGCCACCGAATCCAGACAGGACAACTGGATTCTCTCCGGAGACTACCAGAGCGGCGTACACCGTATCGGTGCCTCGCTGAACTGGATGAAAGTCCGCGACGTCAAAAACTCCGGTCTGGCCTACTGGGACAATCATGATTCGGGCGATGTCAAGAAATACAGCGTCGGCTATTTTTACAGCCTTTCCAAACGCACCACCCTGTACGGTCAGCTGGCCTATTCCGACTTCGAGGACAAGGCCGTCGCCCAGTTCTTCCGCGGAAGAAGTTTTGAAGAAGACGGCGTCACCGGCGTCCAGATCGGTATCAACCACAAATTCTGATTCGCCGTAACGGCATGAACGGCGCCGAAAACCTGTTTTTCCGGACATCGTCCACACCGGCGGATATGGCACGGTCAACAGGAAAAGCCCGTTCATCGCCCCATGCATCCCTGCCGCCATGATACCGATGCAAAGCGGCGACGCATAAAAACAACATCTTGCACGACAACTTTTCTCCCGTTGGTTTTTTCTCAAAGCCGCTTTCCCGGCGATCGCCCATCATGGCAGGCAACAGTCATACACGCTATGATCGCCGCATTTGCACCCATGCACGACCACCACCCCATCCGGAGAAACCATGAAAAAAACCTCGCTTGCATTGCTTCTGGCCACCCTGTCGGTCATGACATCCGCCATGGCGCAACCGAACCTGATCATTTACGGCGTCGTCGATACCGGTATCGCCAAACAGACCGGCAAAGACACCTACATGACTCACAATTACGAAAGCAGTCTGGGCTTTAAAGGGACGGAAGATCTTGGCGGCGGCTACAAGGCCATGTTCCAGCTGGAACACCGGCTCAATCTCAATGACGGAACGGTCTATGGCGGCAACCCGGACATCGACTGGTACGGCGGCGCGAACGTCGGCATCGGCACCCCCTTCGGCACATTCCGTATCGGCCGCGTGGACGAATTGCCGACAGAGACCCTGCGTACTCTCGACCCGTTCAACCAGGACAGTATCGCCAGCATGACACTCTCCACCCAGCGTTCCTCCCAGATCGACAATACACTGCGCTACGACAGTCCGAACCTGTCCGGATTCCAGATCGGTGCGACATACAGTCTGGGCAAAAACACAAAAGGCAATGATGACAGCGCCTTTGCACTGGCAGGCGCCGACAACGACGGCTACGCCGCTTCCGTTCTGTACGACAACGGCGTCGTCGCCTTGCTCGGCAACTGGAGCCGGCTGGCCGACTCCAACCGGTCCTTCGTCTGGAATCTGGGCGGCGCCTATACATGGGGCGACCTCAGAATTTCGCTGGCTTATGAAAAAACGCACGACAGAGGCTGGTACAACGCCGAACGTTCGCTTTCCGAAAACAGCGGCGTGGCGGAATCCACACTCATCAACGGCGTCGCGTCCAAAATGGACAACTGGATTCTCGGCCTGAACTACAAGGTCGGCCCCGGCACATTCAAGGCCGCCTTCAACTATGTCAAGCTCGAAGATGTCCGCGGCATGAGCGCAGCCGACGGTGGCGCCTACTGGGACGGCCACAGCTCGGCCGACCTGAAGAAATACGCGCTGGGTTATACCTACGATCTTTCCAAACGAACCTCGCTTTACGGCATGGTGGCCTATACCGACTATGAAAACGGCGCCATTTCCAGTTTTTTCAACGGCAGCGGCTACGACGAGGAACACGTCACCGGTATCCAGCTAGGCATGACGCACACCTTCTGATTTCACCCGTCGCACGGCATGGCGTCCGCTCCGGCATGCCGTGCGGCAAAATCCCCCGTCCCCTTGCACGTGCGGCACGAAAAAATCCCGCACCGTCACCGAACTGTTGTTTTACGGTTTTATAATGCCCGCCGAAGGCCGATCGGAAATGCAAAACAGCGCAGATCACGTATAATTCCGGTCACAATTTCCGGCATGTCCGAATATCCTGAAAACCGTGACGGAACAACAGGATAGCAGCTGCCTTTCCCTCACTGTACATATTTGGAGACCGAGATGAAATTTCGCTTTCCTATCGTCATCATCGACGAAGACTACCGTTCCGAAAATTCTTCCGGACTGGGTATCCGTGCCCTTGCCAAAGCCATGGAAGACGAAGGCATGGAAGTGCTGGGCGTCACCAGCTATGGCGACCTGTCGCAGTTCGCGCAACAGCAGTCGCGCGCATCGGCATTCGTGCTTTCCATCGACGACGAGGAATTCGGCAACGGTACCCGCGAGGAAATCGACCAGGCACTCAAACCCCTGCGCGCTTTCGTCACCGAAATCCGCAGCAAAAACGCCGACATTCCGATCTACCTGTACGGCGAGACCCGCACATCTCGTCATATTCCGAACGACCTCTTGCGTGAACTGCACGGCTTCATCCACATGTTCGAGGATACGCCCGAATTCGTCGCGCGGCACATCATCCGTGAAGCGAAAACCTATCTCGACGGACTGGCGCCGCCGTTTTTCCGCGCCCTGATGCACTACGCGCAGGACGGCTCGTACTCCTGGCACTGTCCGGGACACTCCGGCGGCGTGGCGTTCCTGAAATCGCCGATCGGCCAGATGTTCCACCAGTTCTTCGGTGAGAACATGCTGCGTGCCGACGTGTGCAACGCCGTCGAGGAACTGGGCCAGCTGCTGGACCATACCGGTCCCGTCGCGCAAAGCGAACGCAACGCCGCCCGCATTTTCAACGCAGACCATTGCTACTTCGTCACGAACGGCACATCCACGTCCAACAAGATCGTCTGGCACTCCACCATCGCCAGCGGCGACATCGTCGTCGTGGACCGCAACTGCCACAAATCGATTCTGCACGCCATCATCATGACCGGCGCCATTCCGGTTTTCCTGATGCCGACACGCAACCATTACGGCATCATCGGCCCGATTCCGAAAGACGAATTCAAACCGGAAAACATCAAAAAGAAAATCGAGGCCAACCCGTTCGCGCGTGACGCCGTCAACAAAAAACCGCGTATCCTGACGATCACCCAATCGACCTACGACGGGATCATCTACAACGTCGAAACGATCAAGACCATGCTCGACGGCGAAATCGACACCCTGCATTTCGACGAAGCCTGGCTGCCGCATGCCGCCTTCCACGATTTCTACCGCGACATGCACGCCATCGGGCCGTACACCCCGCGCGCGCGCAAATCCATGATCTTCTCGACACAGTCCACGCACAAACTGCTGGCTGGCCTGTCGCAAGCGTCGCAGATTCTCGTCAAGGAATCCGAGGAAGTCAAACTCGACCAGAACATCTTCAACGAATCCTTTCTGATGCACACGTCCACCTCGCCGCAATACGCCATCATCGCATCGTGCGACGTGGCGGCCGCCATGATGGAACCGCCGGGCGGTACCGCACTGGTCGAGGAATCCATCCTCGAGGCGCTGGACTTCCGCCGCGCCATGAAAAAAATCGAAAAGGAATGGGGCAAAGACTGGTGGTTCGAAGTCTGGGGACCTGAAGACTTCGCCGAAAACGGCATCGGTCAGCGCGAAGACTGGATTCTCAGGGCAGAATACAACTGGCACGGCTTCGGCGACATCGCGCCGGGATTCAACATGCTCGACCCGATCAAGGCCACCGTCATCACACCGGGACTGTCACTGGCCGGCGAATTCGAGGCGACAGGCATTCCCGCCTCGATCGTCAAGATGTATCTGGCGGAAAACGGCATCATCGTCGAAAAATGCGGTCTGTACAGCTTCTTCATCATGTTCACCATCGGCATCACCAAAGGCCGCTGGAACACACTGGTCACCGCGCTCCAGCAATTCAAGGACGACTACGACAAGAACCAGCCGATCTGGCGCATCCTGCCGGAATTTGCCGCCGCGCATCCGCGTTACGAACAATTCGGCCTGCGCGATCTCTGCCAGAAAATCCACGACTTCTACCGTGAAAACGACGTGGCCCACCTGACTACTGACATGTATCTGTCGAACATGATACCGGCCATGAAACCGTCGGACGCCTATGCCAAGATGGCGCACCGCGAAATCGAACGGGTACCGATCGACGAACTCGAAGGCCGCGTCACCGCCATTTTGCTGACTCCCTATCCGCCCGGCATTCCGCTGCTGATTCCGGGTGAACGCTTCAACCGGACGATCGTCGATTACCTGAAATTCGCACGCGACTTCAACGACCGGTTCCCGGGATTCGAAACGGACGTCCACGGACTGATCCGCCATCAAAACCGCGACGGCAAATGGGAATATTTCGTCGATTGCGTCAAAAAAGAATGCGTATGACCGGCAAAGCGGTCGGCCACCTGTGAAAATAGACGGGGTGTCCCGTCTTTTTTCACAGCCCATGCCTGCCGTTACGGTTTATCCGTTGCCGCATTTTCCATCCAGCCGTACTTTTCGAAAATCGCACGACCTTCCTTCGATGAAATGAACCGGTAAAAACCAGCCGCAGCGCCGTTTTTCTGTCCTTCACGAGTCAACGCGATATCCATCGGGCGATAGACACGGTATTCCGGTTCCAGCGCCACGATCTCGCCATCTCCGGGATTGGCGATTCCCCAGATATTGAAGACAAGCCAGGCATCGAAACTGCCGTCATCAAGCCATGTCTGCCGTGCCACTCCGGTATTGGGAGCGAAAAAGGCGATATTTTCCCGAAAAGCCCTGACCGTTCCGATATTGCCCAGACGCCCGGCAATGTCTTCCCACATACCGACCTGACCGGCGCCATGGGTGACCAGAATTTTCACTTTTTTGCCGGCCAGATCCGCCACACCCTGAATATTGCGCGGATTGCCGCGACGCACCAGAATGGCGGCAGGACGCAGATAAACAGGCACCACCGTCTCCGGCACGATCTGTTCGCCGAACAACTTGCAGAAATCCGACATCATGGCTTCCGAACCGGAATAGATCATATCCGCATTCTGTCTGGCGGCGTTTTCCCATTTCGGTGTCGGCCCGGCCTGAACGACCACTTGCACGCCACTCGCCTTTTCATAAGCTGCGGCAGCGGCCTTCATGGCCGGCGCAGGACCTCCCGGCCCATAGACATGTACCGTCGGCGCGGCCATCGCGCCGGTAACGAAAAACAGCAAAGCGAATGCCCATTTCCTCATAAACCCTCCGTCATGAAAATTGCCTGGAATTTCCTGTTATTTTACGAAAAGTCAATAAATGCTGCACAACAGCGAAAATTTCGGCACAGCGAAGGCTATATGCCTGATAGCGAGGGAAAAAACCGTTTACCGGAAAACCGTTTTCCGGATACGCCGTCCCGTATAGCGGCCGCCCCGTTCGGCTACCGGCAACGGAATACTGATCGTGCGACTGCGGTTGATGAAGCGGTTCGCACCGCCCGGCATATCATGCGTCGGCTGATCGCTGGAAGGATCGCGGAACAATACCATCGCCACCATGCACGCCGGCAAACTGCCCAGCAGCATGAGCTGATGGATTTTTCGGGAAATGACACGCATCTGATCGAATCCTTTCGTAAAACATTCATCATCGGGCCGGGTATCCGTCTTGTGGACAGCACCCTGTCATGTCGCGCCGATTATATACCGGATTTTCCGCCGATATGGCTTTGTCGCTCGCAAGATACCGGAAATTCCCTACCGGCACACGGTAAAACACGCTCGGCAGAACCATCCGGTTTCATCGTCTCATCCTGGCGCCATCTTCCTACATACGGACAACCTGCGATAGCCTGCCCGTTCGTCCGATTGTGATCGCATGTCGCATGACCCTATTGAAAAAAATCATACATCCCGTTCAGGCGATACCGCCGGATGACCCGCCGTTTTTTGCCGTTGTCCGAAAACCATCCGTCCGGCGCGATTGACAACACCCCTGCTGCACGGCACGGCGACCGGCGCGATGGCTTTGCGGATTTTTTTCCGATTGATTTTCACGTCCATACCGGTATCCTTTCACTGCACTTTGCCCTATCCGGAAAACCGCTTTCCGGACAGGCTTGCTGTCGTTTCATAGTAGGCCAACGGCATGACCCCCCTGTGACAAAAACACAAAGGCATACCTGTTTTGCCGTCAGTTTTTCCACATGCACCATTTTTGTGCTGCACTGCATCAAACTGGCACGGATTATGCATGCATTTTGACGCATCCATCGGAAGCAAACGTATGCCATCGATCCCGAAAAGCGATTATCATTTCCGGCTGGAAACCATGATTTCAGGCACAATCCGCAATACCGACTTATGAATCCGTTACTTGACCGACTGCAACCCTATCCATTCGAAAAGCTGCGCAAGCTGTTTGCCGACGTAACACCCGATCCGGCATACAGCCCCATCAATCTGGGCATCGGCGAACCGCGCCATCCCGCACCGGCTTTCATCCGGCAAACGCTGGCCGACCATCCCGAAGGACTTTCCCGTTATCCGGCGACCGTCGGCACGCTTGCGTTGCGTGAAACGATCGCGCGCTGGCTGGCAAACCGCTACGGCATTCCCGTACCCGACCCGGCCGCCATCCTGCCGACACTGGGATCACGCGAAGCCCTGTTCGCGCTGGCGCAAACCGTACTCGACCCGGCGGAACACGGCATCGTGGTCTGTCCCAATCCGTTCTACCAGATCTACGAAGGCGCGGCCCTGCTCGGCGGTGCGACACCGTATTTCGTCAATGCCGACCCGGCGCTGAACTTCGCCTGCGACTACGACAGCGTGCCGGAACATATCTGGGCGAAAACGAAACTGCTTTACACCTGCTCGCCCGCCAATCCGACCGGCGCGGTCATGACGCTTTCGCAATGGAAGAAACTGTTTGAACTGTCCGACCGGTACGGATTCGTGATCGCATCCGACGAATGCTATTCGGAAATCTACTTCGACACGCCGCCTCTGGGCGGACTGGAAGCAGCGCACCGTCTCGGACGCGAGGGCTATCCGCGACTGATCATGCTTTCGTCGCTTTCCAAGCGCTCCAACGTCCCGGGCATGCGTTCCGGCTTCGTCGCCGGCGACGCGGACATCATCCGGAAATTTCTGCTGTATCGTACCTATCACGGTACCGCCATGAGCGAGACGGTACAGGCCGCCTCGATCGCGGCATGGAGCGACGAGGCACATGTCCGCGAAAACCGTGAAAAATATACCGCCAAATTCCGGCAGGCACTGCCCGTGCTGCAATCGGCACTGAACGTTTCGATGCCGGACGCCAGTTTCTATCTCTGGGCCGAAGTCCATGAAAAAACCGGTCTTTCCGATACGGAATTCGCACGCCGCCTGTACGAAAGCTGCCATGTCACCGTCTTGCCGGGCAGCTATCTGGCGCGCGATGCCCATGGCGGCAATCCCGGGAAAAACCGCATCCGCATCGCGCTCGTTGCCGAACCCGCCGAATGTCTGGAAGGTATAGCGCGTATCGCCGCTTTCGCGCGGACACTGCCCTGACCGAACACCCACACAAAAACACAAGAACACAAGAGGAAACACCATGACACAACAGGAACAGCTCAAGCAAATCATTGAGGACGCATGGGAAAACCGCGACAGTTTCACTGCCGCCGATGCATCCCCCATTCTCCGCGCCGCCATCGCCGAAGTCATCCGGCAACTGGACTGCGGCCAGCTGAGAGTGGCTGAAAA
>CAKQQG010000035.1 GCA_934270705.1 uncultured Oxalobacter sp. | reverse complement strand
AGAAGGCTTGAGATTCGCGATCCGTGAAGGCGGAAGAACCGTCGGCGCTGGCGTCGTTTCCAAAATCGTCGAGTAATCGTATATAATGGCAGGCCCCTCTGTTCACGAGGGGCCGACAAACTGATTTTCGTCAGACTGAAAGAAGTAGGGGAATAGCTCAATTGGCAGAGCGTCGGTCTCCAAAACCGAAGGTCGGGGGTTCGAGGCCCTCTTCCCCTGCCACCTGTTGTTACATAACTGAAAGCAGAGTTTTATGTCTAACCAACCTGTGCAAGCCGAGGGTGGCCTGGGCGACAAGGTGAAGGTTGCCTGTGCTGTTGCCTCAATTTTGGCAGGTATTTGCGGTTTTTATTTTCTTGCCGGTCATCCTTCGTTGGCAAGGGTGGGTGTTCTCATTGCCGGCGTCGTTGTAGGTGCGGGTTTCATCTGGTTTTCCTCGTCCGGACGTAATTTTGTTGCGTTTGCAAGAGAGTCGGTTCGTGAAACAAAAAAGGTAGTTTGGCCTGCGCGTAACGATGCCATCCGTGTGACGGGTATCGTTTTTGGCTTTGTTTTGCTGATGGCGATATTTCTTTGGGGTGCGGATAAGGTGCTGGAGTTTGTTCTTTATAACATCTTGCTTGGCTGGAAAAGATAATGAGTGAAAATAGCCGGGATCAGGCGGGTAAGGAAAAAAGTGCGAGCGCATCCGGAAAGATGCGCTGGTATGTCGTTCATGTCTATTCCGGAATGGAAAAAAGTGTGCGTCGTTCCCTGATGGAAAGAATCGAACGGATGGGGATGAGCGACAAGTTTGGCCAGATACTGGTTCCGACGGAAGAAGTTGTCGAGGTCAAGGGTGGCCAGCGTTCCGTGACGGAGCGGAGGTTTTTTCCGGGTTATGTTCTGATCGAAATGGAGATGACGGACGATACCTGGCATCTGGTCAAGGATACCGGCAAGGTGACTGGCTTCGTTGGTGGCAAGTCCAACAAGCCGACGCCTATCCCTTCGCGTGAAATGGACAAGCTTTTGCGGCAAATGCAGGAAGGTGTGGACAAGCCGCGTCCGAAGGTATCTTATGAGGTTGGCGAGCTGGTTCGTATCAAGGAAGGTCCTTTTGCCGATTTCAACGGCAATGTCGAGGAAGTCAATTACGAAAAATCCCGTCTCAGGGTGTCGGTGACTATTTTCGGTCGTTCGACGCCTGTCGAGCTCGAATTCGGGCAGGTCGAAAAAGTTTGATGCGCAGGCCGGTGCGCATGTATTCAAGTCCGGCAGAGGAGCCCGCCGGCAGTGCGGGCGTTATGACTCACAGATAGGAAAAAGAAAATGGCAAAAAAAATCGCTGGCTTTATCAAGCTGCAAGTTCCAGCTGGAAAAGCCAATCCATCTCCGCCGATCGGTCCTGCTCTTGGGCAGCGTGGTCTGAACATTATGGAATTCTGCAAGGCGTTCAATGCGCAGACACAGGGTTTTGAAGCTGGTATGCCGATTCCGGTTGTGATTACGGCTTATGCGGACAAGTCCTTTACGTTTGCTATGAAGACGCCGCCTGCAACCTTTCTGATCAAGAAGGCTGCCGGTATCGAAAAGGGGTCGCAGAAACCGAATACTGAAAAGGTCGGTTCCATTACCCGGGCGCAGGCTGAAGAAATCGCTACCATGAAGAAGCCGGATCTGACGGCTGCTGACATGGAAGCTGCAGTCAGAACGATTGCCGGTTCGGCCAAGTCGATGGGTATTACTGTGGAGGGCGTATAAGATGGCAAAAGCATCCAAGAGAGTGCGCGCTTTCCAGGAAAAGATCGATCGCAGCAAGCTGTATCCTGTAGATGAAGCGTTGGCTGTGCTGAAAGAATTTGCAACGGCAAAATTCAATGAATCGATCGACGTGGCTGTTCAGCTCGGCGTTGATCCGAAAAAATCCGATCAGGTTGTTCGTGGTTCCGTCGTTTTGCCTGCTGGTACCGGCAAGACGGTGCGTGTCGCGGTTTTCGCGTCTGGCGAAAAGGCTGAACAGGCCAAGGCTGCCGGAGCCGATGTCGTCGGTATGGAAGAGTTGGCGGCTCAGATCAAGGGCGGCGATATTCCGTTCGACGTCGTCATCGCATCTCCGGATACCATGCGTATCGTCGGTTCTTTGGGGCAGATTCTCGGTCCCCGCGGTCTGATGCCGAATCCGAAGGTCGGTACGGTCACGCCCGATGTCGCAACCGCTGTCAAGAATGCCAAGGCTGGTCAGGTTCAGTACAGAACGGATCGTGCAGGTATCATTCATGCAACGATTGGTCGCAAATCCTTCTCCGATGCTGATCTGAAGTCGAATCTGGTTGCGCTGATCGATGCGTTGAACAAGGCAAAACCTGTCAGCAGCAAGGGAACGTATATCCGCAAGGTTTCGCTGTCCTCTACCATGGGAGCTGGCGTTCGTGTGGATCAGGCAACGATTGCTGCCTGAGTGTATAATGATAGACCCGTTTTTTTACGGGTGATGACTTTGGGCCATACCGGGTCGCCCCGGTATGGACAATCAAAGACCGCTGGGCAGTCCTGCTGGAATATGAGGGCTGTTAAAAGACAACCCAGCGTAGATGGTGAACCCAAACAGTTTTGTAGTTTCAAGGCATATGCCTGTAGTGAACTCCTAACGTTGGACACCGTGTTCGAACCGATATCCGGATGACGGATATCATTTTTGGAGGTTGACCGTGGGTCTCAATCTGAATGACAAAAAGGCCGTCGTAGCAGAAGTCAGTGCACAGATCGCTGAAGCACAGACGATTGTGCTGGCCGAATATCGTGGTATCCAGGTTGGTGACATGACGCAACTGCGTGCCAAGGCACGTGAAAACGGCGTGTATATGCGTGTTCTGAAAAACACACTGGCACGTCGTGCAGTAGAGGGAACGGCTTTTGCTGATCTCGCTCCTGAAATGACTGGTCCTTTGGTTTATTCCATTTCCAAGGACGCCGTTGCTGCCGCCAAAGTCGTGCAGGACTTTGCAAAGCGCAACGAAGCACTGGTCATCAGAGGCGGCAGCTATGCCGGCAAAATGCTCGACAAGGCTGGCGTTGCTGCGTTGGCAAGCATCCCGAGTCGTGATGTACTGCTCTCTCAACTTATGGGCGTTATGTTGGCACCTGTTTCGGGCTTTGCTCGTGGGCTGGCTGCTCTGGCAAAGAAAAAAGAAGAGGAAGCAGCCTGATCGGCCTGTTTTGCATGAGCCTGTACAGGGCTTGTTGCTCGCATGTACCGAATATTGTATTTAACAAAAAAATAGGAGTTTTACATGGCAATTAGCAAAGAAGACATCCTGGAAGCCGTTGGCGCGATGTCCGTTATGGAACTGAATGACCTGGTCAAGGCATTCGAAGAAAAATTTGGTGTATCCGCTGCCGCCATGGCAGTTGCAGGTCCTGCAGGTGGTGCCGCTGCCGGTGCCGCTGCTGCTGAAGAACAGACTGAATTCACTGTTGTTCTGTCCGAATTCGGCTCCAACAAGGTTGCAGTTATCAAGGCTGTTCGTGAAATCACCGGACTGGGCCTGAAAGAAGCCAAGGACATGGTCGATTCCGCACCGAAGCCGGTCAAGGAAGGTATCAGCAAGGCCGACGCAGAAGAAGCCAAGAAAAAACTGGAAGCAGCTGGCGCAAAAGTCGAAATCAAGTAATTTCGATTTTATCGACAGCTTTAGCAGTATCCGAGTCATTGCTGAATCGCCTCGATGGGCGATTCGGCTTTGACTTAATTGTGTTTCGTGAAAAAGTTTGCTTAACACGCTGTAATTGAAACTTGAGTTTTATGCGTCTGGCTCGACAAACAGAGCACAAAACTGAATTTTCTATCCTTCAGCCACTCATGGAGTGTCCATGCACTACTCATTTACTGAGAAGAAGCGCATCCGCAAATCGTTTGCAAAGCGCGACAATGTTCACCAAGTTCCCTTTTTGCTGGCGACACAGCTTGAATCTTATGAAAAATTTTTACAGGCTGATGTACCTCCGCTGAAACGCAAGAACGAAGGCCTGCAGTCTGCCTTTACATCCATTTTTCCGATCGTCTCGCATAACGGTTTTGCGAGACTGGAGTTCATTTCCTATACACTGGGTGATCCGCCGTTCGACGTCAAGGAATGCCAGCAGCGCGGTCTGACCCTGGCGTCACCCTTGCGCGCAAAGGTTCGACTGGTGATTCTGGACAAAGAGTCACCGACCAAACCCGTGGTCAAGGAAATGAAGGAACAGGAAGTCTATATGGGCGAATTGCCTCTGATGACGGCGACCGGTTCCTTTGTCATCAACGGCACGGAACGCGTAATCGTATCGCAGTTGCACCGTTCGCCGGGTGTCTTTTTCGAACACGACAAGGGCAAGACGCATTCGTCCGGAAAACTGCTTTTTTCAGCGCGGATCATTCCCTACCGTGGTTCATGGCTTGATTTCGAGTTCGATCCGAAAGATATTCTGTTCTTCCGTATCGATCGCCGTCGCAAGATGCCGGTCACGATTTTGCTCAAGGCTATCGGCATGACGTCTGAAGAAATTCTGGAGAATTTCTTTGCGTTCGACGATTTTCTGTTGCGTCCTGAAGGCGCTGAAATGGAATTCGTTCCGACGCGTATGCGTGGCGAAATCGCACGTTTCGATATTCTGGGCAAGGACGGCAAGGTACTGGTCGAAAAAGACAAGCGTATCAATGCCCGCCACATCCGCGACATCGAGGCCGCAGGCATCAAACGGATTTCGGTTCCGGAAGATTTCCTGTATGGACGTGCTCTGGCCAAAAATATCGTCGATCAGGATACCGGCGAAGTCATCGCGCGTGCCAACGATGAAATTACGGAAGATGTCATGAACCGCCTGCGTGAGGCAGGCATTTCGGAAATCCAGACGCTGTACACGAACGATCTGGATCAGGGGGCTTATATTTCCCAGACGCTGCGTATGGATGAAACTGCCGATCAGATGGCTGCGAGGATCGCCATCTACCGCATGATGCGTCCCGGGGAACCACCGACCGAAGAATCTGTCGAAGCATTGTTCAACGGGCTGTTCTATAACGAGGAACGTTACGACCTGTCTGCAGTCGGCAGAATGAAATTCAACAGCCGTGTCGGGCGTGATGAACTGACGGGACCGATGACTTTGTCTAATGACGATATTTTGTCTGTCATCAAGATTCTGGTTGAGTTGCGCAACGGTCGCGGTGAAATCGACGATATCGATCATCTGGGTAACCGCCGTGTCCGTTGTGTCGGCGAACTGGCTGAAAATCAGTTCCGTGCCGGTTTGGTCAGGGTGGAACGTGCCGTGAAGGAACGTCTGGGGCAGGCGGAAACCGATAACCTGATGCCGCATGATCTGATCAATTCCAAACCGATTTCCGCTGCGATTCGTGAATTCTTCGGTTCGTCGCAGTTGTCGCAGTTTATGGATCAGACCAATCCATTATCGGAAATCACGCACAAGCGTCGTGTATCCGCACTTGGGCCGGGCGGGCTGACTCGTGAACGTGCCGGTTTTGAAGTACGTGACGTGCATCCGACACATTATGGTCGTGTCTGTCCGATCGAGACGCCGGAAGGTCCGAATATCGGCCTGATCAATTCTCTGGCATTGTATGCACGGCTGAACGAATATGGTTTTCTGGAAACACCATACCGGAAGGTGGTTGATGGGCATGTGACCGATCAGATCGAATATTTGTCCGCTATCGAGGAAGGTCGTTACATCATCGCGCAGGCAAACAGCAAGATCGAAAATGGCATGCTGGTGGATGAACTGGTTTCCGCGCGTGAAGCGGGTGAAACCATTCTGGTATCGCCGGAACGTGTCCAGTACATGGACGTCGCTCCTGGGCAGATCGTGTCTGTTGCAGCTTCGTTGATTCCGTTCCTTGAACACGATGACGCGAACCGTGCTTTGATGGGCGCCAACATGCAGCGTCAGGCCGTTCCGTGTCTGAGACCGCAAAAGGCGCTGGTCGGTACCGGCATTGAACGGACGGTTGCGGTGGATTCCGGCACGACGGTTCAGGCCGTCCGCGGTGGCGTAGTCGATTATATCGACGCGGGTCGTGTCGTCGTTCGTGTCAACGACGAAGAAGCGAAAGCGGGCGAGGTCGGTGTCGATATTTACAACTTGATCAAATATACACGCTCCAACCAGAATACGAATATCAACCAGCGTCCGATCGTCAAGGTCGGTGACCGTATCGCCAAGGGCGATGTGATTGCGGATGGTGCTTCGACCGATCTGGGCGAACTGGCGCTTGGACAGAACCTGCTGGTGGCTTTCACGCCATGGAACGGTCTGAACTACGAAGATTCGATTCTGATTTCCGAAAAGGTGGTCGAAGACGATCGTTATACGTCTATTCATATTGAGGAGCTCTCTGTCGTCGCTCGTGATACCAAACTCGGTCCTGAAGAAATCACACGAGACATTTCCAATTTGGCTGAAAACCAGCTGGCCCGTCTGGATGAATCCGGTATTGTCTATATTGGTGCGGAAGTCGAGGCAGGCGATGTACTGGTGGGCAAGGTCACACCGCGTGGTGAAACCCAGCTGACGCCGGAAGAAAAATTGTTGCGTGCGATTTTCGGCGAGAAAGCTTCCGACGTGAAAGATACTTCCTTGCGTGTTCCGTCGGGTATGGTTGGTACTGTGATCGACGTACAGGTTTTCACGCGTGAGGGGCTGGTTCGTGACAAGCGTGCGCAGCAGATTATCGATGACGAATTGAAGCGTTACCGTATTGATCTGAATGACCAGATGCGTATTGTGGAAGGAGACGCCTTCCAGCGTCTGAGCAAGCTTTTGATCGGCAAGAAGGTCAACGGCGGTCCGAAGAAACTGGCTCGCGGCGCTGAAATCACACAGGAATATTTGTCGGATCTGGAAAGATATCACTGGTTCGATATCCGTCCGGCCGATGAAGAAACGGCCAATGCACTGGAAGCGATCAAGGATTCGATCGAAGAAAAACGTCACCAGTTCGATTTGGCATTTGAAGAAAAACGCAAGAAACTGACGCAGGGCGACGAATTACAGCCCGGCGTGCAGAAGATGGTCAAGGTTTATCTGGCGGTCAAACGTCGTTTGCAGCCCGGCGACAAGATGGCAGGGCGTCACGGCAACAAGGGCGTTGTCTCGAAGATCGTCCCGATCGAGGATATGCCGTATATGGCCGACGGTACGCCGGCCGATATCGTGCTGAATCCGTTGGGTGTGCCGTCCCGTATGAATATCGGCCAGATTCTGGAAACCCATTTGGGTTGGGCATCGAAGGGTCTTGGGCTGCGTATCGGTGAAATGCTTCAGGCCAAACGTAAAGTCGAAGATATCCGCGCGTTCCTCAAAGAGATTTATCTGAGCAGCGGTAAACCGGAAGATCTGGACAGCCTGACGGAAGCCGAGGTGTTGACGCTGGCGGAAAATCTGAAGGACGGTGTTCCGTTTGCGACACCCGTCTTCGATGGTGCTGACGAAGAAGAAATCCGTCGTATGCTGGATCTGGCTTATCCGGATGACATTGCGAAGAAACTGGGCATGACTGAAATGAAGAATCAGGTCACCTTGTATGACGGTCGTACCGGCGAGCCGTTCGAACGTCCGGTGACGGTCGGTTACAAGCACATGCTGAAGCTGCACCATCTTGTCGATGACAAGATGCATGCCCGTTCCACAGGGCCGTATTCGCTGGTTACACAGCAGCCGCTGGGTGGCAAGGCGCAATTCGGTGGTCAGCGTTTCGGTGAAATGGAAGTCTGGGCGCTGGAAGCTTATGGTGCAGCGTACGTATTGCAGGAAATGTTGACGGTGAAATCCGACGATGTTGCAGGCCGGACGAAAGTTTATGAAAATCTGGTCAAGGGGGATCACGTCATCGACGCAGGTATGCCTGAGTCCTTCAACGTGCTGGTGAAGGAAATCCGTTCATTGGGTATCGATATCGATCTGGAACGTAACTAGGCAAGCGTGTTGACGACCGGACAAGGCGCATGGCCACCTTGTCCGGTACAGAATTTTTGGCCGAAGTTCTCACCCAACTGGAGTGAAAAGATGAAAGCACTGCTCGATCTATTCAAGCAAGTTCAGCAAGATGAACAATTCGATGCCATCAAGATTGGTCTGGCATCCCCTGAAAAAATCAGATCCTGGTCTTATGGTGAAGTCAAAAAACCGGAAACGATCAATTACCGTACATTCAAGCCGGAACGTGACGGCCTGTTCTGCGCGAAGATTTTCGGTCCGATCAAGGACTACGAATGTTTGTGCGGAAAGTATAAACGTCTGAAACATCGTGGTGTGATTTGTGAAAAGTGCGGTGTCGAAGTGACGCTTGCCAAGGTTCGCCGCGAACGGATGGGTCATATTGAACTGGCTTCTCCGGCAGCGCATATCTGGTTTCTGAAATCACTGCCATCCCGTCTGGGTATGGTGCTCGATATGACATTGCGTGATATCGAACGTGTCCTGTATTTCGAAGCTTATGTCGTGACCGATCCCGGTATGACGCCGCTCAAGAAATGCCAGATCATGTCCGAAGACGACTATGCGGCGAAATATGAAGAATACGGCGATGAATTTTCCGCTTCGATGGGGGCGGAAGGTATTCGTGAATTGTTGCGTTCGATCGATATCGACCGTGAAGCGGAACTGTTACGCAATGAACTGAAGGATTCCAAATCGGAAGCCAAAATCAAGAAGTATGCCAAGCGTCTGAAAGTGCTGGAAGCATTCCAGCGTTCCGGAATCAAGCCGGAATGGATGATTATGGAAGTGTTGCCTGTGCTGCCGCCTGAACTGCGTCCGCTGGTACCGCTGGATGGCGGTCGCTTTGCGACTTCGGATCTGAATGATCTGTATCGCCGGGTCATCAACCGCAACAATCGTCTGAAACGCCTGCTGGAATTGCGTGCTCCGGAAATCATTACGCGTAATGAAAAACGTATGCTTCAGGAAGCAGTCGATTCATTGCTGGATAACGGCCGCCGCGGCAAAGCCATGACCGGCGCAAACAAACGTCCGTTGAAATCTCTGGCGGAAATGATCAAGGGGAAAGGCGGACGCTTCCGTCAGAACCTGCTTGGCAAACGTGTCGACTATTCCGGCCGCTCCGTCATTACAGTCGGTCCGCAGCTGAAATTGCACCAGTGTGGTTTGCCGAAACTGATGGCGCTGGAACTGTTCAAGCCTTTCATTTTCAACAGGCTTGAAATCATGGGTCTGGCAACGACTATCAAGGCCGCGAAACGTCTGGTAGAGCTGCAGGAACCGGTTGTCTGGGATATTTTGGAAGAAGTCATCCGCGAACATCCGGTGATGCTCAATCGTGCGCCGACACTGCATCGTCTGGGCATTCAGGCATTCGAACCTGTGCTGATCGAAGGCAAGGCCATCCAGCTGCATCCGCTGGTTTGCGCTGCGTTCAATGCCGACTTCGACGGTGACCAGATGGCGGTACATGTTCCGTTGTCGATAGAGGCGCAGCTCGAAGCGCGTACCCTGATGCTGGCTTCGAACAATATCCTGTTCCCATCCAATGGCGAACCTTCTATCGTGCCGTCTCAGGACATGGTGCTGGGCTTGTATTATGCAACGCGTGAAAAAATCAACGGCAAGGGCGAAGGCATGATGTTTGCCGATATCGCAGAAGTCCAGCGTGCATACGACAACAAGGAAGTCGAACTGGCGACGCGTATTACGGTACGTTTGCCTGATTATGTCAAGGATCCGATGTCGGGTGAAACCGTCAAGAAACTGGTGCGTTATGAAACGACTGTCGGTCGTGCATTGCTTTCGGAAATCCTGCCGGAAGGGCTGCCGTTTTCTGTACTGAATACACCGTTGAAGAAAAAGGAAATTTCACGTCTTATCAATACATCGTTCAGAAAATGCGGTTTGCGTGCCACGGTCGTTTTTGCCGATCACCTGATGCAGGCTGGTTTCCGTCTGGCGACACGAGCCGGTATTTCCATCTGTATCAACGACATGCTTGTACCGAAACAGAAGTCCGAACTGATTTCGTCAGCTGAACAGGAAGTCAAGCAGATCGAACAGCAATATGCTTCTGGTCTGGTCACGTCCGGTGAACGTTACAACAAGGTGGTCGATATCTGGGGCAAGACCGGTGACAGTGTCGGCAAGGCCATGATGGACCAGCTGAAAGTCGAAGAAGTGGTCAAACGTGACGGTACTGTTGGTACGCAGGAATCTTTCAACTCCATTTACATGATGGCCGACTCCGGCGCACGTGGTTCAGCCGCACAGATTCGTCAGTTGGCTGGTATGCGTGGTCTGATGGCAAAACCGGACGGTTCGATTATCGAAACGCCGATTACAGCCAATTTCCGTGAAGGTCTGAACGTATTGCAATACTTCATTTCCACGCACGGTGCCCGCAAGGGGCTGGCCGATACGGCACTGAAAACGGCGAACTCCGGCTATCTGACCCGGCGTCTGGTCGATGTGACACAGGATCTTGTCGTTATCGAGGATGATTGCGGTACCCATGAAGGTGTCGTCATGAAAGCGCTCATCGAAGGCGGCGAAGTCGTCGAAACGCTGGGTGATCGTATTTTGGGACGTGTCTGCGCAAACGACATCATCAATCCGGAATCACGTGAAGTGCTGTACGAAGCCGGTACACTGCTTGATGAAGACAAGATCGAGGAAATCGAACGTCTCGGTATCGACGAAGTCAAGGTTCGTACGCCACTGACGTGTGAAACCCGTTATGGCATGTGTGCCAAATGTTATGGGCGTGATCTGGGACGTGGTTCTCTGGTCAACGCCGGCGAGGCTGTCGGCGTGATTGCCGCACAGTCCATCGGTGAACCCGGAACGCAGCTGACGATGCGTACTTTCCATATCGGTGGTGCCGCATCCCGTTCAGCCGTCGCTTCCAGTGTAGAGGCGCGTTCCAACGGTACTATCCACTTCACGTCGGCCATGCGCTATGTGACCAACGACAAGGGAGATCAGATCGTGATTTCCCGTTCCGGTGAAATCACGATCGCGGACGATGTCGGTCGTGAACGTGAACGCCATAAAGTGCCATATGGTGCGACTCTGCTGGTCAACGACGGTCTGCCGGTCAAGGCAGGCAAGGTGCTGGCGACATGGGATCCGATGACGCGTCCGATCATTACGGAATACGCCGGTACGATCCGGTTTGAGAATGTGGAAGAAGGTGTGACCGTCGCACGTCAGGTCGATGAAGTGACCGGCTTGTCCACACTGGTGGTTATCGATCCGAAACGTCGCGGTACGTCGACCCGCTCGGCGCGTCCGCAAGTCAAACTGCTCAACGATAATGGCGAGGAAGTCAAGATCGCCGGTACGGAACATGCCGTGACGATCAGCTTCCAGGTCGGTGCGCTGCTGATGGTTCAGGACGGCCAGAAAGTGTCTGTCGGCGAAGTCCTGGCACGTATTCCGACCGAATCGCAGAAAACCCGCGATATTACGGGTGGCTTGCCGCGTGTTGCCGAGCTGTTCGAGGCACGTTCTCCGAAGGATGCAGGGATGCTGGCTGAAGTGACCGGCACGGTGGCATTCGGCAAGGAAACGAAAGGTAAACAACGTCTTGAAATTACCGATATGGACGGAAACCGTCATGAATTCCTGATCGGTAAGGACAAGCAAGTGCTGGTTCATGATGGCCAGGTCGTCAACAAGGGTGAAATGATCGTTGATGGTCCTGCGGATCCTCAGGATATCCTGCGCTTGCTGGGTATCGAGGCGCTTGCGCGTTATATCGTCGATGAAGTGCAGGACGTTTATCGTCTGCAGGGTGTGAAAATCAACGACAAGCATATTGAAGTCATTGTCCGACAGATGCTGCGCCGTGTGAATGTCGTCGATGCTGGCGATACCTGTTACATTCCGGGCGAACAGGTCGAACGTTCCGAATTGCTGGATGAAAACGATCGCGTCATTGCAGAAGGCAAGCGTCCGGCGACTTATGAAAATGTCTTGCTGGGTATTACCAAGGCATCCCTGTCGACCGATTCGTTTATCTCGGCAGCGTCCTTCCAGGAAACGACCCGTGTCTTGACGGAAGCCGCCATCATGGGCAAGAAGGATTCTCTGAGAGGCTTGAAAGAAAATGTGATCGTAGGTCGTCTGATTCCTGCAGGTACAGGTCTTGCGATGCATCGTGCGCGCAAGCAGAAAGCGATCTGGGAACAGGAAGAACGCGCTGCCTTGCAACGCGCCGAGCAGTTGCAGCAGGAACAGCAACAGAGCGTCTCCGGTCTCGTCAGTGAAAATCCTGAACAGGAATCATGAAGTTGAATGGATGGCATTCTGCGAAATAGCGGGATGCCATCCGAAAAAGCTTGAGCAGTGCCTGTTGTTTTTGGCGCGGTCAGACGATGTATGTCGTTGAAGTAATTGACTTTGCCAAGGAGACAGTTTAGAATCCGCAGTCTTTGGAGCGCATGGATGACGGTCCTCATGATACGTCGGTCCGGTTGCGCCAACTGTGGTGATAGTTTTTCCGTGGAGTCCCCGGCCATTGTGGGTGGTCGGGATTTTTCTGTAATTTTTACTTAGTTGGATTAAATCGATGCCAACCATCAATCAATTGATTCGCCAACCGCGTGTGACTGTCAAGGCAAAAAGCAAGTCGCCGGCGTTGGAAAACTGTCCGCAAAAGCGTGGCGTATGTACCCGTGTCTATACGACAACCCCGAAGAAGCCGAACTCTGCATTGAGAAAGGTTGCCAAGGTCAGACTGACCAACGGTTTTGAAGTCATTTCCTACATCGGCGGTGAAGGTCACAATCTGCAGGAACACAGCGTCGTCCTGTTGCGTGGCGGTCGTGTCAAGGACTTGCCGGGTGTCCGTTACCATATGGTTCGCGGTTCTCTCGATACGCAGGGTGTCAAGGATCGTAAACAGGCCCGTTCCAAGTACGGTGCAAAACGCGCCAAAGCGGCAAGTAAATAATCAGGGTCGGTCGTGTGATCGAGTAAGTGGTGTGTCATGATGGCCACCGTGAGTGCTTGCACTCAGCTGAAGAAAGAAAGGAAAAGAAATGCCTCGTCGTCGTGAAGTGCCGAAACGCGAGATTTTGCCGGATCCCAAGTTCGGCAATGTTGATGTTGCAAAATTTGTGAATGTGCTGATGCTTTCCGGCAAGAAGTCGGTGGCCGAAAACATTATTTACGGCGCATTCGAAATCATCGAAGGTAAATCCGGAAAAGATCCTCTGGAAATTTTCATGCAGGCGGTCAATAACTGCAAGCCGCTGGTCGAAGTCAAGTCCCGCCGTGTCGGTGGTGCAAACTATCAGGTTCCTGTTGAAGTGCGTCCGGTTCGTCGTATGGCGCTGGCCATGCGCTGGTTGCGTGAAGCGGCTACCAAACGCAGCGAAAAGTCCATGCCGCAGCGTCTTGCTGGCGAGTTGATGGAAGCTGCTGAGGGTCGTGGTGGTGCCATGAGAAAGCGTGACGAAGTTCATCGTATGGCGGAAGCCAACAAGGCTTTCTCGCATTTCCGTTTCTAGTTCAAGAATGAGAGGGCGGCTGTCAAATGATGTTTGTACAGGCGGCTGCCCGTGGAAAATATCAGGCAGGCCGGGCGCATTTGCGGTGAAAATGCAGCTCGGTTTTGTTTATTAAAAAGTTTTAGGAAAGATTATGGCTCGCAAGACACCGATCGAACGTTATCGTAACATTGGTATTTCTGCACATATTGATGCAGGCAAAACGACGACGACTGAACGTATTCTTTTTTATACCGGGGTGAACCACAAACTGGGTGAGGTTCATGATGGTGCCGCAACCATGGACTGGATGGAACAGGAACAGGAGCGCGGTATTACCATTACTTCGGCTGCGACGACCTGTTTCTGGAGTGGCATGGCCAATAATTTCCAGAGTCATCGGATCAACATTATCGATACCCCGGGTCACGTCGATTTCACGATTGAAGTGGAACGCTCCATGCGTGTTCTGGACGGTGCATGTATGGTTTATTGCGCTGTCGGTGGTGTACAGCCGCAGTCCGAAACCGTTTGGCGTCAGGCCAACAAGTACCACGTTCCGCGACTGGCGTTCGTCAACAAGATGGACCGTACCGGTGCGAACTTCTTCAAGGTTTATGATCAGATGCGTTCGCGTTTGAAGGCCAATCCTGTGCCGTTGCAGATTCCTATCGGTGCCGAAGACAGCTTCGAAGGCGTTGTCGATCTGATCAAGATGAAGGGTATTTACTGGGATGAAGCTTCTCAGGGAACCAAGTTCGAATATCGTGACGTTCCGGCAGAACTGATGGATCAGGCCAAGGAATGGCGTGAAAAACTGGTGGAAGTCGCCGCTGAATCCAGCGAAGAACTGATGGACAAGTATCTGGGCGAGGGCGATCTGCCGGAAGAGGATATCAAGAAGGCGTTGCGCCAGAGAACCATTGCCGGCGAAATCGTGCCGATGATGTGCGGTTCCGCTTTCAAGAACAAGGGTGTTCAGGCGATGCTGGATGCTGTTGTTGAATATCTGCCGTCTCCTGTCGATATTCCTGCTGTTGAAGGTGTGGATGAAAATGACAATCTTGTAACCAGAAGAGCTGCCGACGATGAAAAATTCGCTGCGCTGGCATTCAAGATCATGACCGATCCGTTTGTGGGTCAGCTGATTTTCTTCCGTGTTTATTCCGGTGTGGTCAAGTCCGGCGATACGGTTCTGAATCCTGTCAAGAACAAGAAAGAAAGAATCGGTCGTCTGTTGCAGATGCATGCCAACCAGCGTGAAGAAATCAAGGAAGTGATGGCTGGTGATATTGCCGCGGCTGTCGGTCTGAAAGAAGCGACGACCGGTGAAACGCTGTGTGATCCGAGTGCGCCGATTACCCTTGAAAAAATGGAATTCCCGGAACCGGTTATTTCCGAAGCGGTCGAACCGAAGACCAAGCAGGATCAGGAAAAGATGGCGCTTGCATTGAACCGTCTGGCTCAGGAAGACCCGTCTTTCCGCGTCTATACCGACGAAGAATCCGGTCAGACCATTATCGCCGGTATGGGTGAATTGCATCTGGATATTATTGTTGATCGTATGCGTCGTGAATTTGGTGTCGAGGCGACGATCGGCAAACCGCAAGTCGCTTATCGTGAAACCATCCGCAAGACCTGTGACGAAAGTGAAGGCAAGTTCGTCAAACAGTCGGGTGGCCGTGGTCAATATGGTCACGTCGTGCTGAAAATCGAACCGCAGGAACCTGGCAAGGGATTTGAATTTGTCGATGCCATCAAGGGCGGTGTCGTTCCACGTGAATTCATTCCTGCCGTTGAAAAGGGTATTCGCGATTCACTGAATTCCGGTGTCATGGCAGGTTATCCGGTAGTCGATGTCAAGGTTACATTGTTCTTCGGTTCGTACCATGATGTGGACTCCAATGAAAATGCATTCCGCATGGCCGGTTCCATGGCATTCAAGGAAGGTTGTCGCAAGGCGGATCCGGTCATTCTCGAACCGATGATGGCTGTCGAAGTCGAAACGCCGGAAGATTATGCCGGTACGGTTATGGGAGATCTGTCTTCCCGCCGTGGTATGGTTCAGGGCATGGAAGATATGGCAGGTGGTGGCGGCAAGGTCATCAAGGCTGAAGTTCCGCTGTCCGAAATGTTCGGTTATGCGACTGCATTGCGTTCAGCAACGCAGGGACGTGCGACCTACACAATGGAATTCAAGCATTACGCTGAAGCACCGAAAAATATTATTGAAGCAATTGTCAGCTCGCGTGCAAAGTGATTTAATTGCCCATTGAGCTAAATATTTAATAAATCGTTCTTTTTGAAGGAAATCTGAAAAATGGCAAAGAGCAAGTATGAGCGGACGAAGCCGCACGTAAACGTAGGAACAATTGGTCACGTAGACCATGGCAAGA
>CAKQQG010000034.1 GCA_934270705.1 uncultured Oxalobacter sp. | reverse complement strand
GTATATTTGCGTGTCCGGATACGGCCTTCGACATAAACTTGCGACCCCTTTTTCAGATACTGGCCTGCGATTTCGGCGAGCTTGCCGAAAAAAGAAATACGGTGCCATTCCGTCTGCTCCTTCAGATCACCTGTCGCCTTGTCTCGCCAGCGGTCAGTCGTGGCAACCGCAATACTGGTAACCTGTTCACCGCTCGGCATATATCGGTTTTCCGGATCGCGGCCGAGATTGCCGACGATAATGACCTTGTTGATCGATGCCATGACTTTCTCCTGATGGGAATGAAGGGTGATAACGTAAACAAAACTGCATTATATGACACAGTGGACACAAAACACACTGCAAGCGAAAGCCGGACGAAAAAATCGCGCCTGTTCGCGTCACGTGACATCACAGGCCAGACATTCTGTGCAAGATTGTCAAATACGTTATGATAATGGATTGACCTGTATGCATTCACAGTCTGCCATTCATTTGCAGGATCGTCTTTTCAATGTCGGAAAATCAAGAAAAAATCATCATCCGCGGCGCAAGGACACACAATCTGAAAAATATCGGAATCGACCTGCCCCGCAACAAACTGATCGTCATTACCGGCCTTTCCGGTTCCGGAAAGTCCTCACTGGCTTTCGATACCCTGTATGCGGAAGGCCAGCGACGTTACGTCGAATCGCTCTCCGCCTATGCGCGCCAGTTTTTGCAGCTGATGGAAAAACCGGATGTCGATCTCATCGAGGGACTATCCCCTGCGATCGCCATCGACCAGAAAGCCACCTCGCACAATCCGCGATCGACCATCGGCACCGTCACCGAAATCTACGACTACCTGCGCTTGCTGTTCGCACGCGTGGGAACCCCGCATTGCCCACGGCACCCGGAAAATCCGCTGACCGCACAGTCCGTCTCACAAATGGTCGATACGGTGCTGGCCCTGCCGGAAGGTACACGCCTGATGATTCTCGCACCAGTCGTCGCCAACCGCAAAGGCGAACATACCGATCTGTTCGAACAGATGCAGGCGCAAGGCTTCATCCGTTTCCGCGTCAAAAGCGGCACTCGTGCAGCAACCGTCGTCGATGTGGATGAATTGCCCGCACTGAAAAAAAATGAAAAGCATACCATCGACGTCGTGGTCGATCGGGTCAGAATCAACCCTGACATCAAACAACGGCTTGCCGAGAGCTTCGAAACTGCACTGCGCATTGCAGAAGGTCGTGCGCTGGCCGTCAACATGGATACCGGAGAAGAACTGGTTTTTTCCAACCAGTTCGCCTGTCCGGAATGCGGCTACTCCCTGCACGAACTGGAACCGAGGCTGTTTTCGTTCAACAATCCGATGGGAGCCTGTCCGGAATGCGACGGTCTTGGACATATCGAGTTTTTCGATCCGGCACGTGTCGTCCTCTTTCCCGGCCTGTCGCTGGCAGCCGGTGCCGTCAAAGGCTGGGATCGCAGAAATCCATTTTACTTCCAGATGTTGCAAAATCTGGCCGATCATTACCATTTCGACATCAATACCCCTTACGAGGAACTGCCGGAAAATATCCGCCATATCGTATTGTACGGTTCAGGAAAAGAAAAAATACCGTTCACCTATCTGAACAGCCACGGCCGTCCGTGGATACGCGAACACAGCTTTGAAGGCATCCTGAACAATCTGGAACGCCGCTATCGTGAAACCGACTCCATGGCAGTGCGAGAAGACCTTGCCAAACTCATCAACGAACGGGTCTGTCCGGCATGCCATGGTGCGCGTCTCAAGACCGAAGCGCGTTTCGTCATGGTCGGTGAGGGAGAGCAAAAACATGCCATTCACGAACTGACCCGTCTGCCGCTGAACGAAGCGCTGACCTATTTCGAGAACCTGTCGCTGACCGGCGCGAAAAAAGATATCGCAAAACGGATCATCAACGAAATCGTCTCGCGTCTGCATTTCCTGAACAATGTCGGACTGGACTATCTGTCGCTGGATCGGAGTGCGGAAACCCTGTCCGGCGGTGAATCCCAGCGCATCCGGCTGGCTTCCCAGATTGGTAGTGGTCTGACCGGCGTCATGTATGTGCTGGATGAGCCATCCATCGGATTGCACCAGCGCGACAACGACCGTCTGATCGCCACTCTCAAGAACTTGCGCGATATCGGCAATACCGTCATCGTTGTGGAACACGATGAAGACGCCATCAGGACGGCGGATTTCATCGTCGATATGGGGCCGGGTGCCGGCGTACACGGAGGTAACGTCGTCGCCAGCGGCTCACCTGCCGAAATTCTGCATTCAGAGCAATCACTGACCGCAAAATATCTTAACGGCACATTGTCCATCGACGTTCCCGCCAAGCGTGTCAAACCCGACAGGGAACGGCAGCTGATCATCCGTGGTGCTTCCGGCAATAACCTGAAAAACGTCACACTGGAGCTGCCCGTCGGCCTGCTGACCTGCGTAACCGGCGTTTCGGGCTCGGGAAAATCGACCCTCATCAACGACACGCTCTATGCAGCGGTCTCGCACCATCTGTACGGTTCGCAAACCGAACCTGCACCTTATGAAGCGATAGAGGGACTGGAACATTTCGACAAGGTCATTTCCGTCAATCAGGCGCCGATCGGTCGGACACCACGTTCGAACCCGGCGACCTACACCGGTCTTTTCACGCCGATCCGCGAACTGTTCGCCGGTGTTCCGCAAGCACGTGAAAGAGGCTACACCGCAGGACGTTTCTCCTTCAACGTCAAGGGCGGCCGCTGCGAATCCTGTCAGGGCGATGGCGTCATCAAGGTGGAAATGCATTTCCTGCCGGATATGTATGTTCCCTGCGATGTCTGTCACGGCAAACGGTACAACCGCGAGACACTGGAAATCACCTACAAGGACAAAAACATTTCCGATGTACTGAATATGACTGTCGAGGAAGCGTTCGAGTTTTTCCGGTCTGTACCGGCAGTCGCAAGACGGCTGCAAACCCTGCTTGACGTCGGTCTGGGGTACATCCGTCTCGGACAGAGTGCGACCACGCTCTCAGGCGGGGAGGCCCAACGCGTAAAACTTTCGCTGGAACTGTCGAAACGTGATACGGGACGCACCTTGTATATTCTGGACGAGCCGACGACCGGTCTGCACTTCCATGACATCGACATGCTGCTGAAGGTCATTCATCGCCTGCGCGATCAGGGTAATACCGTCGTCGTCATCGAACACAATCTCGATGTCATCAAGACAGCCGACTGGATTGTCGATCTCGGCCCTGAAGGCGGAGCCGGCGGCGGCAATATCATCGCTACCGGTACACCCGAAGAAATCGCACGCATACCCGCCAGTTTCACCGGTCAGTACCTGAAAGGCATGCTCACTCCACGCCAAAAACGGTAGCGTCACTTCTTGCGCATGGCAGCCCGTTTTGCGACGAACCTGCCATGCGCATCATTTCAGCAACAGATCCTCGACAATTCCGATACCTTCGGACGTACCGCGCAATACCAGCACATCGCCTTCACAAAATACCAGATCATCTGTGACGGTCATTTTTTCGGTACCACGCCGGACAGCCGTGATCTCGACATGATTGGCCGGCAAATCCAGCTCCCCGACAGTTTTGCCGATCGCCGGAGCTCCGGCCGGCAAACGCAGCGCATGCAAACGCCAGTATGACCCGGTATCGGTCGGCACGGTATCGGTTTCACCGTGAAAATATTCTCTCAACTTGGCATAACGAGACGCTCTGGCAGCCTGCGCACGCATGATGATCCGTTTCGTCGGGATACCGTACGCCATAAACGCGTGAGACGTCAGCACCAGACTGCTTTCAATGACTTCCGGAACCACTTCATCGGCACCCGCCGCCTTGAGCTTGTCGAAATCGGAATCATCGTAACTTCGCACGATCACCGGCAAATTCGGCGCCAGTTCCTTGGCATAGTAAAGCACCCGCAAAGCCGCATGGATATTGGCGAACGTGATGATCAGCGATGACGCCCTGTGGATGCCGGCCGCGACAAGACTCTCCCGACGTGTCGCATCGGCATAGGACACATTGGCCCCGGCAGCCTCCGCTTTCCTGACCCTTTCCAGATCCAGATCAAGCGCGCGGTAAGGAACCTGTTCTTCTTCCAGCAAAGTCGCAATATTTTGCCCTGTCCTGCCGAAACCGGCGAGAATGACATGCCGCTGCAACGCCATCGAACTGCTGGCGATCTTCGTCAGTTCCAGCGATTGCTGTATCCATTCATTGGCCGAGAAACGCATGACGATCTTGTCTGCATTGAGAATGATGAACGGCGCGGCGAGCATCGACAGCACCATGGATGCCATCGTGACCTGTATGACCCAGGGTTCCACCATCTGCAACCCTGAAATCTGGTTCACCAGCACGAAACTGAACTCCCCCGCCTGTGCAAGAGCCAATCCGGTCTTGAGACTGACCCCGCGTGATGCGCCGAACAACCGCGTCAGCCATGCCGCCAATGCAAATTTGTAAAAGAATGCGGAAACGATGATGAGCAGGACAAACCACCAGTAATGGAATACCAGACTCATATCGAGCATCATGCCGATCGTGATGAAGAAAAGACCGAGCAACACATCGCGGAACGACTTGATATCGACGTCCACTTCGTTTTTGTATCGCGTCTCGGAAATCAGCATACCTGCGATGAAAGCACCGAGTTCCATGGACAAGCCGGCCTGTTCCGTAATCCATGCGGCACCCAGCGTTATCAGGAGCAAGTTCAACATGAACAGTTCCTGCGAATTGCGTCTTGCCACGATTTCGAGCCATTTGTTCATGAACTTTTTACCGACGAACAGCAAAAGCACCAGCACAACCGCCGTTTTGCCCAGCGCCATACCGATAATCAGCAAAATATCCCCGGTTCCGTGCGCCAGCGTCGGTACGATAATGAGCAACAATACGACAGCCAGATCCTGAAACAACAAAATACCGATCACACGTCGCCCGTAATCCGTCTCAAGCTCCATACGCTCGGCCAGCATCTTCGAGACAATCGCTGTCGAAGACATCGCCCATGCGCCACCCAGCGCCAGCGCCGCCTGCCATGTCGTCGTTCCCATCTGCGGCAACACGAAAACGATGGCAAACGTCAAAATGATGGAACCGACCATCGAAATCGATACCTGCGCCAGCCCCAGTCCGAAAACGATCTTGCGCATGGCCAGCAGCTGTGACAGGGAAAATTCCAGCCCCACCGTGAACATCAGGAAAACGACACCGAACTCGGCCAGTCCTTCAAGAGATTGCGCATCGCTGACAAGCCCTGTCGAATGCGGGCCGATGACGACGCCGACAGCAAGATACCCGAGAATCGAAGGCAACTGGAGATAACGAAAAATGACAACGCCGATCACTGCGGCGCCCAGCATCAGCAAGACAAATTCTAGGGATGATTGCATGAAATGGAATAACTGCGCTTTGTTTAACAGACAAAAACGGCCATCCGTTTTCCATGTGGTGAGCACGACTCCGCACATGCTTTCCGGACATACCGGTTTCCGCATATGCTATTGTATCCAAATTCGTCTTTCCACGATGTTTCCCATTTGTGACGAAGTGTTACATCCGTACACCCGCAAACACCGGTAAAATAGTCATAGCGTCCAGTACAACGGACATCCCCGCATTTCCGGCACATCATTTTGACGCACAAGCAGGATTCATGCCCGGATAATTCGTTTATACTTTCACCATGAACAAAGAAGTCACTCAAAACAGGCCGCCCATCGATGCGGCCCGTCTGCTCAAACTCGCTGACGACACGCTCCAGACCGAGGCGATCGCGCTGGAAACCCTCAGAAAACGTTTCCTTCAGGAAGATGCGGGACATTTTGTCCAGTCAATCTCGCTGCTTTTGAACTGCAAGGGACGAGTCGTCGTTTCAGGTATCGGAAAGTCCGGGCATATCGGACGCAAGATCGCTGCGACACTGGCATCGACCGGTACGCCCGCCATGTTCGTCCATCCGGCCGAAGCGGCACATGGCGATTTGGGTATGATCACCCATGACGACGTATTCATCGCGATTTCCTATTCCGGAGAAGCCGGGGAACTGATGGCGATCGCACCGATCATCAAGCGAATGGGAACCGGTCTGATCGCCATGACGGGAAACCCGGCTTCCAGTCTGGCCAAACTGGCCGACGTTCACCTGAACGTCCATGTCGAAAAAGAAGCCTGCCCCCTGAATCTGGCGCCTACCGCCAGCACGACGACCACGCTGGCACTGGGCGATGCTATCGCAGTCGCCTTGCTGGATGCACGTGGGTTCCGTGAGGACGATTTCGCGCGTTCACACCCTGGCGGTGCACTGGGACGGCGGCTTTTGACCCTGGTGTCGGACATCATGCGCAAGGGAGACGACATACCGGTCGTCACTGCCGATACGCTCCTGCGCGACGCCCTGTTCGAAATCACCAAGAAAGGCATCGCCATGACATCCGTCGTCGATCATGAGGGACATGCCATCGGGGTCTTCACAGACGGGGATTTGCGACGTCTCATCGAAAAACGACAGGATTTTTCCAACATCGCCATTCGTGACGTCATGTCGAGGAACCCGCGCACGATCGCGGCGGACAAACTGGCTGCAGAAGCCGTCAGCCTTATGGAAAAATTCCGCATCAACCAGCTGCTCGTCACCGATGACGACGGCAAGCTGATCGGTGCATTGCATATTCATGACCTGACCGTGGCGAAGGTGATCTGATGAATGCCAAACTGCTTGCGAAACTGTCGCATATCCGGCTGATGATTTTCGATGTGGACGGCGTACTGACCGACGGCAAGTTGCACTACGGCGAAAACGGGGAATTGTTCAAGAGTTTCAATGTACTGGACGGACACGGCATCAGACTGCTGAAAAGGGCAGACGTCGCAACCGCCATCATCAGCGCGCGAAATTCCCCTATCGTCAACCGCCGTGCCGCCGATCTGGAAATCGACCATGTCATCCAGGGAGCTGGCGAAAAACAGTATGCTTTTGAACAACTGCTGCAAAAGACCGGTCTGACTGCCGGCCAGTGCGCTTTTGTCGGAGATGACATCATCGATCTGCCGGTTCTGACCCGTGCCGGGGTTTCGTTTACGGTTCCAAACGGTCATGTCGAGGTGCTCTCCCGCGTCGATTACGTCACGCACCATGAGGGCGGCAATGGCGCCGTCCGCGAAATCTGCGACATGATCTTGCATGCCAAAGGCTGTTACACCACTGTTGTGGAGAGTTTTCTCAAATGATTCAGGGTCCGAAATCCGTACAACGCGTACGGCTCGCCATCATTTTCACCATCATCCTGGTAGTGACACTATGCAGTATGTGGGTCAATATGGTGGTCAGAAAAAGTGCGGCCGATGCCGATGCACTGGCACAACGTACCGATCCGGACTACATTGTGGAAAACTTCCGTTACTACCGTATCAATCCGGATGGAACGCCGCAATACGAAGCCATCGGTACCAAACTGACCCATTTTCCGGTCGAGGATTCCTATCTGATCGACAAGCCGGTCATCTATTCATTAAGCGACTATGGCCAGTTGCAGACGATCCGCTCCGAAACCGCCTATGTGGAAGATTTCAACTCCAAAATCCACATGCACGATAATGTGGTCATGGATCGGGAACCATCTGCACGCAAGGGGCCGGTAAGGCTGACCACCGAATATGCCCTGATCTATCCGGATGACGAAATCATGACCAGTGACAGGGAAGTCACCATAACCGACGCGCGTTCCGTCATGACCGGCTTGGGCATGCAAGCCAACAATGCCACCGGTGAACTGGAAATATTCAACCGCGCCAGAATCACTTACAATCCTCCCGGCAGATCCAAACACTAAGCGACCGAAAACGACATGAAAAAGCGTATTTTCCATTTTCTGGCAGCCCTGTGCTGTGCCTGTCTCCCGTTTGCGGCATCGGCAGAAAAAGCGGATGCTGACAAACCGACCGATATCGAAGCGGACCAGATGCACGCCGATGACGTCAAACAGGTCACGACATTCACAGGCAACGTCGTCGTCACGAAAGGTACCTTGCTGATCAAGGCAGGAAAGGCGGTCATCGTCGAAGATCCCGAAGGCTACCAGTACATCACCCTTTATGCCGCTCCCGACAGGCTGGCCTCCCTGAGACAAAAACAGGATGGCGGTCCCGATATCTGGCTTGAAGGATACGGCAAGAAAATCGAATACGACAACAAGGACGAAATCATCAAGTTTTTCACACAGGCCAGAGTGAGACGCCTGCAAGGCAATCGCATCACCGATGATGTGTCGGGCGAATATATCTCCTATAACGCACGTACCGAATATTACAGCGTTTACAACACCAGCGAAGGCGTATCGAAACCAGGCGCAGGGCGTGTCAAGGCCGTTATCCAACCTCGTGAAAAGAAAGCCACGAAATGAGCAAGAGCAAACTGATCGTTCGCCATCTGCAAAAAACCTATGGCAAAAGAACCGTCGTTTCCAATGTCTCGCTTGACGTATCGAGCGGCGAAGTCGTCGGCCTGCTGGGGCCAAACGGCGCGGGCAAAACCACGTCGTTTTACATGATCGTGGGACTGGTACCTGCCGACGCCGGCGTGATCGAACTGGACGGCATCGATCTCACACGATTGCCCATACACAAGCGCGCTGCCATGGGGCTGTCCTATCTGCCTCAGGAAGCGTCCGTTTTCCGCAAACTCAGTGTCGAGGACAATATACGCGCCGTACTGGAATTGCAGAAAAAAGACGGCAAGTTCTTGCCGAAAGATGAAGTCGAACGAAAACTGGATGGTCTGCTGGCCGAGCTGCAAATCGAAAAGTTGCGCACCAATTCCGCACTTTCGCTCTCCGGTGGCGAACGACGCCGTGTCGAAATCGCACGTGCGCTTGCCACCGATCCGCGCTTCATCCTGCTTGACGAACCGTTCGCCGGTATCGATCCGATTGCCGTGATCGAAATCCAGCGCATCGTCCGGTTCCTGAAAGAGCGGGGCATCGGTGTCTTGATTACCGACCATAATGTCCGTGAAACGCTGGGGATCTGCGACCATGCCTACATTATCAATCAGGGAACCGTACTGGCAAGCGGCCATCCTGACGAAATCATCGAAAACGAATCCGTCAGACGCGTTTATCTCGGCGAACACTTCCGTATGTAAGAAGCGGCAAGGTCATGAAACAGAAATTGCAAACCCGTCTTGCGCAGCATTTCACGCTGACTCCGCAACTTCAGCAGTCGATCAGACTGTTGCAGCTGTCCAGTCTTGAGCTGAACGAGGAAATAGAACGGGCCCTGCAGGACAACCCCTTGCTGGAAAGACTGGACGATCCTCTTGCCAATACGACCCGCTTTCAGGCAGATGGTTCCATCATCCGTCCAACCGTGCCGGCAAGTCATGAAGCGACGAACATCGAATCGTCTCATGTCGAGTCAACCGAACATCATGACGAATCCAATACTTTCGACAGTCTTTCGGGTGCCGCAGACACCGAACATCTGATATGGGATTCCGCCAGGCAGTCAGACCGCCATCCAGATGACGAACGTTTCCAGCCCCAGCTGGAAGCTCCCCCCGAATCGCTGAAAGAACATTTGCTCTCCCAGATGCGCCTGACCGTCCGCGACCAGCGGCAACGCGCGCTGGTCGAACTGATGATAGACGCACTCGACACCAACGGCTATCTCCAGGAAACACTGGGAGAAATGCTGGAATGGCTTCCGCCCGAACTGAATATCAGCTACACCGAACTGGAAAACGCGCTTGCCTGTCTCCAGAATTTCGATCCGCCGGGCGTCGGCTCACGAAACAGTGCAGAATGTCTCGCCATTCAGATCCGCCTGATGCCAGACATCCCGTATATCGTCCGGAAACGAGCACTGAACATTGTCGAAAATCACCTGAAACTGTTCGCACAGCGTGACTTCAATCGTCTGAAAAAAGCGCTGGGATGCGATGATGAAGACTTGCTGGAAGCGCAGGCCGTCATACAACGTTGCAATCCGCATCCAGGTGCGGCCTTCGCCAACGATGCCGCCGACATGATCGTACCCGAAATCATTGCGGTCAAAAAAGACGGTATCTGGCATGCCGAACTCAATATGGATGCCATGCCGAAAATCCGCATCAACCAGATGTATGGAGACATCCTGAAAACCACATCGAACAAAACCAGTCTGAATACTCGCTTTCAGGAGGCCAAGTGGTTGATCCGGAATATAAACCAGCGTTTCGAAACCATTCTCAGGGTATCGGAAGCCATTATCGAGCGCCAGCAGAATTTCTTCTCTTTGGGACCAAGCGCCATGCGCCCCCTTGTTTTGCGCGAAATAGCTGATACACTAGGACTGCACGAGAGCACAATTTCCCGTGTGACAACCCAGAAATTCATGCTGACACCGCTTGGTATTTTTGAGTTGAAATATTTTTTCGGCAGTCATATCGCCACAGAAGGAGGAGGAGAAGCGTCTTCAACCGCGATCCGTGAAAAAATCAGACAACTGATCGCCCAGGAAGACAGCAAGAAACCGTATTCCGATAACAAAATTGCACAGATGCTGGAAAAGGAAGGTCTGGTCATCGCGCGACGAACGATCGCAAAATACCGTGACATGCTGAAAATTCCGCCTGCCAGCCTGCGCAAGACATTGTAGTAACACAAGTGTTGCCAACACTTGAAAAATTTGGGTGACATCATCAAGGAGAAATGTATGAACCTTACGATCAGTGGACATCATCTCGAGATCACGCCTGCGATCCGCAGCCATGTAGAAAGCAAACTTGACCGAATGAAACGGAATTTTGATGGCGTCATCGATATTTCAGTTTTATTGTCCGTTGACAACGTTCCCGACAAGGAAAAAAGCCAACGTGCCGAAATCAACCTGAATCTTTCCGGCAAAACCCTGCATGCTGAAAGTGCAGCACAGGATCTGTATGCCGCCATCGATATTCTGATGGACAAACTTGACCGCCAGCTGGTCAAGGCAAAAACAAAGTCCAAGGAGCATTCACGCGAATCTTTAAAGAACCTGCCTCTGGAAGATTCTGCATCATAAAGGCGATCTGACCGTCAAAAAGGCGCATCCAGCGCCTTTTTTATTGCTGTCTCCCGTTTTCCGGCAACCTGTTTTCGCACCGTGTTACACTGGAAAATCGCACCACGCCAACGCCGGTGCTATCCACACAATCGCGCCAGAACCGTTTCCGTCATACCTCGCCACTTTTGCCGCACGGTATTCCGAACCGGTACATATGTTTTTCACGCAGAAATTCGGTAAGATAGCCACAAACCCGTTTCTGACAGGAAATGCCATGTTTTCCAAAACCGTTCTGTCCGTTATGGTCGTTGTGATGTGTTTCGGATTATCCATTTCCAGCGCATCGGCGGATAACGTACAGGCACTTGTACAACGCGCCCGACAGGGCGATATAAAAGTCCAGTTCTATCTGGGCGACGTGTATGCCAACGGCATCGGCGTCAAGCGTAACCCGGTAAAAGCTGCCTACTGGTACCGGCAAGCTGCAGAAAAAGGTAATCCCGGTGCGCAGTATAATCTTGGTCTGCTCTACGCCAATGGAGATGGCGTACCGCAAAGTGATGAACTCGCCGTTTACTGGTGGAGAAAAGCGGCCGAACAAAATCTGGCCAACGCACAAAACAATCTCGGAACCGCATACTACACGGGCAAGGGTATCCGGCAGGACAACCAGCTGGCCATACACTGGTGGAAAAAGGCCGCCGAACAAGGCTATACCGAAGCGCAGTACAACCTCGGAACAGCCTATCATGCCGGCAAAGGTGTTCTCCAGAACAGCCAGACCGCTCTCGAGTGGTACAGAAAAGCCGCCCGGCAAGGCAACGCACATGCCCAGTACAGTCTTGGTTTCGCCTATTACAGCGGCAACGGTGTCTCGCGCAACTTCCGTCAGGCGGCACTCTGGTTCCGTGAAGCCGCATTACAGGGATTGCCTGAGGCATTGATGGCACTCGGAACGGCCTATACCTATGGACAAGGCGTCCCGCGTAATCATATTGCGGCTTATGCCCTGTTCCGTCAGGCTGCCGCTCGTGGTCTGGATACGCAAAACGCCCTGAGTACACTCTCTGGCGCCATGCCCCCCGAACAGATCAGCCAGGCCCAGTCACTCGACATCGAAGATATCCTGAAATAACAGGATAACGACGGGCGAAAAAAAGGGATACAGGTCTTCCTGTATCCCTTTCGTATTCTTTGGTCGGGGCGAGAAGATTCGAACTTCCGACCCCTTGCACCCCATGCAAGTGCGCTACCAGGCTGCGCTACGCCCCGAACAGTCTTTCATTATAACAGCCCTGTCAGCGATTTGGCATACCTGACACATAATTTTGTATGCGGCACGGACATCATCAGAATGCCCCCATGAATTTCAGCGGTTCTGACGCCTTGAAAAAACCGGATACTTCGCCGGAATAGACTTCTCCATTCTGTATGGTCAACTTTTTGACAGGTGCTGTCTCGCTGAAATCAAGCTTGTCGAAAGCGACCCAGAAAGTATTGGGACGTGTCGCGGAATCGAAATAGTAAATTTTGTTTTTCTGGTCGGATACCGTCCGCCATATCGTCGATGCGATATTGGGTTTGTCCGGCGTGCTGATACCGAGCGGTACACTGACGGCACGAGCCACGCTCATGACTTCTGCAACGGCCTGATAATCGTACCGCTGCTCCGGAACACCTCGCATATACTCCGGTACCGGTTTTTTGGGAATGGCTTCCAGAAAAAACGATGCGCGCGCGAACCGGTCAGCCGAACGAATCGTTCCCGGCAAAAATGCCGTTCCGCCCACTTCTTTCCAGTAAGCATTGATGGCCATCTGCTGGCTATATACCGGCGAATTGGTCATGACCGTATCGTTTCGACCATGATGGATGACCAGCTTGCCATCAATATATTCCAGAATCGCGGAATCTCCCGTCGCATCCGAAATGGACAGATGCAATTTCGGCTGTGCACCACCGGCGACTGCGGGCGATGGTATCAACCGCAACGGTTTTGCGCGCTGTGCGTGAACCGCCTCGTCCACCGTAGCATACAGATCAAGAAAATATTGCAACCACAAACTCAACGACAAAACGCTTTCACCGGATACCGGCTGCCCGTAATCCGACTCCGCAAGAAACAGCAGATTGGCGACCAACCCTTTTTCATTCATCCCGTCGGTACTGCCTGCCTCATATCCCGAAACGACCACGCTGCCATAACGCGAACGCCATTGCATCGAAGATGGGCCGGCCAGTCCGTTACGCTGTATGCCACGAGGGAAAATCCAGAGATTGGACATCATGTCCTCATTCCAGTCCATATTGCGCCCCGTCGCCACCATATTCTGTTCGCCAACATACAGTATTCGGGTACACGCGAATGTATCCTGCATCATCGACATGGCCCATCCGATCGCCAGCAGACAACACACATCCAGCAGTTTTTTCTTTCCCGTTTTCATGTATCCCCTTTTCTATCCGCTATCGCACATTGCCGGTATGCACAGGCTTCACACATGCCGATCCGGCAAATGTCGTTTCACGTATTCCGGACAAGTTCCGGATCGTCTCTTTTACCGGTATCAAGAAAAAACCGAATTCCCGCAAACAACGTGTTTCCGCCCTGTTACAATAAGACTGAACCGCAAAGGGTATCTCTCTGGCCATGCTGCCGGACACATTATCCGTGCGACAGCACGGTGCAAGATACCATGACGGCAAATCCGACCCTTGAAAGGCCATATCCATGAAACGACTGTTGTTCATCCTGCTGTTTGCCACCTTTTCCCTTCACGTACATGCCGAACCGGCAAAGGAAACCTCGATCGAAAAACTGCTGGTACTGACCGATGCACAAAAGCTGTGCGACTCGGCTCTTTCCGACACGGATGCGATTATCGAAACCACCCTGAGACCGCTTCTGCAAGTCGATGGTATCACACCGGAAAAACGCAAGGCACTGGAGTCGTTCCTGAACCAATACAAACAGATCATTATGGAAGAATTAAGCTGGCAAAAAACATTGCCTGACTACATCCGGATTTACCGTGAAACCTTCACGGAAGAAGAAATACAGAGTCTGATCGCTTTTTACGAATCGCCGACCGGGAAAATGTTCGTTCAGAAAACGCCGCTGATCATGAACAAAATGAGTGATGTCATGAACCAGAAAATAGCGATGATCCTCAACCGTATGAATACGGCACTGATCGAAACCATGGGCATGCCGTCCCAATAAGTGCAAAACGGGACGACGAACCGGTACGCAGGCGCTTTCATCCGCTTCCGTTGTCCCTGCCCACAAAAAAACGCACCTGAACCGCTTCCGGTACAGGTGCGTTTTTTATGGACACGATATCAGAACGTACTGCCCCTGACGGTAATCGGACGCATGGACTTGCCGACACAAAAGAGTTTCCACCCTGCCGGCGACCGATCCAGTTCGCCATCGACGAATGCCGCACGTGATTTCTTCGTCACGCCGGCCGCATCTTTCTCGGTAAATTCGAAACAAAGTACCGAACCATCTTCATTGGAAATCGATTTTTCCAGTTTCATGGATTCCGGATTGTCCAGACGGCTTCTCAGCAAGAGCACAGCTGTCAACCCCCGCTGCGAAAGCTTGTCATCGAGTTTTTCCTTCAGCACTTCCTCATACGGCTTCTCGACTTCATTCATCTGCAAGTAATATCCCAAACCGAAAAAGGCGATGATCACCACCATCACGCACAGCAGAATCAGCCGGATTCTTTTCCCTCTTTTCGGCCCGAGCGAATCGCAACGCGGACACTTAAGGACGGTTTCCTCGATTTCTTCGCCACAAACCTTGCACTTCACAATCGCCATAACAATACAACCCGCTTTCCAGTAGAATCGAAATAGCTAGTATAGCAATTATTTTCCGTAAAAATGCCTATTCGGTCTTTTTGCGTGCCACCATACCGATCAATGCCGACAAGCCGCTATGACGTTCCCCTTCACTGATATACGCGTCATAACTTTTCAGTTCTAGAATATCCATAGCCGCAAAATAATCGCGCAGCATTGCCTCGGTATAAAGCTGCTCCACACGTGAAGGACCACCGGTTCCCATCTCCAGCTGTCTGGGCGTATAACCCTGAAGAATCAATATTCCGCCCGGTTTCAGGGTACGGATGCAGTTCGCAAACAGGCGTGCACGCATATTGGGCGTCGCAAACTGGACAAAGATCAGGACTACGGCATCGTACCGCCGGTCAATCCATTCCCATTCGTCGATACCGCAAACGGTATAATGGACATCGACGCCCTTTTCGGCAGCCAGTTTCCTTGCCTTGGCAACCGCCTTTTCCGACAGATCGAACGCATCGGCCTGTATGCCCAGTTTCGCCGCACACCAGACACTGTTACGACCTTCTCCGTCCGCCACGAAAAGCACTTTCTGTCCTTTCTTCAGATAGTCCTGCTTTTCCACGAGATAGTCATTCGGCTGCGTACCGAACAAATATCCGGGACCATCAAACAGTGCATTCCAGACCTGTGCCGGCTTGCCAGGATCTTTCGACGCATTTTTCATACACCCATCTCCAAAAAAACAAACGCCGACTCGCGGCGTTCGATCGGTCATAACGGCTAGTGCAATGTCCGTCTTGTTATCGCATCGCCTCCACCGTTCTGATCGACATCATCGGCCTTGCGTCGGCGATCCGGCGTGCCACGCTGCCTGGAACGCCGCTCGGCAATCCGCCTTTCACGAAATTCGTTCAATTCCTGACTGGCCTGTTCATAAGGCGTTTTCGGTTTTTCCATACCGTTTCCTGTCCAGCAAAATTTCCGTCACACACCATACCAACCGTTACATGTAGCCCATGACGGAAAATGGTCCGCTTACAATTCGATCGGTTCGACATTCCATATATTCCTTGCATATTCCCCGATAGCGCGATCCGACGAGAAATAGCCGATTCCTGCGACGTTGGCGATGGCTTTCACATCCCAGCGAACAACCTGTCGATACAGGGTATCGACC
>CAKQQG010000033.1 GCA_934270705.1 uncultured Oxalobacter sp. | reverse complement strand
GACGAAGACGTCCTGAACTGCTTCGGCCAGTATGGCCAGACCATCGCTTTATCCACCGAATCGGGCAGACGGGCATTGCGGTCGAACTGGAGAATGCTGGTAGCACCCTGCCGGTTGGCGATTCCGACACAGTCGGATCCCGTATCGCCGCCTCCGATAATGACAACCCGCTTGCCTTCCGCGCTCAAACGATTGCGCGACTTGTCGCCGGCATCCTTCCTGTTTTGTGCACACAGATATTCCATGGCGAAACAAACCCCCTGCAAATCCGCACCCGGCACATCGAGTTCACGCGGCTGCTCGGCACCACACGCCAGAATGACCGCGTCGAACGACTGGATCAGCCTGTCCGGGTCAATGGTTTCCGTTGCCATATTCTGAATGCATGACGGTATGTTTTTTCCGACCATCACACCGGTTTTGAACACCACGCCTTCAGCCTTCATCTGTTCAAGGCGCCGGTCGATTACCTGTTTTTCCAGCTTGAAATCCGGAATCCCGTAACGCAGCAAGCCGCCGATCTTGTCGTTTTTTTCGAAAACCGTCACATCATGACCGGCACGTGCCAGCTGCTGCGCAGCGGCCAGACCGGCAGGCCCCGAACCGACGATGGCGACGGTCTTGCCGGTCTTGTGTGCCGCCGGGCAGGGAACGACCCAACCGTTTTCCCAGCCTTTTTCGATAATGAAACGTTCGATCGAGCGGATACCGACCGGTTCGCGTATCAATCCCAGCGAACAGGCGGGTTCACACAGCGCGGGACACACACGCCCGGTAAATTCCGGAAAATTGTTTGTCGCATGCAGCTTTTCCAGCGCATCCGCATCATTGCCGTGATACACCTGATCGTTGAAGTCCGGGATCAGATTGCACAGCGGACAGGCATTGTTGCAAAACGCGATACCGCAATCCATGCAACGCGCCCCTTGCTGGCGAGCCTGTTCATCCGTCAATGTCAGCGTGAATTCCCGGTAATTTTTGACGCGCTCTTGCGGTTCCAGATGCGCTTCCTCAATACGGTCAAATTCCATGAAACCCGTTACTTTTCCCATTTTCCACCTCTATCCGGTTACTGTTGACATGACGCACGCATCAGGCGGCGACCACGTTCACATTGTCTTCTGCGTTCTTTTCCTCGGCGTACAAGTCTTGCAAGGCGCGGCGATATTCCATCGGGAACACCTTGACGAAACACGACCGGCAATTCGACCAGTCTTCCAGCAGCTTGCGTGCCGTCATACTGCCGGTATAGGTGAAATGGTTTTCGATCAGGTGTTTCAGAATCGCCTCATCCGTTTGCGGCTGACCGTGGCGAGACAGACGGTGCCATACCGCCTTTTCCACAGACGCTTCCTGTTCGAAATACGACAACACAGGTTCCAGCTTGACCATGGACAAATTGCAACGGCGTTCGAACGACTTGTCCGGATCATAGACATACGCCACACCGCCGGACATCCCTGCCGCGAAATTGCGACCGGTTTCGCCCAGAATCACGACCGTGCCGCCCGTCATGTATTCGCAACCATGATCGCCGCAACCTTCGGCGACCGCCACTGCCCCGGAATTGCGCACGGCAAACCGTTCGCCCGCGATACCGTAGAAATAAGCCTCGCCCGAAATCGCACCGTACAGCACCGTATTGCCTGCGATCATGTTGCGTTCCGGCTGTCCACGGAACTGGGCATGCGGCCTGACGATAATGCGCCCGCCGGACAGGCTCTTGCCGACATAGTCGTTCGCTTCTCCCACCAGATCCAGCGTGATCCCGTGCGCCAGGAAAGAACCGACCGACTGCCCCGCAGTTCCCTGCAACTGGATATGAATCGTATCGTCAGGCAATCCTTCGTGTCCGAAGCGACGTGCGACTTCACCGGAAAGCATTGCGCCAACACTGCGGTTCGCGTTCCTGATCGGATAGATAAACGAGATTTTTTCTTTCTTTTCCAGCGCGATCGCGGACTGGAGAATCAGTCGGTGATCGATAGCTTTTTCCAGACCGTGATCCTGTTCTTCCTGATGCCGCTTGTGGACGTCCTGATCCACGACCGGATCGTAAAACAGACGACTGAAGTCCAGACCGGCTTCCTTCCAGTTGACGATCGCCTTCGATTTTTCCAGCAGATCGACACGACCGATCAGATCTTCATACTTGCGGATACCGAGCTGTGCCATGATCTGCCGCATTTCCTCGGCCACGAAAAACAGGTAATTGACGATATATTCCGGCTTGCCGCTGAATTTCTTTCTCAATTCAGGGTCTTGCGTCGCCACGCCGACCGGACAGGTATTCAGATGGCATTTGCGCATCATGATGCAACCTTGCGTAACCAGCGGCGCCGTAGCGAACCCGACTTCATCGGCCCCCAGAATCGCGGCGATCACGACATCGCGTCCGGTCTTCATCTGTCCGTCGGCCTGAATGCGTACCCGTCCGCGCAAATTGTTCAGTACCAGCGTTTGCTGTGCTTCGGCCAGACCGATTTCCCATGGCGAGCCGGTATGCTTGATAGACGACAACGGCGATGCACCGGTACCCCCGTCATGTCCCGCGATCACGATATGATCCGCCTTGGCCTTGGCGACACCGGCTGCGATGGTGCCGACACCGACTTCGGAAACCAGCTTGACTGAAATCGTCGCTCTCGGATTGACGTTTTTCAGATCGTGAATCAGCTGTGCCAGATCCTCGATTGAATAAATATCGTGATGCGGCGGCGGCGAAATCAGACCGACACCCGGTACCGAGAAACGCATGCTGGCGATATATTCGGAGACCTTGCCGCCCGGCAGCTGTCCGCCTTCGCCCGGCTTGGCGCCCTGCGCCATCTTGATCTGGATTTCATCGGCCGAATTCAGATATTCCGCAGTCACGCCAAAGCGTCCCGATGCCACCTGCTTGATACGTGAACGCAGCGAATCCCCTTCCTGCAATTCGATATCGGATACGATCCGGTCCTTCCCCAGAATGGACGACAGTGTCTCGCCCTTTTTGATCGGAATGCCGGCCAGTTCGTTTTCATAGCGGCGCGGATCCTCGCCACCTTCGCCGGTATTGGACTTGCCGCCGATCCGGTTCATGGCGATCGCCAGAGACGCATGCGCTTCGGCACTGATCGAGCCCAGCGACATCGCACCCGTTGCAAACCGCTTGACGATTTCCTTGGCAGGTTCGACCTCATCGATTGCAATGGCGCGCGATGGATCGAACCGGAATTCGAACAAGCCACGCAAGGTCATCTGGCGACGCGACTGGTCGTTGATGATCTGTGCATATTCCTTGTAAGTCGCATAACTGTTGGCACGCGTGGAATGCTGCAACTTGGCGATCGCATCCGGCGTGAACATATGTTCCTCGCCCTGTTTGCGGAAAGCGTATTCACCGCCGACATCCAGAAAGCGGACAGGTTGCTGATGCGCGCTGAATGCCATCCGGTGCAGACGCAGCGATTCTTCGGCCACTTCAAAGACACCGATACCGCCGACACTGGATACCGTTCCCCTGAAATATTTTTCCACCAGCGCATCGGAAAGACCGATCGCCTCGAAAATCTGCGCACCACAATAGGAGCGATATGTCGAAATCCCCATTTTCGACATGATTTTCATCAGCCCCTTGTTGATCGCCTTGATGAAATTGGCCTGCGCCTTTTCGGGCGTCAGTTCTGCCGACAATCTCGGCGCCAGTTCGGACAGCGTTTCCAGTACCAGATACGGATGCACCGCTTCTGCGCCATATCCTGCCAGCAATGCGAAATGATGCGTTTCCTTGGCCGAACCGGTTTCGACTACCAGACCGGTAGAAGCGCGCAAACCCTTGGCGACCAGATCCTGGTGGATGGCGGAAGTCGCCAGCAGCGCAGGGATCGCAAGCCGGTCCGGACCGATCTTCCTGTCTGAAACGATCAGGATATTATGTCCGGACTTGACGGCATCCACAGCTTCGGCGCACAGCGATGCCAGATGCGCCTCGATTCCTTCCTTGCCCCATGCGACCGGATAACAGATATCGAGTTCGTACGAGCGGAATTTGCCGCTTGTGTAGGCATCGATATTGCGAATGCTGGCCATCTCCGCAAATCCGAGAATCGGTTGCGACGCTTCCAGACGCATTTGCGGATTGACGTTGTTCGTGTCCAGCACATTGGGTTTCGGCCCGATGTAAGACAGAAGCGACATGATGATTTCTTCCCGAATCGGATCGACCGGCGGATTGGTAACCTGTGCGAAAGACTGGCGGAAATAGTTGTAAAGCGGTTTCGGGCGGTGCGACAAAACCGCCAGCGGCGCATCGTTACCCATCGAACCGATGGCTTCCTCGCCGTTTTGCGCCATGGGCGGCAAAATGATTTTCAAATCTTCCTGCGTATAGCCGAACGCTTCCTGCCGCAAGGTCAGCGGCACATCGGAATGCACGACTTCATGAGCATGTTCTTTCAGTTCGTGCAACTTGATACAAACCGAATTCGTCCATGCCCGATAAGGACGGGCATTGGCGTAAATATCCTTGATTTCCTTGTCATCGATGATACGGCCCGCATCCAGATCGATCAGGAACATCTTGCCGGGTTGCAAACGCCATTTCCGGATAATATGCGTTTCCGGAATCGGCAAAACCCCCGTTTCGGAAGCCATGACGACCAGATCGTCATCCGTCACGACATAACGTGCCGGCCGCAGACCGTTTCTGTCCAGCACCCCGCCGATCTGGCGTCCATCGGTAAAGGCGATCGCAGCCGGACCATCCCAGGGTTCCATCATGGCGGCGTGGTATTCATAGAAAGCACGACGATTGTCGTCCATGAGCTGATGGTTCTCCCATGCTTCAGGAATCATCATCATCATGGCGTGTGCCAGCGGATACCCCGACATGACCAGCAATTCCAGCGCATTGTCGAAACATGCCGTATCGGACTGGCCTTCATACATCAGCGGATACAGCTTTTGCAAATCATCGCCCAGCACAGCGGAACGCATCATTTCCTCACGTGCACGGAACCAGTTGAAATTACCCTTGACGGTGTTGATTTCGCCGTTATGCGCGACCAGGCGATACGGGTGAGCGAGCGGCCACTCCGGAAACGTGTTCGTCGAAAAACGCTGATGCACCATCGCCAGTGCGGAGACACAACGTTCGTCCTGCAAATCCAGATAATAGTCCTGTACCTGATCGGCCAGAAGCAGTCCTTTGTACACGATCGTTCTGGCCGACATGGACGGCACGAAAAATTCCTTGCAGTGCTTCAGATCCAGTGCCTGAATGGCGTGTCCCGCGGCCTTGCGGATGACGAACAGCTTTCTTTCCAGTGCATCGGTCACCATGATATCCGGACCGCGACCAATGAAAATCTGGCGGATGACCGGTTCCTTTTCACGCGCCTTGGGCGACATCGGCATTTCCCGATTGACCGGTACATCCCGCCATCCCAGCACGACCTGTCTTTCGGCACGCACGGCCCGTTCGATTTCCTTTTCACACGCCAGCCGCGAAGCATGTTCCTTCGGCAGGAAAATCATGCCGACCCCATATTCACCGGGTGGCGGCAGCACGACGTTTTGCTTCGCCATTTCCTCGCGGTAAAAATGATCCGGGATCTGTATCAGGATACCGGCGCCGTCGCCCATCATCTTGTCGGCACCCACAGCCCCCCTGTGGTCGAGATTTTTCAATATCTGCAACCCCTGTTCGATGATGGAATGGCTTTTGACCCCCTTGATATGGGCCACGAATCCGACACCACAAGCATCATGTTCAAACGATGGACGATACAAACCTTGCGCACACATATAGACCCCCGAAAATTAACTGTCCACAACAGGATAAATCCTTTTCATTTCTGGCACAACAAAAATAAAAGGGTCAGAGTAGTTATTATCTTTCAATGAAAAATTATGCATTTTTATGGGGACATAGTGATAACACGGTAAAAAAACAATATATTGCACAATTTCCGTTCAAAAAAGATCATTCCGGTGCTGACTTTTCAGGACGCCCACGTTTTCCCATACGAAACCGGCGCTCCGTCGATATTTCAAGTTGCCGTATGAAAGCGGCGGACCCCAGCGGCCACCCCATCGTCAGGGTATTTTCCAGCTTTTCGTCATCACTTGCCCTGTTAAACAATTCACGATAAGCCATCTCCCTCCCGAATGGCGTATTGCCCAAATCCCAGTAAACCACATGATCGCGGATTAGCGGGCTGGGCGAAATACCGACGTGATGCCGGTAACTGGACCATTCATATGCCTCCGGTGAATCGGCCAGTCCATACATGACCGGCGTCATTTCCATATAGCGGCAACATGACAGCAAACATGCCGGTTCCACAACAGACGTTTTGAAACGACCTTCCCACAAGGTTCCGCTGCGATGGTATTTCCTGTTGAAATACGGCACATAGTGACGCCCGATCCATTGCACCATGCGTGCAAGCCCTGTTCCATCCGACGGCGTTCCCATCAGGTAAACCCGGTTTTTCAACAAGGAATAGGCATGAATATCGACACCATACTGGCGCGCCCCTTCCCTGAGCCAGTCCAGATAACAGCGGTAATCTTCTTCGTCATCAAAAACGTCTTGCCGGTTATTACCCTGCAAATAAATGTGATGCGGCATCCCGGGCATCACCAGTCTCGCACTTCTCGCCATCGTTCCACCACGACAAATTTCGTTTCGCTACTATGTCCCCAATTATATCATGCGACAGAAAATATTCATTTCGCATTGTCCCCTTTAAGAAAAAATTATTGTCGGAAACCGTAACGTCTTCCCATTGATCGCCCTCAAGGACGCTTCTCGAAAAGGCGCTAACTTAAAAACGCAATACGCGATTTTCCATCAACCCGAAAGACAACGTTACCGTCTGTCTTTTCCCACAGGGAGACAACCATGTCCAACATGCTTTCCAATTTCAACCCGTTCAATGAAATCAGCCGTTTCGAACCATTACGCAATCTGGACGAATTTTTCAACAATTACCGGCTGGCTTCGCCCTGGAGCAGCTGGGAAGCCGAACCTCGCATCAAAATCGACGTGTCCGAAACGGATAACGCCTACATCGTCAAGGCAGATGCTCCCGGCGTCTCGAAAGAAGACATCAAGGTCACGGTGGAAGGCAATTTCGTCACGATCGAATTCGAAGTCAAAAAAGAAGCCGAAGAACAGGCCGATGGCAAACCGGTACGCAGCGAACGTTACCATGGTGTCCAGAGCCGGAGTTTCGCACTGGCTCAAGATGTCGATGAAACCCGCGCAAGCGCAACCTACCGGGATGGTGTTCTCGAATTGCGCCTGCCCAAAAAAGCAGGATCGGCACGTACCCAGCTGACCATCGAGTGATTCTGCCCTATGACGGATTCATGTCACTCGGCAAAATCCGTTCACATTCTGCGCGAATATCGTCATATCCGGGCAATAACCTGACAAAAGTGCATGGTTATTGCCCGCTGTCATCATTTCGTCACCTCTTTTTGCTATGATAGGACCATAACAATCCAACCGTCAGGATATATCGTGTCCGAAAGTGCATCCATGGTGACCAAACCAGTCCAGAATCTGCCCGTCGGTTCACTGGAACCGAATCTGTATCTCAATCGTGATCTTTCCCTGCTCGAATTCAATCGCCGTGTTCTCGCGCAAGCGGAAGATGAAAGTCTGCCGCTTCTGGAACGTTTGCGTTACTTGTGCATCGGCAGCAGCAATCTGGACGAATTTTTCGAAATCCGGGTTTCCAGTCTCCATGCCCGCCAAAGTGCTGACAAGACCGCCATCACACACGCCGGAAACCTGCTTCACCAGATCAGCGTCCGGTGCCATGCGCTGGTCGAACACCAGTATTCCCTGCTGAACCACAAAATCCTGCCACAACTGGCAAAAAACGGCATTCATCTGCTCAGCCATAACGATCGCAACGAAGCGCAACGCGCATGGGTCAAATCCTACTTCGAAAACCAGATCCGCCCGTTGCTGACCCCGATCGTTCTCGATCCGGCACACCCATTCCCGCAGGTAGCCAACAAGAGCCTCAATTTCATCATTTCGCTGGCGGGCAAAGACGCCTTCGGGCGGGGCAGCGCGATCGCCATCGTCAAGGCGCCACGTGCGTTGCCGCGCGTTATCAAACTGCCGGACGAACTGTCCGACGACGGCATCACTTTCTGCCTGCTTTCTTCGGTCATACACGCACACATTTCCGACTTGTTCCCCGAGCGAAAAGTAATCGCCTACTCACAATTCAGAGTGACACGCGACAGCGATCTGTGGGTCGATGAAGAAGAAGTCAAAAATCTCCGGCAAGCGCTCAAGATCAGTTTGCAGAATCGTCATTTCGGCGCTGCGGTCCGTCTGGAAGTCGCCAAGAATTGTCCTGACGATCTCGCCGCGTTCCTGCTCAATGAATTCGGTCTGGACGAAGATTATCTCTACCGAGTCAACGGCCCGGTCAATATGGTGCGACTGTCGGAGATTTTCAACTTCGTCAAAACGCCTTCCCTGTATTTTCCGCCCTATCAGGCCTCGGTCAATCCCGATGCCGAAAATAACGGAAGTCTTTTCGATATTCTGAAAAAAAAGGATATATTGCTGCATCATCCTTTCCAGACTTTCAAAACCGTCATCGACTTCATTCGTAACGCAGCCGATGATCCGGATGTCGTGGTCATCAAGCAAACCATCTATCGGGTTGGCATGACATCCGAACTGATGGAAGCGCTGATTTCCGCCGCCAGCAAAGGAAAAGAAGTCATCGTGATCGTCGAGCTGAAAGCACGCTTCGACGAAGAGCAAAATATCGACTGGGCACAACAGCTCGAACAGGCCGGCGCGCAAGTCGTCTATGGTGTGATGGGGCTGAAAACCCATGCCAAACTCGCACTGGTCATCCGCCGCGAGCAGGGAGCGTACCGCTATTATTGCCATCTGGGTACCGGCAATTACCACCCGACGACAACGAAACTTTATACCGACTTCGGCTTGCTGACGGCACACCCGCAAATCACCAGTGAAGTCAATGAAGTGTTTTTGCACCTGACCAGCCTGACACGCCCAAAAAAACTGGACTACCTTTGGCTGGCGCCGTTCACCCTGCACCGCCATCTGATACGCGCGATTCTCAACGAAATCCGGATCGCCCGCCAGGGCAGACCTGCCAGGATCGTCGCCAAAATGAATTCGCTCATCGACGAATCCGTCATCCGTGCGCTTTATCTCGCATCATCGTCCGGCGTGAAAATCGATCTGATTGTCCGTGGCGCCTGCGCACTGCGTCCCGGCGTGCCGGGTCTGTCTGACAATATCCGTGTTCGTTCGATTATCGGCCGTTTTCTCGAACACGAACGGATCTATTACTTCCGCAACGATCTCAAACACGATCTGTACCTTTCCAGCGCGGACTGGATGGCGCGCAATCTGTTCCGCCGCATAGAGGTCGCCTATCCGGTACTTGACCCTGCGCTGAAAAAACGGGTGATCACCGAAGGTCTCAAATACTATCTGAAAGACAATACCAATTCATGGGAACTCTTGCCGAACGGCACCTATCGCCGCCGCAAACAGCGCACAAAACAAACACCGTTCGGCGCACAACAATATCTCGCCGGAATTTACGACGCGCATGTCCACAAGGAACTGCAAGGTCCGACACCATCGGATATTTTCTCCGTCACGCAAAACGCCAACCAGTCCGCCACATCCGGGACTGAAACCATCACACCGGACGACTCTCCACTGACGGAAACCATGCCGGAACCCATGCAATCCCGTCCGGATACCCCATCTCCTGAAATGCCCGCAGCCAGCCAGACCGAACCTGCCGACAGGTGAACCGTCCATTGTGTCATGTCGTCCCCGGCAGGCATCGCCTTCCGTACAATGCGACTTTCAGGGGATATTTTCCTGCGGCATTTTTGAATGCCGGACAATATCGTTTTGCCAAAACTGTATACAATACCGAAAATACCGGTTTGCATGCGCCCATCCTGAAAAAGGGGCGAATTTTGTATTGACCGCACCGAACATATCGCCACCCCATACCGACCCCATGAACCTGCCGGCCAAAGAAGCATTGCGAAAAATACGTACCCGATACGCCGGCTATCTGAACTGGCAAGACATCATTGCAGGTTTGTCCATCGCCGGATTGCTTTTGCCCCAGGCGCTGGCTTATTCCAGTATCGGCAATTTGCCGGCGCAAGCCGGTATTATCGGCTTGTTCGCCGGTCTTTTATGCTACGGTCTGCTGGGCTCCAGCCGCTTCGCCCTGGTTTCGCCGACTTCGTCATCGGCCGTCGTTCTTGCCGCCACGACCATGACCATGGCGGAAGACAATGCCGGATTGCGCCTGATACTGGCTTCCGGTCTGGTCATCATGACCGGCATCATTTTCCTGCTGGCTGCCGCAACCCGGATGGGCAACGTTACCGACTTCATCGCAAAACCTGTTCTCCGCGGATTCACATTCGGGCTGGCGATCGTCATCATCATCAAGCAATCCACCGCTGTGCTCAATATCAGCGTCCAGAAAGACAACCTGTTTCTTTTCATACTGGATGTATTGAGACAATTCCATTCATGGAACTATGCCTGTCTTGCCGTAACGGTACTTGCCCTGCTCTTTCTCGCATTTATGGAATGGCTGCGCCGGATCAGGAACGGTCAGTTCAGGAACATTCCTTGCGGAACCCTTGTCATCATCGCCGGCATCGTCGCAGGAAAGTTGCTTGATCTGCCTTCATACGGCATTCCCGACGTCGGCAGCATTCAACTCAATCTCAACAATCCCACCCTGCCGAATCTGAGCTATCCGGAATGGATGCAACTTTTTGAAATCGGCATCGCCCTGGTCTTTATTCTGTATGCCGAATCGTACGGTTCCATCCGCAGTTTTGCGATGAAACATCACGATACGATCTATCCAAACCGCGACCTTTTCGCGCTCGGTATTTCCAACCTCGTTTCCGGCATCTTTCAGGGTATGCCTGTCGGTGCCGGCTATTCGGCAACCGCCGCCAACGAAGCCTACGGCGCGAAAACCCGTCTGGCCGGCCTGTACGCCCTTGCCATCACGCTGGTCATCATCCTGACCGTATTGCCTTTCATCGAGTGGATTCCCGTTCCGGTTCTCGCGGCAATCGTCATATCCACGATGGCGACGACCCTTTCTCTCTCCAGTTTCAGACTGTATTTCAGCTGGAAAATCGATCGCTTGCTCATCGTCTCATCCGTTCTGGCCGTCGTACTGCTTGGTGTCTTGCAGGGACTGATGATCGCCATCGCCATCAGCTTGCTGATGATGTTGCGACAAAACTCGAAATCAACGGTGTCCGTACTGGGACGTCTGGGACAAAGCCATGATTTCGTCAGCCTGTCCGTTTTTCCGGAGGCGCAACCGGTTTCCGGCATCCTGATCCTGCGCCCGGATCAAAGCATGTTTTTCGCCAATGCCGATCGCATCCTGCTGCAGGCCAGATATATCATCTCGGCAGACAGCCAACCCGTTCATACCGTGATTTTGAGTCTGGAGCAAACCACCGATCTGGATGCGACCAGTGTCGAGGCACTACGCGACTTTTTTGTGGAAATGCGCAAGGAAAACAAAAAACTGATTCTTGCACGACTGAAAAATCCCGTTCACAGAATTTTGCAATCCACGATCGGCAGCCAGTTTCCCGAAGTCTCCCTGTCCCGCCTAAGCGTGGAACGTGCCGTCCGGCTGGCACATATCAAGGCCAATCCGGGCAAGAGCGTTTACAGTCTCTATAAATGACCCGGCCTCAAGTCGTGCGTACCGTCAGCGTCATGCCGACATCTTCCCACCAGTCGCACTCGCGTTCCAGCCAGTACAACAGTGTCGGATACAGATTCAGCCATTCTTTCGGCAAGGTCACATCCAGACGCGATTTGACCCTTACCCTGATCTTTTCCGGTTTGAAACTGACCCTGGCATGCTGGAACATAACCGCCAGCCGCAAGGCCAGTACCGCCTTGATGGCGTCAGGCACCGTCATGATCCCGTTCAGTTTTTTGAGATTGCCCTTTTGTCCGAGCACGAATCGGCTCATCTGCCGCTGCTCACGTGAAGTGAAACCCGCCATGTCGGCATGCTCGATCAGATAAGCCCCATGCTTGTGATAATTTGTCGGCGAAATGAACATGCCGATTTCATGCAACAGGGCGCTCCAGTACAGGAGCTTGAGGAAACGGTCTGCTTCGGGCGCCATCTGTTTGTATATCGCCAGCGCATAATTGGCGACCCGAAGAGCACGCTGTTCATCGACATGGTAACGTTTGAGCATATTCCGGATCGCTTCCTCACGCCGGTCTTTCTGCGTGGACATCAGGTAGATATCCCACATGATTCCCATTCGCAACCCGGCGTCGATCGGCTGGAGTACGTCGATACCGAAATCCTTCATCAACACGATCAGAATCGTCAACCCTCCAAGAATCGACGAAGCACGTTCAGCCTTGATACCATCGAGTTTCAGGCGATTCAAATGGCCGGCCTCAATCATCCGCGCCTTGAGCAATTCCAGATTTTCCAGCGTGAAACGACCGTCGCCGATCCCATTGACTGCCAGAATTTCCGCCGTCGCCCGTATGGTTCCCGACGAACCATACACCGCCGTCCATCCACTGCTGCGATAATAATCCACCGCATCCTCGAACTGGCTGCGCGCTGACAAGATCGCCGCCTCGAAGGAAGTCTCGTCGATAATTCCGTCATGAAAAAACGCCAGACTCTGACGTACCGTACCGACACTGAACGATTCGGCCCGTTCGATATCCTGCCCCAGCCCGCAAATCAGTTCCGTCGAACCGCCGCCGATATCGATCACCAGCCTTTTTTCCCCGGGCCTTGACAGCACATTGGCGACACCGAGATAAATCAGGCGACCTTCTTCCTCGCCGGATATGACCTCGATCGGATATCCGAGAACTTTTTCGGCTTCCTGAAGAAAATCCTGCGCATTGGCAGCGATACGAAGTGTATTGGTAGCGACCACCCTGACGTCGGACAAGGGATATGCCTCCAGAATGGAACGAAGCCTTTTGAGTGCATCCAGTCCGCGATCCATCGATTCTCTGGACAACACATTGTTTTTGTCGAGTCCGGCAGCCAGTCTGTTCGGTTCTCTGGCGCTCTTGACCACACATATCGCCCCATTGACATATTCACCGATATGCAAACGGAAACTGTTGGAACCAAGATCTATCGCAGCAAACATTCACATACCTTCTCTCAAACCGACCAAACACCCGTTCCGGCTTACACATCCGGAACGATTATTCCGCAAACATATTACCATCGTATGACATAAAACCGAACCTGATGTAATGTACCGTCCCGGCGAGTACGATTTCAACCCAACGTTGTATCCAGTACCATCATCAGCGCGAATCCCGCCATCAATCCGACAGTCGCCGGCGTCTGGTGCCCATTGCGATGGGTTTCCGGAATCACTTCATGGGACACGACAAACAGCATGGCACCTGCTGCGAATCCCAGCCCGATCGGATACGACAAGGCCAAACCGCTGGACATACCGATACCCAGCAAAGCGCCCAGAGGCTCGAACAGTCCGGACGCACCGGCAATCATAACGGCCTTCAACCGGCTGACACCGGCACTCCGCAATGCCAGTGCCACAGCAAGCCCTTCCGGGACATCCTGCAAGACGATAGCGATGGTCAACGGCAAACCTATCGCCAGATCGGCATGAGAGAACCCGACACCGATCGCCATGCCTTCCGGCAAATTATGCAGTGAAATCGCAAATACGAACAACCAGACTTTGTTGAAACGGTCGTTTCCGGGGCCGAACGTACCGATCGTCTCATGCTCATGCGGCGTGAATTTGTCCAGGCTCAACATCAATACAACGCCAAACGCCATACCCAGAACGACGACACCCGCTCCGTAAACCTTGCTCCCCGTCATGGACGCCCCCGCATCCAGCCCGGGCAAAATGAGCGAAAACGCACTGGCCGCCATCATCATGCCGGCCGCGAATCCCAGCATGGTATCCTCGACATAGGCCGGCAACCGCTTGAGCACCAGCGCCGGGACAGCACCCAGTGCCGTTCCGGCAAACCCCGCCAGACCGCCTGCAACGGCATATTGCAGCGCAAGTCCGACACCGTCCGACACGACATGCAAGGCGCTTTGAACGAACAGCACCAGTATGGTCAATAACGACAGCAAGAGAAAAACAGCATAAAACCAGTGCGTTCCCGAATAACGCATACAGACACGCCACCAGCCCTCCGCCTTGCGGTTATCATGCCGTTTTGTTTGTCCACGCTCCATATGTTTCCCGAAATACGTTTGCAAGGTACCTGAAGTACATCAGCACAAACAGGATATCAGCCTGCTTTTTTGCAAACCCGTGCATGAAAATACCGGTACGCCCGGTACCCGCCCATCACCGGGCGAGTATATCCCAGTTGCGAAATCTCTGTACGACATGGCCGGTATTAGCGCCATGTTCCGCCATTTATTCGGAAAACGTATAAATCGGAAACAAAAAAAGTATTTTTTTTCACATCCGTACCCGGGTATATTGCCAAACAACAAGCCGAAACGTATGCTTGCCACCCATTCGGATCAGGCCTGTTACCGTTATATCGCATACACCATGTTCACGATCATCTGGTTTCCCGCCATCATCAGCATCAGCGCCGGATACTTTTTCATGAGCGTCGCCCCGCTCAGTACGCAATTCATGTCCCTTTTCGGTATCGGCTATGCCGGTCTTTCCCTTTTCTTGAGTGGCTTGCTATGGTCGCACAGCCTTGTCCAGCTTCCGGCAGGCCTGATCCTCGACAAAATCGGCGTATATCGCGGATTTCTGATCGCTATCGCCATCGCTGTCGTCGCCAACTGTCTGCCGTTTCTCGCACCCGACGATCCCATGCTGGCAACCGGATTGCGTTTCATGGCAGGATTGAGTTCAGGCACCCTGTTTCTTGCCGGCGTCAAGGTCACCGGCATGCTGGCACCCCCTGAAAAAGTCGCACAGGCACAAGGGATACAGGGCGCAGCTTTCTGTCTGGGGACGATGCTGCCGTTCGTCACGCTGCCTTATCTGGGCGATCAGGCATGGCGCTTTTCCTATCTCATTCCGGCTGCACTGGCTGTGACCGTCACCGCCTTGTCGCTCTTGCTTCCGGCACGCATCCGGAAAAACACCGGCGCCTCATCCGGATCGCTGGGCAATCTGCTTCATGCCCTGGGTACGGTTTCGACTTCCGTTCCGATCTGGGCGCTGGGCATGTTCCACGGTCTGTCCTACGGCACATTGAACAACCTCGGCCAGTGGCTTCCTTCCATTCTGGCCGATATGGATGAAACCAGCACCGCCATGACATGGAGCCTTGCCACCGGCTTCGTCCTTCTGGCCGGCACGCTGGGACGTGCCTACGGCAGCACTCTGTTGCGCTGGTTTTCTCGCAGCTGGATCACCAACACCGCCGTTTTGACGATCGGTATCCTCTATATCGTACTGGGTCTGACCGGACATCCCGGTTTCGGACTGGCCGTCGGCATGTTGCTCGCCATTCTCGGCGGCTCCAATTACGGCTCCATTTTCAGTCTGACCGGCAGTGTCATGCCGCCCGTTTATCTGGCTACCGCCGCCGGTTTCATGAACATGATCGCCAATATCGCCAATGTCATGCTGACACTGGTACTGGGCACGGTCAGGGAATACACCGGCAGTTTCAGCATGGCCTTGTGCGCCACCGGCATTTTCGCTCTGCTGGTCTGGCTGGCAGGCAAACGAATCATCAACAGCCTGCAACAACGATAAATTCGGCTTCGTCAGCACATACCGGAATGGTCAGGCACAAAAAAACCGGTTCGGCAACCCGAAACCGGTTCGTTATGCATTCCCTCGCCTTCAGAACGGAATATCGTCATCCATATCCGACAACCCCGGTGCGCGGCTTGCCGGCTGACGTGCCGCATTGCCCTGTGCCTGCCGTGCTGCGGGCTGGTAACCACGATCATCCGGCGGATCACCGGCCCCCTGACGACTGCCCAGCATCTGCATGGTATCCCCGATGATTTCGGTAGCGTAACGCTCGATGCCTTCACGATCGGTATATTTG
>CAKQQG010000032.1 GCA_934270705.1 uncultured Oxalobacter sp. | reverse complement strand
GACGCCACCCCCGCTATCCATGACAAGAAAGACGCCGTCGAACTCAAGGCCGTCCATGACACAATCGAATTCAAAAACGTCAATTTCAGCTATCGTCCGGATGTACCGATTCTCAAAAACATCAATCTGAAGGTCAATGTCGGTCAAAGTATTGCATTAGTCGGCAATTCGGGCGGCGGGAAATCCACGATCGTCAGCCTGTTGCCCCGTTTTTATGACGTTGCGTCTGGCCAGATTCTGATAGACGGTACAGATATTCGCGATTTCACCCTGACCAGTCTGCGAGACCAGATCGCCGTTGTCTTTCAGGACAATTTCCTGTTTGCCGGCACGATTCGTGAAAATGTCAGCATGGGAAAACCGGATGCCACCGAGGAAGAAATACGCAATGCGCTGGATATGGCATACCTGACCGACTTTATCGACTCCCTTGAAAACGGACTGGACACCTATATCGGTGAGCGCGGTATTCTCCTTTCCGGTGGACAAAAACAACGTGTCGCAATTGCGCGTGCATTCATCAAGAATGCACCGATCATCATTCTGGACGAAGCGACATCCGCACTGGACAACAAGTCCGAGGCGGTTGTACAGAAAGCGATCGACAATCTGATGCGAAACAGAACCGTTTTCGTCATCGCGCATCGCCTGTCCACTATCCGCAACGCCGACAAAATCGTTGTCATCAATCAGGGAGAAATCATCGAAACCGGTTCGCACAACGAATTGATGGAAATCGAAAACGGTGCATACAAGGCGCTTTACAACGCACAGTTCAAAAGTTCCGCCAAAAAGGACGATGCCCCTTCTTCAGGGAATATGACATCGAATGCGTGACAGGAAACCGGTGTTTTCCGGACGATTGCAGACCATATGATCTTTGCAGACCGGAAAATGCCACCTGTTTGCATGCACCGTCTGGACATCCTGCCATCAGCCGGATCGACTTCGTCAGTCACCTTCATGAAGCGTGACACACATATTTGACACACTTCGATCAAACACAGCCCACACAAACTCGCGCACAGGGTGGAACTTCCTGTATAATTTCTCTTTTCCGGAAGGGTGGCAGAGTGGTCTAATGCACCGGTCTTGAAAACCGGCGATGTGCAAGCATCCGTGGGTTCGAATCCCACCCCTTCCGCCAGTTTCCCTCACCGCTTTCGCTCCGGAGACGGGCTTTATCCCGCCGTTCCTTCAGTCCGGACGCACCTGCCACATACGAAACCTTGCACGAACCGGTCACATGCCAGCAATCTTTTCCCGTCAGTCCGGCAGGAAAATCTGTTGCAAGTCGTTCAGAAACCGCTTGCCCAGCGCCGTCGGCTGGATATGGACAGGAGTGACTTCCAGAAGACCTCGCCCTAACGCTTTTTCCATCGGTTTGTCGAGTACTGAAACCGGCAGACCGGTCCTTTCGGTAAACAGGGCTGGTGAAAAACCATCCATCAATCGCAACGCATTGAGCATGAATTCGAATCCGAGATCGGCGACCGGTACATCGAACTGTTCTTCCAGCGGAATGCCTTGCGCGATATCGCGCATGTACAATTCGGGATTACGCAACCGCATCTGCCGGATGATACGCTGGTCGGGCAAGGTGATTTTCGAGTGCGCCGCCGCACCGATACCCAGATAGTCGCCGAACAGCCAGTAATTCCTGTTGTGCCAGCATTGCCGCCCGCTCCGCGCATAAGCGGAAACTTCATAATGAGCGAAACCGGCATCCGCCGTCGCATCTTCGAGCCATTTTTGCATGCGGTCGATCGTATCTTCGTCCGGCAAGGCAGGCGGATGCTTGAAATAATAGGTATTCGGTTCGATGGTCAGCTGGTACAACGACAAATGTTGCGTTCCGAAAGACAAGGCTGTCGAGATGTCGTCCTGCAATTGTGCCAGTGTCTGCTCCGGCAAACCGTACATCAAATCCAGATTGATATTGTCGAAATACCGTTGCGCGATTTCGACTGCATTTCTGGCTTCATCCATGTCATGGATACGCCCAAGCGTATGCAAAAGCTGCTGATTGAAGCTCTGGATACCGATGGAAAGCCGGTTGATACCGCTTTCACGGTAGGATTTGAAACGTCCCGCCTCGAAAGTTCCGGGATTCGCCTCCATAGAGATTTCAGCGTCAGGCAGTACCGGTACAAGTTCACGAACGAAGGACAAGAGCTTGTCGATACCCGCCGCTGAAAGCAGACTGGGCGTTCCGCCACCGATGAAAATACTGGAAACTTTCCGTCCCCGGATCATGGGCAACGACAGTTCCAGATCACGACGCAAAACAGCCAGATAGTCATTTTCCGGCAAAGTCGAATGCTTCTCGTGGGAATAGAAATCACAGTACGGGCATTTGCGGATACACCAGGGAATATGGATATACAGGGCAAGCGGCGGCAATACCTCGAAATGCGGCGTCATTCCACCCTCCGTCTTACCGGCATCCACCTTGACGGACCCGTCCACCATCACCGGCCTGATCGGAATCACGATAATTTCTCCAATAGCGCACGAAGCGCCAGACCACGATGGGAATGGCTGTTTTTCTCTTCGGGTGACAGTTCGGCAGCCGTTTTGCCGAACTCCGGTATCCAGAAATACGGGTCGTAACCGAATCCGTTGGTACCTTTGGGCTGATCGATAATTTTTCCGAACCACCTTCCATCGGCGATGACGGGCTGCGGATCATCGGCCGAACGCACATAAACCAGCACGCAATAATAATTGGCTGCCCGGTCTGCGATTCCGGACAATTCATGAATCAGCAAGGCATTGTTGCGATCATCCGACTTGGGTTCTCCGGCATAACGCGCCGAGAGCACCCCCGGCCTGCCGCCCAGCACATTCACACAAAGGCCTGAATCATCGGCCAGCGCCGGTTTTCCGGTTTGCCTTGCGACATGACGCGCCTTGGCCAGCGCATTTTCCACAAATGTGAAATAAGGCTCATCTGCCTCGCTGACCTGATAGTCCGACTGTGGAACGACACGATAGCCCGCCGGTTCGAGCATCTGGCGGAATTCCCTGAGCTTTCCGGGATTGCCGGAAGCCAGCACGATTTCTTTGGTCATCGGCCAGCCTCAGGAATCTTCACGCCCCAGAACCTGTTTTTGCATATGGATCAGTTCGTCAATACCTTTCTGTGCCATACCGAGCATTTCTCCCAGCATGGCATGACTGAAGGCGCCGCCTTCGGCCGTTCCCTGGATTTCGACGAACTCACCCGATTCCGTCATGACGACATTCATGTCCGTATCGCAAGAACTGTCTTCCTGATAATCGAGATCCAGCATAGGGACACCCTGGATGATACCAACCGATATGGCTGCGACGAAATGGCGCAGCGGCACTTTTTCGATCAGGCCCTCTTCCACCATCAGGGAAAACGCATCATAGGCAGCGATCATGACTCCGCTGATCGAAGCGGTACGGGTGCCGCCGTCCGCCTGAATCACATCGCAATCCAGTTTCAGGGTACGTTCGCCAAACGCATTGAGGTCGAATGCCGCGCGGATCGAACGACCGATCAGACGCTGGATTTCCTGTGTCCGTCCGGACTGGCGACCGCGAACTGCCTCACGTTCCATCCGGGTATGCGTCGAACGCGGCAGCATGCTGTATTCCGCCGTCAGCCATCCGCGCCCCCTGCCCCGCAGAAACGGTGGCACCGATTCCTCGATACTGGCGGTACAGATCACTTTGGTATCGCCGAACACCGTCAGGACAGAACCTTCGGCATATTTGGTATAGTTGCGGACAAATGCGATAGACCGCATGGCATCGAGCGGACGACCATTGGAACGGATGATTTCAGAATTAGACATTTTCTCGTTTCGTGAAGATTGACAGATGGTTCAATAATGCCACCGAATAAAAAGAATGAAAACCGTTAATTTGCGGTTCGTGAGCCATCCGGCCGTTTTCCATGCCTGTACAAAAGCGCCATCGGCCGAAACAGCGATTGCATGGTCAGGTTTCCGATAAAAGACAAATTGTATGGATGTTCCGATACCTTGCAGTCGAACGAAGCGGACAAGGGAAGCGACAAGAGTTTCCCGGCCATTTTTCCCCAGAGTACCAGCACGGTTTTTTCCGGCCGGTTCCGGCTTGCCAAGGCCAATGCTTCCAGCACCACATGAAAAAACGGTTGCCATGCACGCGCTTCCCGTGCTACAGGAACATGCTGTCGGTAAACCAGTGTGGCATTCAACAGCAAAAACCCCTTTTCCAGCATCGTTTCCTGCATTTCGTCCAGCGTCCGGATATACGGTGCCCCCTTGGCAAGCGCCTGCCGCGCCACCGCTTTCATCGCCTCTCCACCTGTATTGTCGGGCGCGACCTTGCCTTCGGCGACCCACAGCATCTTAATGAAATTGCGCAACGAAGTCGCCCGGTTGACCGGTTTGGACAAACCGTTTTCCGACCACAAGTCCGTAACGGCCGCATCCATGAAACAATAGCCCGATGCGCTTTCCGCTCTGGGATAAGGTCCTTCGCCCACCAGCACATACCGCACAGATTCCACCGGTTGTGAAAATGCAGCGAAAAGCCTGTTACCAGTCGGTAAAAACACATCATCCGCCAGCGTTTCCAGATAATCGGGCGTCTGCCGGGCAATCTCCGCCAGCCCCTCCCGCAATACCGGTATCCAACTGGAATGCGCTCTTTCCAGCGTTTTTTCGATGACTTCCGGAAAATCCGTCATTTTTTACCCGCCTTTCCGGTCTTGCCGGCTTTGCCCGCCGCTTCCAGCCTTATCCTGTCGATCACGGCTGCGCCGAATGCCCGCTCACGTAACAAATGCAACTGATCCCGCGCTTTCGCCGCTTTTTCAAATTCCAGATTTTTTGCATAATCCGCCATCTGCTTTTCCAGTTTCCGGATTTCACGGCTCAATTCCTTTTCCGACATCACCTCATATTGCGCCTGCTCGCTGGCGACATGTGGTGTCTGCAAACGATCTTGCGGATGGAATACCCCGTCGATCAGATCCCGAACTTCTTTCATGATGCCGGATGGCGTAATCTGGTGTTGTTCGTTATAAGCCAACTGCTTCGCACGTCGCCTTTCCGTTTCGTCGATCGCCCGCTTCATCGAATCGGTCATGGTATCGGCATACAGAATCGCGGCACCATTGAGATTGCGCGCCGCACGTCCGATCGTCTGGATGAGGCTGCGTTCCGAACGTAAAAACCCTTCCTTGTCCGCATCCAGAATCGCAACCAGCGACACTTCCGGAATATCCAGCCCTTCGCGCAACAAATTGATACCGACCAGCACATCAAAAGTTCCCAGACGCAAATCCCTGACGATTTCCACACGTTCGACCGTATCGATATCGCTATGCAGATAACGGACGCGCACCCCGTTTTCCGTCAGGAATTCCGTCAGCTGCTCCGCCATGCGCTTGGTCAGCGTCGTCACCAGAACCCGCTCGCTTTTTTCCACACGGTCATGAATTTCCGAAAGCAGATCATCGACCTGTGTCGCCGCCGGCCTGACTTCGATAGCAGGATCGACAAGTCCCGTCGGACGAACCAGTTGTTCGACGACCTGCCCCGAATGCGACAATTCATAAGCAGCGGGCGTGGCAGAGACGAAAACCGTCTGCCGCATCTTGCTTTCGAATTCATCGAACCGCAAAGGACGGTTGTCCAGCGCAGACGGCAGACGAAAACCGTAATCCACCAGATTCGTCTTGCGCGAACGGTCTCCGTTATACATCCCGTTCAACTGCCCGATCGTGACATGGGATTCATCCAGAAACATCAGGGCATCGCTCGGCAAATAATCGACAAGCGTCGGCGGCGGCTCACCGGGCTTCATACCGGTCAGATGACGCGAATAATTTTCGATTCCCTTCGTGAATCCCAGTTCGTGCAGCATTTCCAGATCGAAACGGGTTCGCTGGTCGATACGCTGTTCCTCGACATACTTGCCGTTCTTGCGGAACCATTCCTTCCGCTCGCGCAACTCGTCCTTGATGGTTTCGATCGCGCGCAAAACCGTTGCACGTGGCGTGACGTAATGTGATCCTGGATAGATCGTAAAGCGCGGAATTTTCTGCAATACCTTGCCGGTCAACGGGTCGAAGAAATGCAGGCTTTCGACTTCGTCGTCGAACATCTCGATACGCAACGCATAATCGGCGTTTTCGGCAGGAAACACATCGATCGTATCGCCACGTACGCGAAACGTTCCTCTGGCAAATTCCATATCATTGCGCTTGTACTGCATCTGGACCAGCCGCGCGATCACATCGCGGTACGGCATTCTGTCATGTGTGCGCAAGGTCAGGATCATCTGATGGTATTCGTTCGGATTGCCGATACCGTAAATGGCCGATACCGTCGCCACGATCACCACATCACGCCGTTCCATGAGCGACTTGGTACATGACAGGCGCATCTGCTCGATATGCTCGTTGATCGCCGAATCCTTCTCGATGAACAAATCGCGTTGCGGAACATAAGCCTCCGGCTGGTAATAATCGTAATAGCTGACGAAATATTCCACGGCATTTTCCGGGAAAAACTCACGGAACTCGCTGTACAGCTGTGCAGCCAGCGTCTTGTTCGGCGCGAACACGATAGCGGGACGTCCGAGACGGGCGATGACATTGGCCATCGTATAGGTCTTTCCAGACCCCGTCACACCAAGCAATGTCTGGAACGACAATCCGTCGCCGATCCCTTCCACCAGCTTGTCGATTGCCTCCGGCTGATCGCCGGAAGGCGGAAACGGCTGATGCAGCCTGAAAGGGGAATTCGGGAAGGTAACGACTTTTCCGCCATCTTTTTTCGAAGAAATAAGCGATAAGTGAGACATGAGGTTCATACCTTTGATAAGATGTTAGCCGTTGGAAAAAGCAAAAAAATTTTGTTTTTTCGCTCTGCACCGGTTGCTTCATGCACGATGATGCGGATTGCATCTTGCACTAGATATTGAATGTTAACACGATGAACCAATCTATTCCGGAAACCATCTTTTCCGCCATTCCAATGGCGCCACGCGATCCCATTCTGGGGATCACCGAGGCTTTTCATGCCGATACCAACCCGAACAAAATCAATCTCGGTGTCGGTGTCTATTATGACGACAACGGCAAGGTTCCCCTGCTCGAATGCGTTCAGGAAGCCGAGAAACAGATCACCGCACAGGGCAGCCCGCACACCTATCTGCCGATCGACGGCCTGCCGCTGTATGACAACGCTGTCCAGAAGCTGGTATTCGGCGAAACCAGCGATGTCGTCAACCAGAAACGGGTTGCTACCGTACAGGCCATCGGCGGAACCGGCGCGCTGAAAATCGGCGCCGACTTTCTCAAACGTTTTTCTCCGGGTTCGCAGGTCTGGATCAGCGACCCCAGTTGGGAAAACCATCGTGCCCTGTTCGAATACGCCGGCTTCAAGGTCAATACCTACCCATACTATGACCCGCTCACCCGGGGCGTGGACTTCTCCGGCATGGCCGACACCATCAGTGTTCTGCCCGCCGGTTCGATCGTCGTACTGCATGCCTGTTGCCATAATCCGACCGGTGCAGACCTGTCGGACGACCAATGGGACGCAATCATCGACATCGTCAAAACCCGCAAGCTCATCCCGTTTCTGGATATGGCCTATCAGGGTTTTTCCGACGGCATCGAATCCGATGGCCGAATCGTTCGCCGATTCTCGTCGCAATATACGCCCGTACTGGTATCCAATTCTTTCTCGAAATCCTTTTCCCTGTATGGCGAACGTGTCGGCGCGTTCAGCATCGTCGCTGGCAATGCGGATGAAGCGGCACGCACCCTGTCACAGCTCAAGCGCATCATCCGGACGAACTATTCCAACCCGCCGATTTACGGCGCCAAGATCGTGGCGACAGTGCTTTCCGATAAAAAACTGCGCCAGATGTGGGAAAACGAACTGACCGGCATGCGCGTCCGTATCCACGAAATGCGCCACAAACTGGCTGCAGAACTCACAGCACGGAAATACGGCGAAGACTTCAGCTTCATCACCCGCCAAAACGGCATGTTCTCCTATTCCGGTCTGATACCGGAACAGGTCGAACGCCTGAAAAACGAATTTTCGGTCTATATCGTCAGCACCGGGCGCATTTGCGTGGCGGCACTGAACTCGCACAACCTTGATTACGTCGTCAGCGCAATCTCCAGCGTTCTGTAAATCCGGCGTAAAACCCACGATGTCCGGCAAATGTTTCGACATTTGCCGGATTTTTTATGCCCATACCGGAGCAAACTGTACCGACAGACTGCAAACCGGCATATCCCAACTGCCTGTTTTGCACGACATCACGACAGGTACAATGCATATCACCCGATAATGAAAAAAGGAATGATTTTCCGGCACGCCATCACCCACCGAAAACCGTCATCCCGTCAACACGACAAGACATCTTTCAGACATACCCGTCCGGATTGCTGCTTTGCCAGTTCCAGTAATCACGACACATGTCATCCAGGTCATAGCGCGCTTTCCAGCCAAGAAGCGATGCCGCCAGAGACGGATCGGCATAATACAGCGGTACATCGCCGGCACGTCTCGGCGCGATCCGGTACGGAACCGGTTTCCCGCATGCCTTTTCAAAGGCATGGACGACGTCCAGTACACTGTATCCGACCCCTGTTCCCAAATTGACGGTAAAACCCTTGTGCTCACGGAACAGGTATGCCAGCGCATCCACATGTCCGCGTGCCAGATCCATAACATGAATATAATCCCGGACGCCGGTACCGTCCTTTGTCGGATAATCATCGCCGAAAACCGCCAGCTCCCTGAGCCTTCCGACTGCGACTTGCGCGACATACGGCATGAGATTGTTTGGAATACCGTGAGGATCTTCACCGATCAGTCCGCTGGGATGTGCGCCGACAGGATTGAAATAACGCAATATGGCAACCGCCCATGAAGCATCGGAGAACGACAGATCGTTCAGGATTTCCTCGATCATCAGTTTCGAACGACCATACGGGTTGGCGACAGACAATCTGGCCGTTTCCGGTACCGGCGAATAATCCGGATCGCCATAAACCGTCGCCGACGAACTGAACACAAAATGGCGGACACCGGCTTTTTTCGCCACCTGCAGCAGCGCCACGGTACCGGCGACATTGTTATCGTAATACATCAGCGGCTTCGCCACAGACTCTCCCACCGCTTTCAGTCCTGCGAAATGAATGATCGCATCGACAGCGGATTGTCCGAATATCTTTTCCATGGCATCCGCATCACGAATATCCGCCTCATGGAAAACCAGCTTTTTGCCGGTAATTTGCTGTACCCGTTCCAGCGATTTGCGTGAACTGTTGCACAGATTGTCCACAGCAACCACTTCGTAACCCGCCTCCAGCAATTCCACACAGGTATGTGAACCGATATAACCGGCCGCTCCGGTCACCATCACAGTCTTGCCGACATTCGCCATTTTCCGCACTCCGACATTTCATCCATCGCATTGTTCATCCACCGGCAAGCCGGTTTTTCAGGTAAGAAATTATATGCCATCCAGAACGACATGACAGCCATGCGACAAACCTGCCCGACATTGGCGGGAACTGATTGCGCCGTTGTCATCTCCGCCACATGGAACCACATGCATTTCACCATCGCTCCTGTTTCCCTGCACAATAAAAGAGCGGGATGTACAAACATCCCGCTTGCATATAAGGCATAAATATCATTCCAGATTCTGGACCTGCTCCCGTATCTGCTCGATCAGCAATTTCAGTTCCATGGATGCATCGGACAATTCCTTGATCGCCGCCTTGGAACCCAGTGTATTGGCTTCACGGTTCAATTCCTGCAACATGAAATCCATACGCTTGCCGACCAGTCCGCCTTTTTCCAGAATGGAACGCGTCTCATCCAGATGGATTTTCAGGCGGGACAGTTCTTCGGCAACATCGATCCGCATACCGTATAACGTCACTTCCTGGCGGATCCGTTCCACGGCTTCCTGCTGCGTCATCGTCGCCGGTACACCACCCTCTATCGCCACGCCCAGCGCTTCCTGCATCCGCTCGATCGCTTTTTGTTTGAACTGTTCGACCATCTTCGGAATCAGCGGCTCGATATGTCCGACGATGTGCTGCATCATGACGACACGTTCGACCAGCGTTTTCGTCAAGGCCGCCCCTTCCCGTTCCCTTTCGGCGGTGAAAGCGCCCAGGGTATCGGCCATGGCCTGTTTGACCTGTCGTTGCAACGTTTCCTGATCGGGCGATGCTTCTTCAATCATGCCGGGCCAGCGCAACAATTCATTCACCGACATGGCTTGCGCTTCCGGATACAGTTCCCTGATTTCGCGCTGCAAGCCCGACAATTCCTGCAACAGCGCCTGATTGAGCTTCATGGAAGACGGGTTCTGTGCCCCTCGCGCAAAAGACAGACGGCATTCCACCTTGCCCCGCCTGATATTCTGCATGATCGATTCGCGGAAAAACGGCTCATATGCCCTGAACTCGTCATTCATTCTGAACTGCAAATCCAGAAAACGAGAATTGACGCTTTTCAGTTCAATCGTGAGAGTTCCAGCCACCGTTTCAAGCGATGTCGTGGCGTAAGCTGTCATGCTGCGGACTGCCATGTCGGCTCCTTTTTGAATATATATTTAATCGTTGACGGCACAATACCTGCCATTTCAGTACGTTTTTCAAGAAAAACGGCACGCCAGCGCGTGCCGCTTCCGTAACAGACGGCGGATCATCCCGTCCTGACAAGCCTTATTTGCTGCGGCTGCGGTATTCACCGGTACGGGTATCGATTTCGATCTTGTCGCCGATTTCGACAAACAGCGGAACCTGGATTTCAAAACCGGTTGCCAGTTTGGCCGACTTCATGACCTTGCCGGAAGACGTGTCGCCCTTGACTGCCGGTTCGGTATAGACGACTTCACGGATCACCGTGTTCGGCAATTCGACGGAAATGGCGCGGTCGTTGTAGAAAACGACTTCACACGGCATGCCGTCCTCAATGTAATTCAGTGCGTCACCCATGTTTTCCGCATCGACTTCATACTGGTTGTATTCGGCATCCATCAGGACATAGTGCGGATCGGAAAAATAGGAATACGTGACTTCCTTCTTGTCCAGCACAACAACATCGAACTTGTCATCCGCACGATAAACGGCTTCCATGTTGGAACCGTTGAGCAGATTCTTCATTTTCATCTTGCAGACAGAGGCATTACGACCCGATTTGCTGTATTCCGATTTCAGAACAACCATCGGTTCGTTGTTGACCATGACGACATTGCCGGCGCGTACTTCTTGTGCAGTTTTCATAAAAATAGGTAAAAAATGGATTGAACAATAAACAAAAAAACTCCGTCCGCCGCTCTGGACATTACCGGCGCCGGATCGTTTATTTCGGAAAAACGGCGTTATTTTAACGCAAAGTATTGATAAATCGTACCAAACCGGACGCCAAATCTGCATGGAGAGCCAATTTTTTCGCCCAGTCGTCGCCATATTGTTTCAATGATGGCAAAATTTCCAGAAATTTTTCACCGGTTTCGCTATCGCATCGCATACCGCCAACCCCGTTCCAGGCATACCAGAAGCGCCTTACCGTTTCCGCATGCGTTACAGGCAATCCCGCCAGATAGCAATCGAGAAAAGCATCTAGCTTGACGCGGTGTGCATCGTCTTCCTGCGGGTAGATATGCCAGACAAAAGGCCGCGCGGCCCACTGCGCGCGCACGAACGAGTCCTCTCCCCGAACGAAATTGAGATCGCAAGACCATAACAAGCGATCATAATCGGCCTGTGGCACCATCGGCAATATCCTGACGGTCAATGTTCCCTTGCGAAACCGGGTACCGGCCTGTGCCGATCGCTGCATGAACGATGCCAGCACATCTGAAACGACTCCTTCCGGCACCAGACAAACGACCTCACGGCCACAACGCCCCAACAAGTCGAACAACGAAAGTACCGGCGCTTCGGGATAGCAGAAAAGAGAAACCAGCAACGGACGTCCAGTGTCTTTCACAGTATCCGGCGACAAGAAACGGACTGATCTGTGCGGATCGGCCTGCCATTCGTCACGTTTGGCAAACAATCCGGCCTCACGTATCAGACCGCCGGTATTGACTGCAAATCCGGGAAAATAAAAATATTTCGTCAGTGCTATCCATGACTGTGGCGAAGCCATGAGATGGCTCTCTCCGACCCATGATTCCGCACTCAGGTATTCCAGATTGATCCAGACCGGTGCGCGCAGTCTGTCGGCCATCCGGCGAACATAGGATTCCGGCAGACGTGCGCCGAAACCTTCGATGACCACATCGGGAATATCGTCCGGAGAAACGGACGGAAATGCCTGCGGCCAGTGCAGAACCGAAATGCCGGAAACTTTTTGCTCATCACGGTCGGGCATGATTTCCGGACAGATTTTTTGCAGAACCGCCAGCTTGTCGATCCACAGCCTGACGCTGAAACCGTATTCAACGGAAAGCTGTCTGGCAAGTCGCCAGCAAACCCCCGCATCACCGAAATTGTCGATGACCTGGCAAAACAGATCCAACCGTTTTCCCGTCGAACCCGGATACATATCAGGAGCCGCAGCGACCGGTCACGCCTTATTCAGCCGCTTGCAGCAAGGGAAGCATCTGGCCGAACACTCTGGGTGTACCCGCCACGATATTGCCGGATTCCAGAAAACCGGACTCACCACTGAAATCGGCGACGATACCGCCCGCTTCCGATACCAGCAGCGAACCGGCAGCGATATCCCAGATATGGAGCGCCTTTTCGTAATAACCGTCATACCGGCCACATGCCACATAAGCCAGATCCAGCGCAGCCGAGCCCGGACGGCGAACGGCCTGGCAATTCATTGTCATGGTCTCGAACATACGCAGAAATTCCTTCAGCGCTTCCGGATTTTTCTTGCGCCCGGCAAAACCCGTTCCGATGAGCGCTCTGGAAAGACGGTCCGTCTTGCTCACCCGGATACGACGGTTGTTCAGAAAAGCGCCGGCCCCCTTCGATGCCGTAAACAGATCGTTATGAACCGGATCATAGATGACACCCTGTGTAATCACACCTCTCTGGCGCAATGCGATGGAAACACAATAACAGGGAAAACCGTGCATGAAATTGGTCGTTCCATCGATCGGGTCGATGATCCAGACATTTTCGCTTTCGTCATTCAAACCGTTCGAGGCGCCCGATTCTTCGGCCAAAACGGCATGCGACGGATAAGCGGAGAGCAGCACATCGATGATCTTCGCCTCGGCAGCCTTGTCCACTTCCGTGACGAAATCGTTCTGTTCTTTCTGTTCGACGGCGATCTGCTCCAGATCGAATGAAGCGCGATTGATGATCGTTCCGGCAAGGCGTGCGGCCTTTACCGCCGTGTTGAGCATTGGTTGCATAGCGTATTCGTATAAAAACAGCACCGGCCGTATCGGAAAAAAAGGCACGGTGTCATAATGATTCACCGAAAACAGGCAAAACCGGCAAAAAGCAAGCTATAACCGGAATATACTGTTTTGTTTTTCATAAACCTTATATTGTAAATGAACCAGCCAGAAACCGACACATCCATTTTTCACTCGTTGCGTTTTGTCCTTGTCGAAACCAGCCATCCCGGCAATGTCGGCGCAGCGGCACGTGCCATCAAGACGATGGGATTCCATCGTCTTGTACTGGTGCGTCCCCGTTTTGACGATGTCCTTACACACGAAGAAACCATCGCTTTCGCCAGTGGCGCACAGGACGTTCTGGAAAACGCCCGAATCGTTGACGACATGGACAAAGCGCTGGAAAACTGCCGGTTCGCCGCCGCTGTATCGGCACGACTGCGCGAGTTTTCACCCCCCGTCATGACACCCAGACAGTTTGCAGAAACCGTCTTGCCCGACAAACGGATCGACTGCGCGTTCGTATTCGGAAACGAACGCTACGGCTTGCCGAACGATGCTGTCGAATCCTGTCAAGCACTCATCCACATTCCCGCCAACCCGGATTATTCATCGCTCAATCTCGCACAGGCCGTCCAGGTCCTGGCCTATGAAAGCCGGATCGCCCTGACAGGAAACAACATGTCCGTAACGGAAAACAGTCATGTCGGTTTCCATGGACAACCTGCATCCGTCGAACAGATTCACGGCATGTTGACTCATCTGGAAGCAGCCCTGATCGCCATCGGATTCCTGAATCCCGACAACCCCAAAAAACTGATGCCACGGCTGAAAAGACTGTTTTCACGTAGCGGCCTTGAAACGGAAGAAGTCAATATCCTGCGCGGTATCGCACGACAAATCGAAAAACGGCTGACACCCGGTCTCCGGGAATGAATCACTGCCAGGTACGCAGCAGCCCGACTACCAGCCCCTCGATCCGGAAACTGTCTGCATCAGTATGGACCCGGATCGGCCTGAAATCCGGATTTTCGGAAATCAGCTCGATCATCTGACCGGTCTTGCGGAAGCGCTTGACCGTCACATCATCGCCCAGACGTGCCACGACGATCTGCCCGTTTCGCGCCTTTTCCGTTTTCCGGACGGCGACAAGGTCGCCTTCCAGAATGCCGATATCCCGCATCGACAATCCCCTGACCTTCAAAAGATAATCCGGCTTTTCGGCAAAAAGAGACGGATCGAGAAAATAGGTTTTCTCGACATGTTCCTGGGCGAGAATGGGCGAACCCGCCGCGACCCTTCCCACAAGCGGCACTGCGTACTGTTCCTGCTTTTGCGACTCGGTGAGAGCGATCCTGCCCGGGTCATGCAAAAGCCGGATACCCCGTGAAATACCGGGAACCATTTCAATGACGCCCTTTCGTGCCAGCGCCTGCAAATGCTCTTCGGCCGCATTGACGGATTTGAATCCGAGCTCGGCTGCGATTTCCGCGCGCGTCGGCGGGAATCCCGTCTTGTCGATCGACTGGACAATCAGCTCCAGAATTTCCTGTTGACGTGCGGTCAGCTTTATCATAAGACCCTCATATAACTGAAAGCGACTGGTAATATTTGACTGGATATTTTTATAGTCTGTTTATTTACCCAGTATTTTAAAAGAGAAACCGTCATTTTTCCACAGAACCGAATACCGTTTTTTCGGGAAGGGTATGCTGGCTTCGCATCGGGCATATTGCGGAAAAATATGCAAGGCGGTAAAATTGCAGGATTTTCTTCTTCCCGCACCTGACTTGACGCCGGGGCGGGCTATTTCAACGTCCACAAGGAGTATGCATGCGTCACTACGAAATCGTCTTTATCGTTCATCCTGACCAGAGCGAACAGGTTCCGGCCATGATCGAACGTTACAAAAACAATGTCACGTCACGCGGTGGAAAAATCCATCGTGTTGAAGACTGGGGTCGTCGCCAGCTGGCCTACATGATCAACAAGTTCGCCAAGGCCCACTATGTTCTGATGAACATCGAATGCGACAGCGAAACCCTGAAAGAGCTGGAAACCGCATTCAAGTTCAACGATGCCATTTTGCGTCATCTGACGGTCAAAATGAAACATGCTGAAACCGGTCCTTCCCCGATGATGAAATCGGCACAAAAGGAAGAATCCGCCAAGACAACCTCTGCTCCGGCAGAGCAGTCTGCTTCAGCCTGACAAAACCGCGACAGGAGATTTCCCTGACTGCTGAAAACCGCATCCGGCTGACTGCCAGAATCGTCGAACGTGAAGCGCTACGATACACTCCGGCAGGCATACCGGTCATTGCATCCAGACTGTTGCACCGTTCAAAACAAATGGAAGCGGGAGTCGCACGAAATGTCGAATTCGAAATACCTGCCATAGCGATCGGCGATATTTCGGAATCTTTTGAAAAACTGGCAATCGGTTCTTTTTACCATTTCACCGGTTTTCTTGCGGCAAGAAGTCTCAAAAGCAGGAATCTTCTGTTTCATATCACCGGCTTTTCATCGATTGAATAGGCCAAACCTTTTATATACAGGAGCCGAAAATGGCATTTGGTAAAAAATTCGACAAGAACAAGAACAAGGACAAACGCAAACAGCAGAACCCGCTGTTCAAGCGCAAGAAATTCTGCCGTTTCACTGTAGCCAAGGTAGAACAGATCGACTACAAGGATATCGATACCCTGAAAGATTTCATCCAGGAAAACTGCAAGATCATGCCGGCTCGCCTGACGGGCACCAAGGCACACTATCAGCGCCAGCTGGATACGGCCATCAAGCGCGCCCGTTTCCTGGCACTGCTGCCGTACACTTCCCTGCATTCCGCCTGATTTTTGCCGGTCAATCTAGAGAATATTGGAGAAAAAAATGCAAGTTATTTTGTTGGAAAAAGTCGGCAATCTCGGCAATCTGGGCGATGTCGTCAAGGTCAAGGACGGCTATGCACGCAACTTTCTGATCCCCCAGCGCATGGCTCGTCGTGCAACAGCAGCAGCCATTGAGGAATTCGAGGCAAGACGCGCTGAACTTGAAAAGGCAGCAGCCGAAAAACTGGCCAATGCACAGGCACAGGGCGAAAAGCTGGAAGGTCTGACCGTCCAGATTCTGCAAAAATCGGGGGTTGATGGTCGTCTGTTCGGTTCCGTCACCAACTTCGATATCGCAGAAGCACTGACCAAACAGGGCTTCGACATCCACAAGGCACAGGTTCGTTTGCCGCAGGGTCCATTCAAGACCGTGGGAGACTTCCCTGTTTCCATCGCACTGCATTCCGACGTCGTTGTCGATATTACGGTTTCCGTACTTGGCGAACACGTCTGATCGGTTCGCATTCCTTGTCAAAATCCCGGGTATATCCCGGGATTTTTTGTTCATGCCGATTCAAACGCCCTTCCCCTTTACTGATCCGGCATATCCCGACGAACAGTATCGCCCGTTTTTCGGGACCACGAACACCGGCTTTTCGAACAAAAAACGCCATACGATAACCGTATGGAGTTTTCCAGCCAGATAAAATTACCGTTAAAGACCGTTATTTTTTCTTGCGG
>CAKQQG010000031.1 GCA_934270705.1 uncultured Oxalobacter sp. | reverse complement strand
AAGGCTGATCGAAGAACCCGTGAACATCCATTTCATGATGGTCACCGGGGAATACCGCGTAATCAGCCCCCGGAAAAAGACGAGGTAGATCGAAAAGCTCAGCTGTGCCCCGAATATGAGCAAGTCGCCCCAGATATTGCTGCCGTTGCCGCCGCCCTTCGCGCCGCCGAGCACCAGCAGCAGCGCGCCGGTCGCACCGAAGACGATGCCGATGATTTTCCGGACGGTGACCGGTTCCTTGAGGTAAAAGGCCGAAATGATCAGGGTCAGAATCGGCAGGCTTGTCGTGATGATCGAGGCGTCGATCGGCGAAGTCAGGCTCACGCCGAAGACGAACGATCCCTGGTTGAAGACGATGGCGCATTGCGAGGCGAGCAGCAAAAGCAGCAGGTCTTTCGGGACGACCGGGTCTTTTTTCATGAACAGCGACAGGACCCAGAACAGGATGGCCGCGCCCAGCACGCGGCAATCGGTCACGACCATGGGGGAGATGATGCTGCCTGCCATGACCATCTTGGAAACAGGCGACATGACGCCCCACATGGCATTGGCGCCGAACATGGCGGCATGGCCGGCCAGTTTTTCCAGGTTCATGATTTCCGTTTCTGATGTCCGCTGTTTCAAAAGCGATACGGACTATATCACTAATAGGCTGTCCAGGCACCATCGACCGTCAGGACGGCGCCGTTCACGAACGAGGCGTCGTCAGAAGCGAGAAACAGCACGGCACGGGCGATTTCCTCGGGTTGCGCGAAGCGCTGATTGGTGACGTAGCCTGCCGCCACAGCCGCTTCGATGTCGTGCCAGCGCGAAACGGTCGCGTCATGCAGGGTTTGCGCTCCGGCGAGCTTTTCGCTGTTGGCGCGGATGGCGGTTTTCACACGTCCCGGCGCCACGGCATTGCAGCGGATGTTTTTGTCCTTGTAATTGAACGCCACGTTTTTGGTCAGACCGATCAGTCCATACTTGGATGCGACATACGCCGCACCGCCCCCGCGTGCACCGGTCTGGCCGGCGATGGATGCCGTATTGACGATCACGCCGCCGTTCTGTTTTTCGAATACGGGCAACACCTTGCGGATGACGCGCATGGGCGCGGTCAGATTGGTGGCGATCACCTTGTCCCACAAGGCGTCCGTCACTTCGCCGGCCGGCACCAGCATATCGAAAATACCGGCATTGTTGATGACGATATCGAGACGTCCGTAAGTCGATACCGCCGTATCGACCATTCTGGCGACATCCGTTTCCTGTGTGACATCGGCCGTCACCGCCAGTGCCCGCCCTTTTCCGTCACGGATGGTCTGTGCCGTTTTTTCCGCCGCATCGCCGTCGATATCGGCTGCCAGGACGATCGCGCCTTCGCGTGCGAACAGACGGGCGATTTCGCGTCCCATGCCCGATCCGGCTCCGGTCACCAGCGCGATCCGCCCTTGCAGCTTGCCATCCTGACCATCCTGACGGGACAGGCCGTCCTGCGCCATCGCCATTTGTCCTCCCGTCGCCATCAAAGTCAGCGCCATGGCCAGAAACCGGGTTTTCCACAGCCACCCTGCCATCCCGCAAGACAAGCGTTTCCGTTTCATGATCTTCTCCTGTCCAAACGATTTTCTGTGAAGGTAACATGCCGGCACGCCGCAAAATGGCCATTCTTCGCGTTTTTATAGTATCTTTTCACCATGTGGCAAGAAAACCTTTACGAACCGTTTGAAATCCTGATCCGTGAACGGGATGTTTTTCCGGTCGATGTCCACCGGCATTCTTTTTTCGAGCTGGTCCATATCGTTTCGGGAAACGGATCGCTTTCGGCTTTCGGGAAAACCGTCGCGTACAAAGCGGGCGATCTGTTTCTGATCCGTCCGGAAACGGCGCACCGTTTCGTCATCGGCGATGTTTCGCGCTTTGTGTTTTTGCGCTTCACCGAGCAGGCCATCACCGACTATGCCGCTTCGCTGGCCGAACCGTTTTTTTCCATACAGACCGAACCCGACCCCCTGTCTGTCTGCGAGGAAGACGCCGCCAAAATCCGGGCGCTTTTCAGGATGATCTGGCAGGAAAAGACGCATCCCGCTCCCGCCTCGTCCGAATTGCTGTTGCAATGGTCGGTCGGCATCGTGCTGATCGTCGCCCGCAACCGCGCCGGTTTTGGACAGGTAACGCCCGATATGCCCTCGCAGGAACGGCTGGCTTTTCTGTTGCCTTATATCCAGCGCCATATCCGCCAGCCGGAAAAGCTCAAGGCCGATGCGCTGGCGGCGGCTTTCGACTTTTCGCGTCATTATCTGGGACGTTATTTCAAGCGACACTATCAGGAAAATCTGGGCGACTACGTCGCACGCTGCCGGATACGCGCCATCCAGAACGCGCTGGCCCATTCCACTTCCGGCATCAAGCAAATCGCCTGGCAATTCGGTTTTACCGACGCCAGTCATCTGACACGGTTTTTCCGTCGCCGGACGGGACAGACGCCACGCCGTTTCCGCCTCGACTGTCGTGCCGCACGCGCGCGGGAAACCGCGTGAAGGCTTCGCGCGCGGCATGGATGGTCTGTGCGACTGTTTTTATGCTAGATTGGCGCGATGTGGAAGGAAAATCTCTATCAGCCCTTCGAAATTCTGGTGACCGAGCGGACGGTTTTCCTCTCGGGTATCCATCAGCATTCCTTTTTCGAGCTGGGGTATGTGCTTTCCGGAACGGGGTGTCTGACGGCGTTCGGCGAAAAGGTGGACTACCGCCCCGGCACGCTGTTCCTGATCCCGCCGGAGACGACGCATTGCTATGACGTTTCCTCGGTCTCGCGCTTCGTTTTTTTGCGTTTCACGCGGCAAGCCATCTCGGATTGTCTCGGCCGTCTCGTCGAGCCGTTTCTCGCCTTGCCGGGCGGGCCGAAACCGGTGGCGCTGGTGCCTGACGACGCGAAGCGTATCCGCACGCTGTTTCTGTTGATCTGGCGCGAGAAAACGTCTCCCGGCCTTTTTGCCGACGACATGCTGATGCACTGGGCGGCGTCCGCGCTCATGATGACGGCACGCAATCTGGCGGCGACCGCCCTGCCGGCCGCGGGTACGCCCCCTTCGGAACGGATCGTCTGGCTTCTCCCCTATATCCAGCGTCATATCGGCCAGCCCGACATGCTCAGGACCGAAGCGCTTTGCCGGACTTTCCACTTTTCGCGGCATTATCTGGGCCGCTATTTCCGCCGCCATTTTCAGGAAAATCTGGGCAGCTATATCGCCCGCTGCCGGATGCAGGCGGTGGAAAACGCGCTGGTCGATACCGCCGTGAGCATCAAGGAAATCGCATGGCGGTTCGGTTTCGCGGACGCCAGCCACCTGACCCGTGCCTTTCGCCGCCACAGCGGGAAAACCCCGATGCAGTTCCGCAAGGACTATCTGGCACGCCTAAAGGAGCGTCAGGCAGACGGACAGGGTCACGATACCCAGCACGGTGGAGAGAAAGATCGTCCGTGAGGCGATACCCCCGCCCCTGCCGTAGAGTTCGGCGAGCATGAAGGGCCCCGTGCCGGTGGGCAGCGCCGAGAGGATGACGGCGGAATGCGCCCAGAGCGGCGGCATGTCGAATACGCAAAACGCGAAATACCAGGCGATCAGCGGCTGGGCGACGAGCTTGAGGGCGACCAGCCAGATGGCGACGGCCGGACTGGAGCTTTCCTGACGCTGTGCCAGAAACAGCCCTGTTGCGACCAGCGCGCAGGGGCTGGCGGAAGCGCCCAAAAGCTTGATGGATTGCGCGACCCCGTAGGGAAGTTGCAGGCCGGTGGCACAGAAAAGCCCCGCCAGTACCGGCGCGACGATCAGGGGATTCCTGCACAGGGAAATGCCGACGTTTCTGAGGGTGACGAACAGGCTTTTGCCCGTTTGCGAACCGGCTTCGATGAAGATGATGGAAACGGCGAAGTTGGCCGAGACGGTCAGGATGGCGGCGACCATGGCGGGGCCAAGCTTGTCCGCGCCGAAGGTCAGCGCGCACAGCGGCAGGCCGATGTATCCGGTATTGGCGTAGGATGCGGATGTCGCGTCGATGGCTGCCGTCACCAGATTTTTCGTTTTGAGCCAGTGCAGCGCGAGTACGGCGAAAAAGATGATGAAAACGCCCAGTTCGAAGGCATAGAAAAATTCGGGCTGGTAAAGCTCCGACCATGAGCTGTTGACCATGACGTCGATCATCAGGGCGGGCAACGCGAGCCAGACGACATAGCGGTTCAGTTCGGTACTGGCGTTCTGGCTCAATATGTTGCGGCGGCGCAGGATGTAGCCTGCGACGATCAGCGCGAAAACCGGCAGGACGATATTGGCGATGGCGAACATGTTCTTGCGGAAATGACCCGGAACTGACGGCCTGATGGCGGGTGTGCCGTGCCGTCGATTGGAAATGGCGTAACCTTATCATTTGCACGGATAGCATAATGGTATATTTTTGCGTTTTTATCGTATATTTTCGCCATTCAGTGGCATACGCCTTGTGTTTGCCTTCGGTCCGGGGGTTTGCCGTGACGGCGGACGGCTCTTGCCGCCGGGTGTTGTATCCATGCCTTTTGTGTGAGAAATCCGTATATAGGCATCCTGCGTCCGGTTGTACAATGGGATATGGTTTCGTGTGACGCATTTCGCCGGTCGTACCGCTTGCGTCACGGTCTGTGCCGCAAGCGGCACCAACATTTCCGACAAGGCGCGATGGCATGCTGTATCTGAACCAGTCCAACCGTTTTGAAGTGTTGCAGGAAAAGCTGTGCGACAAGCTGGCGTCGCACCCCGCTCCGGTATTCACGCCGTTACAGGTCATCGTGCCGAGTGCGGCGATCAAGCGCAGGCTGATGCTGTCGATCGCCGACCGGTTCGGCGTTTGCGCCAATGTCTCGTTTGCGTTTCTGGCGCAATGGCTCTGGGAATTGGTCGGGAAAGCCGCCGGATCGGAAGGCAAGTCGCCTTTTTCGCCGGATGTGCTGTCATGGCGGATTTTGCGAGTGCTCGGCGATGACACGTTCGTCCGCGCCCATCCGAGGCTGTCTGCCTATCTCGACCGCTGCGACGACGCCATGCGCTTCGAACTGGCCTGCCGGATCGCCACCCTGTTCGACCGCTATGGCGTTTACCGTACGCAATGGCTTGAGAGCTGGGCGAAAGGCGAGATGGCCGACATCGGCACGCAGGAAGCCGCCGCGCAGGCGGATCAGGCATGGCAGGCCGACTTGTGGGCGCGTATCGTCGGCGAGACCGGTACGGACGAAAGCGGCACGATAACAGCCCTTCTGGCCATGCTCATCTCCGGCGATGAGAAAGTCCTCGGCCTGCTGCCGGAACGCCTGCATCTTTTCTGCGAGCCGACCGTCGCGCCGCCCTATATCAGGATATTGCGCGAACTGGGACGACATACCGATATCGAGTTGTATGTCATGAATCCCTGCCGCGAATACTGGTTCGATATCGTTGACGAGCGCAGGATGGCCCGACTGGAAAGCCGCGATCAGGTACAACACCACGAAATCCTCAACCCGCTTCTGGCTTCATGGGGCAAACAGTGTTCCGCCTCGCTTGGCTTGATGATGTCGAAGCTGGACGCGCTGGAAACGGAAGACAGCGATTTCGTGAACGCCTGCCGGCCGGATTCGGACAATCCCCTGCTGGCGCGCATTCAGGATTCCATGCTGGATTTGCAGGAATGGGAAGATGCTTCGCAATCGGCATACGGAACGGATGACAGTCTGGAAATCCATGTGGCGCATTCGCTGACGCGGGAAATCGAGATATTGCATGACCAGCTTTTGCGCCGTTTCGCGTCCGACGATGCGCCCTCGCCGTCCGACATGCTCGTCGTCACGCCCGATCTGGATACCGCCGCCCCGATGATCGACGCCGTTTTCCGGCACAACGGCTCGGGCGTGCAGATTCCCTACGTCATCACCGGACGGCGCAGCAACCGCCTCAATCCGGTGGCGCGCGCCCTGCTCGATATTCTTGCGCTGGCGTCTTCGCGCTGCACGGCTTCCGCCGTGATGGATGTCCTGATGCTGCCGGAAGTCGGCGCGACTTTCGGGTTCGATGGCGACAGGACGCTGCTTCGCCGCTGGCTGGACGATGCCGGTATCTGCTGGGCGCTCGACGGGGAACACAAGGCCGCTTTCGATGTGCCTTCAGACGAAAAACACACTTTCCGGGACGGGATGCATCGTCTCTTTCTCGCCTACGCGCTGCCCGAGGGAATGCAGTCGCCGGTGGCGGGTCGCCTGCCCGCCGGTCACGGGCTGGGGCTGGAATCGGCGGGACTTGGGCAGCTGTGGCGCTTCATCGGGGCGATCGACCGCTTGCGGCACGATCTCGATGAGATGAAAACCCCGCAAGGCTGGCAACAGTGCTGGCTGGCCATTCTCGATACTTTCGTGACGGTGACGCCGGCCTTGCTCGACAGCGACCGCGAAGTCCGTTCACGGATTGCCGACTTGTGCGAGACGATGACGTTCGCGTCAGATACTTTCGCGTTTTCGCATGTCATTGCCATGACCGCGCTGGAAAAGGCGCTCGAGGGTGCGGGACAAGGCAGTGTCCCGGCGGGCGTCGTGGTGTTCGCGCCGATGCACAGCCTGCGCAATCTGCCGTATGACCATATTTTCGCCATCGGTCTGAACGATGGCGCCTATCCGGCGGACAACCGGCCGGACGAATTCGACCTGATCGCGCTCTCGCCGCGATCGACCGACCGCACCCCGCGCGATACGGACAAGAACGTGTTTCTCGATCTGCTGCTCTCGGCACGCAAGAGCCTTTACCTGAGCTATACCGGAAAAAGCATCCGGGACGATTCGGCGAAACCGCCCTCGATCCTGATCGACGAATTGCTGGATGTGCTTTCACGCGCGCTGGCAAGCTCCGGGAAAAAAGACGATATCGATGCCGCCCGCAAGCGGCTCATGACCGAACATCCGCTCCAGCCCTTTTCCGGCCGGTATTTCGACGGTTCTTCAGGCGTCACCCTGTCGAGTTTCCGGAGCGACTTGTGCCGTGCACTGCAAAACCGGTATGAAAAAACGATTGAAACAGAACGACATGCAGATGATTCTTCATCTGTTTTGGCAATTGATGAGGGTGACGGTGATGCGCCTGTGCGCGAAGCGGGAGAACCGTTTTTCACCGGTATTTCCGCGCCGGACGAAGCGTGGCGCGAGGTGTTGCTGCATGAACTGATCCGCTTTTTCAGCCATCCGAACCGTTATCTGCTGCGCCAGCGGCTCGATATCCGTTTTCCGTCGCCGGATGAGGAATTGCCTGCCGACGAGCCGCTGGTGCCCGACCGGTCGGCAAGCCGGATGCTGGCCGACCGTATTTTGCCGATGTATCTTGCCGGTCAGTCCGATGAGGCGATCCGCCGCGCGTCTGTTGCCGGCAACGAATTCCCCGCCGGTCGTATCGGTTCGGACTGTATCGAGGGCGAGCTCAAGGCGATGTCCGCTTTTGCCTCGACCCTGTCAGGCGATCTGGCCCCCGAAATCCTGCCGCCCGTGACCCGCACGCTGGATTTCACGATCGCTGAAGAACGCTGGCGGCTTTCCGGTTCGCTGACCGATTTGCGCCCAAACGGGCTGGTGCGCTACCGCTACCGCCCGAAAACGCACTGGGCCTGCCTGCCCTGGTGGATAGAGCATCTGTTTCTGAACGCCTGCACGCCCGAAGTGGGAACATGCCTTTCCGTCTGGCATTTCACCGATAAAACGCTGCACATCGGCCCAGTCAAGGATGCGCAGGCGCTTTTGTCCGACTTGCTGAAGATTTACCGCAGGGGACTGTCGCAGCCGCTGCCCTTTTTCCCGAATACCTCATGGGCTTTTGTCGAAAGCGGCGGGCAGATGAACAAGGCAAGGGAAAAATGGGATACCGCATATGCCGGCTATGAGGGCGAAAGCGACGATCCATACAACCGGCTGGCGATGCGCGGCAATGCCGACCCGCTTGCCGAGGAGGCCTTTCCCGATCTGGCACGCCGGGTGTTCGGCGCGCTTGTCACGTACTGCAAGGGAGAAAACGCATGACGGTGGCAACTCAATTCGATGTCCTGAACTGTCCGCTGGATCGCCGTTCGATCATCGAGGCTTCGGCAGGTACCGGCAAGACATGGAATATCTGCAATCTGTATCTGCGCCTGCTGCTGGAAAAGCAGCTGGAAGTCAGCCGGATTCTGGTGGTGACGTTCACGCAGGCGGCGACCGACGAGCTGCGCCAGCGTATCCGCGACTGTATTTCCGATACGCTGGCGGCTCTGGAAAACCCCGGGTCCGGAACCGGCAACGCCTTCGTCGATGATCTGCTGCAACGGTGCATGGCAAACGGCCTGTCGCGTGAGAAACTCGCCGGGCAGCTGAAGCTGGCTTTCCAGTCGTTCGATCAGGCGGCGGTTTTCACGATCCACAGTTTTTGCCAGCGTGCGCTGTCGCTGTCGGCGTTTTCGTCGGGACAGGCGTTTTCGGTGAATGCCGAAGCGGACGATTCCGAACTGGTACGCGAAACGGTCAACGATTTCTGGCGTGTGCATGTCGCCGGCGGCGATCTTGCTCCTGCCCTGTCGCGCTGGATTCAGATTTCGGGTTTTTCGCCGGCCACGCTGGAATCGCTGTTGCGGCAACGCATGAAGAAACCGCTGGCCTATCTGCGCTGGCCGGATAGGCTGTCCACGGAGATGCCGACGTCCGGGATCGGGGCGGCGCTCTCGCAGCTTGAGGCGGCGTATGCGGAAGCGGCCCGCTGCTGGCAGTCCGAGAAAGGGACTGTCCGGGCGCTGCTTGAGGCAAGTTGCCATGACGGAACGCTTGCAAGAGCCAACGACAAACTCCCGCGCATCGGCGAAGCCTTCCGCGAATATGAACGCCTGTTCGCCGCCGACGATTGCCTGTTCATGCTCGGCCACGACGACAGTACCACGCTCATGACGGCGACTTTGCTTCAGAACCAGACGAAGAAAAACCGGCAGACACCGCAGCATCCGTTTTTCGATCTGGCCGATACGCTGAATGCGTGTTGCAGTGAATTGCAAACGCAGCTCGAGGCTGCACGCTATGGATTGATGCGGCGTTTTCTGGATGAAGCGCCCGGCAACCTAAAGGCGAAAAAACGCCAGCGCCGCACGATCGCGTTCGACGACATGCTTGCGAATCTGTACGATGCCCTGCACGATCCGGACATGCACTGGCTGGCCGATGCCATCGGCAAGCGTTTTCCTGCCGCGCTGATCGATGAATTTCAGGATACCGACCCGCTCCAGTATGCGATTTTCTCGACGATTTATCACCAGCAGGATGCCCCGGTATTCATGGTCGGCGATCCGAAACAGGCCATTTACAGTTTCCGCAATGCCGATCTGTTCACATATCTGGCGGCACGGGAGCAAACCGGCGCGCGTTATACGCTGGTGAACAATTACCGTTCGGTTCCCGGGCTGATCAACGCCTGCAATACGCTGTTCGGACTGAACCGGCGGGTTTTCATGCAGGACGGGCTGGATTTCGCGCCGGCCTCACATGCTGCGCATACGCTAGCCGCCTTGCGTGACGACGGTGCGAACCCGGCGGCTTTCCATGTCTGGATGCTGCCTTGGGAAAACGACGAACCGATGCACTGGCAGGACGCTTTCGCGCGTTCGCTCGAGGCGGTCGCCAACGAGATCGCGCGGCTGGTCAGGGGCGGCGCGAACGGGACGTGCCTGATCGGCGACAGGCCGGTCGCGGCGGGCGATATCGCCGTGCTGGTCCGCAGCCACCGTCAGGCGGCACAGGTTTGCGAGGCGCTTGCCCGCCATGGCGTCGGCAGCGTTTCCCTCTCGAAAGACAATGTGTTCCACTCGCGCGAGGCCGATGAGCTGGAATGCATTCTCTCCGCGATGCTCGCGCCGGACGATGAACCGCTTTTGATGGCGGCGCTGGCGACGGAGACGATGGGGATGGATTCGGCGGCTATCGAGGCGATAGCGGACGATGAAACGAAGCTCTCGCCCATCATCGAACGGTTTGCCGAATATCGCAAGGCATGGCTGGATTACGGGGCGGGATATGCCCTGCGCTGGTTCATGAACCGCGAGGATATCGCCTGCCGCCTGCTGGCGTTTCCCGACGGGGAACGGCGCATGACCAATCTGATGCATCTGTTCGAGTTCATCCACCGCGAAAGCGATGAGTATCAGACACCGGATGCGCTGATGGAATGGTATGTGACGCATCGTGAAAACGGTTCCCGTGCCGAGGATGAGGAGTTGCGTCTGGAAACGGACAGCAATCTGGTACAGGTCATGACGATACACCGCGCCAAGGGCTTGCAGTTCGGGTTCGTCTTTTGCCCCTTTCTCTGGCTCGACGGCAAACACAGGGGGACGGGCGATGCCGGACTGGAATATTACGACGACGAAAGGGGCTGTCGCGTCATCGATATGCGCACGCTCACGAAAGCGGAAAAAGCGCCGTTCGCCGAAAGCAACCGTCTGCTTGCCGCCGCCGAGGATATGCGACTCATCTATGTGGCACTCACCCGCGCGATTTACCGCTGCTATCTGGTGGCGGGTTGCCACGCGCGTTCCGGCAACGGCGGTCAATCGCGTTCGACAGCGGAATCACGCCGCAGCCTGCTGAACTGGCTGGTGGCGGGCGACGGTTTCGCGCCATCCGACTGGATACGTCCGTCCAGCCAGCAACCCAAAGGCAGCGGCCTGCCGCTGCCCGAGGCGCAGATTCTGGCGAAATGGATGGCGCTGGGAAGTCATGCGGATATCTTCGTCACCGACATGCCGGATGCGGCGCCCGTTTCCGCAGGCGACGTCAGCCGGGAAATTCCCGCCCTCTCGGCCAGAACGTTCGACAGGTATCTGGCCGCCGACTGGCGGATGAACAGTTTCAGCGGTCTGATGCGCAATGCGGTCACGGAAACGGATGCCGGTGACCATGATGAATATGTCCCGAACGCGATTTCGCCCGAACCCCCTGACACGGCGGCCGATGCCGCCCTGGATGATATTCTCATGTTTCCCAAAGGCACCTATGCGGGAAGCTGTCTGCATGCGGTATTCGAACACGCCGATTTCACGGACGAAACGACCTGGGATGCCGCCGTGAAAACCGCATTGTCGCTCTTTCCGCAAAAGGGGGAGCCGCCGCTGCCCGATGACGATGCCGTCCTCGGGGCGATGGCGCGGAAGATGCTGGAAGACGTGCTGGAAACGCCGCTGCCGCAGGATGTCCGGCTCGACGCGCTCGACAATGCGCACAAACTGGCGGAATGGCCGTTTTGCCTGTCATCCGCCCGCCTTTCGGCCGAACGGATGAACCGTCTGGCGAAAGCCATTTCCCGCAATATGCCGCAACTGGCTTTCGGCGATATGACAGTTTATCTGAACGGGGTCATCGATCTGGTGTTCGAGGCCAATGGCAGGTTCTGGCTGCTGGACTGGAAGTCCAACCATCTGGGATACCGTCCGGAAGATTACGACGCGAAAAGCCTGTCGGCGGCAATGGATGAACACGGTTATCACTGGCAATATCTGCTTTATACCGTCGCGCTGCATCGCTATCTGTCGTCGCGGCTGCCCGATTACGACTATGACCGCCATTTCGGCGGCGTCTATTATCTGTTCGTCCGCGGCGTCCGGCCGGACTGGAAAAATACGGACGGCTCGCCTTCGGGCGTCTTTTTCACCCGGCCAGACCGGGAACTGATTACGGCGCTTGACCGGTCGCTCATGCCGGCACAGCCGTCTGACGGAGGGATAACGGCATGATGGATACCGCTTCTCCGGAAACACCGGAACAAACGCTTGCGAAAGCCTTCGCACGGCATGTGCTGGACTGGGCGCGCGAAACCCTGCCGGAAAACGGCGGCACGCTTGACCGTGCCACCCGCACCCTGCTGGAAAGGGCGGCCTATCACACCAGTCTGGCGGTTTCGTCAGGCGACACCTGCCTGCCGCTGGCGGCGCTCGCTCCCGCCGGAGCGGATGACCGCGAGGCATTGCGCGCCTCGCTGCTGGCCTCCGGCATGGTCGCGCCCTCGCACGCCCCCGGCAATGCGCCGCTCGTGCTCGACGATGGCGACCGTCTGTATCTGCACCGCTATTTCGATTATGAACGCACGCTGGCAGAGCGGCTGGCGAAAATGCGCGCGGTACGCCCCGTCGATACGGAATCCTTGCACCCTCTTTTCGATAAACTTTTCTCCGGCACGGACGCCAACGAACCCGACTGGCAGAAAATCGCGGTGGCGCTGGCATTGCGGCAACAGCTTCTGATCGTCTCGGGCGGCCCGGGAACGGGCAAGACAACGACGGTGGCATCACTGCTGGCCTGCATTTTGCACACCGACAGGGACAACCGGATCATGCTGGCCGCGCCAACGGGCAAGGCGGCCGCCCGCATGCTGGAAGCCATCTCGCAACGTTCGGGCGATTTCCCGCCGGACTTGCAGCCGATGATTCCGAAGCAGGCGCAAACCATCCACCGTCTGCTGGGCATGACGGCCGACGGGACTTCGGTCCGCTATCATGCGGACAATCCCCTGCCGCTGGATACGCTGGTCATCGACGAAGCCTCGATGCTCGATCTGGCGATGGCCGCGCGACTGTTCGATGCCGTTCCCGCCGGTGCGCGGGTGATCTTGCTTGGCGACAAGGATCAGCTGGCTGCCGTGGAAGCCGGTTCGGTATTCGCCGAGCTGAGCGCACACCGTGTTTTTTCGCGGGATTGTCTGGACGATCTGGCGGCGCTGGCCGGGTCATCGGCCCTGCCGGAGTCGCCATCGGCGGCATCGCAGACCGCCCCGCTGGCCGACAGTGTCGTATGGCTGACGCGCAATTACCGTTTCAATGCCGATTCCGGCATCGGGCTGCTGGCCTCCGATATCCGGGAACGCCGCACGCAGCAGGCCTTGCAACGGCTTTGTACCGGACAGTATCCTTCGGTCGGCTGGCGGAATATGGACGATCCGGGGCTCGCCGCTTCCTGTACCGGTTTCCTGCTGGAGCGGTATTCGCCTTATTTCGATTGCGTCAGAACCGCGCCCCATGACATCGCAAAGGTTTTCGCCACATTCAACCGTTTCCGTATCCTGTGCGCCGTGCGCGAGGGGTCTTTCGGCGTCGGCGAAATCAACCGCCAGATCGCCGCGGCGATGGCCAAAGCCGTATCGTCCGCTTCCGGTGACGGTTCAGGATGGTTCGCCGGAAAACCGGTCATGATCCGGCGAAACGATTATGCCTTGCGACTGTTCAACGGCGATGTCGGTATCGCGCTGCCGGACGCAACAGGCAATCTGGCGGTATGGTTCATGAAAGACGACGGTTCTTTCCGCAGCGTCGCGCCATCCCGTCTGGGCGTATATGAAACGTCGTTCGCCATGACGGTGCACCAGTCGCAGGGATCGGAGTTCGATGAGGTCGCCCTGCTCTTTCCCGCAAGGTTTTACCGCGTCCTGTGCCGCGAGCTGGTCTATACGGGCATCACCCGCGCGAGAAATACGATGACGGTCATGGCCAGCGCGGATGTGCTTGCGCAAAGTCTGCAAACCGACTCCGCCAGACATTCGGGACTTGCCGACAGGCTTCGGGAAGCGGGCTGAAGGTGGTGCCGCCACGGTATGCCGCGGACAGCCTTCGTTTTTTCCGTTTCCTGCCGGCTACCGGTTGCCGGCATTTTCCGTGAAAAAACGGCACATGCCCGCCGTCATGCCGGTATTGTCAGGCCCGATATGCCGGAAATTCCCTTTTCTGCACCGACATGTCGTTTTATTTTGACTGAAGAGTACGGTTTGGTACTAAAATATCCCCGTTTCAATTTTTTTTGCATGAAACCCTGTTTGTCTTTTCATGGAAAAAATCGCCAAAAGAATCGAGAACTGCCGTCACAGCATGAACATCAGCCAGTCCGAACTGGCACGCAAAATCGGTGTGACGCCCCAGGCCGTACAAAAATGGGAAAAAGCGAAAAATCTTCCCCGCGGCACGACATTGCACAAGCTGGCCGATGTACTCGGCGTTTCGCCTGCCTATCTCCAGTTCGGCATTTCCGCCAGAGCAGGCGTCCATTACCCGTCCGTCGAGGAAGAACATGCCGAGTATCTGGTCGGCGAACGGATACCGTCCTGCGACGACTGGCCTTTTTCCATCACACGCGAACAGTTCAGCCGGTTTTCGGATGAACAGCTTTCCCTGATCAACCGCTATATCGAAATTCTCTGGGAATCCGTCGAAAAAGAGGAACACTGACGGCGATTTGCCGCATACGGTTTCATACCGCCCGCACATGCATCGCTCCTGTTCCCCGCTTTTTCAGAAAATCCTGCCGTATTGCAACTTTTCGTTGTAGAAAGTTTTTTTTTGCTGTAACATCCGCTTGCAAACCTGTAACTTCCGGTTCCAGCACTTCCGTGCTTTCCGGAACGCCGCAGGTCATCCGGACACAACTTTCGACACGGTGCGGTATGCTGGACAGACTGGTCAACATCCATTACGAAATCATCCGCCATTCGGCAGGAAAAAGCCCCGAAATCGCCGAGGGCATCGGCGATGCCCTCTTGCGGCATACAAGCGGACGCGATCTCGGCGACGTCGCCACCGCAATGCTGGCGGGCAACCGCGACGAGGCTTTCGATCTGCTTGAAAAAATACTCGATGACGCCATCTGGGCAATGGCGGCCGAACAATCGCTTGAAAACGCCCCTGACGAACACCCTCACTATAATGACTGAACAAGCCACCATTCTGGAAGGACTCGAAATCAGCATCCATGCGCTGGTCCAGTCGATCAACGGACTGACGCAGCGCGAGGAAAGGTTGCGCGCACGCGGTCTGCATGAACGCGCAGACGAAGTGCGTCTTGTGACCGACCGGCTGTATGCATTGCGTGACGAACTTGTCCGGATACTGGAAAAACAGCGCCTGAACCGGACAGACATGGTTTGAAACGGGAAGTCCGGCTGCACCCTGCCTGCACGCCTGCCATCCATCATCCTTCCGTACCGCACGTTTCCGGCAGCACGGCCGGTCACGCTGTTTTTTCCGTTCCTGTGCACCGTCAGACGGTATTTTCATCCCCGCCCCGATCCCGATGGACATGAACAGGATATCCGAGCGCTTCTGCCGGTTCGTTTTCCCGTCGAAAACATTCCCGACTCCCCTGCCGTTTTCCGCATGACCGTGCATCGCCTGTCACGGTATGGCGCTCTGAAAAACACCGCGTTTTTCGTGGGAACGCCGGCTCCTGAAATATAATATCGGTCCCATCCATTTTTTAGGGAGAGCATCCATCCATGAAACGGCTCCAGCAATTTTTCCTGTTTGCCCTGATTTTATGCTTTTCGGCGCAACTTCGCGCCCAGACCGTCATCGAGGCGGCGTTTTCGCCTGACGGCGGCGCTGAAGCCCTGATTCTGAAAGTGATCGACGCCTCGCACGAGAAACTGCGACTGGCCGCCTATTCCTTCACTTCCCCCGCCGTCATGAAAAGCCTGCTCGCCGCCAAAAAACGCGGCGTGGACGTCCGCATCATCGTCGATGAAAAAGGCAACCGCTCCAAAGCCAGCAAGGCTGCCATGAATCTCGCGGTCAACGCCGACATTCCCTTGCGTACCGTATCGGCTTACCGCATCCATCACGACAAATACATCATCGTGGACGACAAGCATGTCGAAACGGGCAGTTTCAATTACAGCAAGTCGGCAGCGAACAACAACAGCGAAAACGTGATCGTGGTCTGGAACCGTCCCGACATCGCCAGACGTTATTCGCAACATTGGGAATCCCGCTGGAAACAGGGAACCGACTGGAAGTCCGAATACTGAGCAGCCGATCCCGCACGGCACGGACCGCAAAAAAAGGGGCCGGAGACATTCCGGCCCAGTCACTCAAGGGGAAAGAAACATGTCATGCCCGCTTGATCGGGTATGGCGACGAAAAAGCAAGCATAAACTGTGCCATATACCCCCGCCATCCGTACTCCGATCTTCCACCCGCACTCCGTTATCCGCCCCGTCCGCATGTTCGGCGCATGCCGTATCGACAGAAAAAACGCCGCTCTCCGGGAAATCCTGTCATGCCGGCATAGACGCCGGATACTTCACAAGCCGGATTGTCATGCCGGATTACACCGCCTCACGCGAGAAAACGTGCCAAACGATTGTTTTCATGGAATTTTCCGGCCTGACATGGCCGATCGGGAAGGATGGAGCGGAGGACGGGAATCGAACCCGCGTCGTAAGCTTGGGAAGCTTCTGCTCTACCATTGAGCTACCCCCGCATCGATGCCGCCATTATAGCCTGCTTCATGCGTGCCGTCGCTTTTTTTGTGCCGTTCATTCACTTCACTCCCGCTGCGGTGACGGATTGTTGATTTTTTTGCAACATGCCGGTTTTCCGGTACGCCTCGTGATGTCCCGGTAAACGGATGGATGAAAAGATGGACAGATTCGGCGCGATGGGGCAAGCCATCCCAAACCGGACAAAATGCAGTAAAATTGCGTGCTCTGTGCAAATGCGAGGGTGGCGAAATTGGTAGACGCACCAGGTTTAGGTCCTGACGCCATTGCGGTGTAGGGGTTCGAGTCCCCTCCCTCGCACCATGTCTTTCCGTTTGTACGGCTTGTCTGCCGGCTTTTTTCACACCGTTTTCCCAGGCTCCACTGTCCGGATCGGTATTGCGGTATTGTCGCTGCTTCCGGTTCGTCCGGCGGGCGTCGCCATGTTTCCGGAACGCATGATGGCGCAGTTCCTGTATGACGAAGCCGCCGTTGCGCCGTCTCTTGCGGCAGGCATGAAAAAACCTCTCTTGCGAGAGGTTTTCCGAAGTTCCGGCTATCGGGTATTCGGGTTTCCTGTACGACGCATCGCATGGCGTTCCTGCCAGGATTTCAGGCTGCGCCCTTTTCGCTAGTTTGTCGGATAGCCCTGTTTTTCCAGATAGACGTCGAGCAGGTCTTCGGTATCGTAAAAGTCCGACCATGCCTGAACCGAGCGTGCGCCCTGTTCCCGCATCTTGTACTGTTCGAAATATTCGTTGCTTTCGGGGTTGTCCGTGATTTCCGGATGTGCCTGGAAGGGGTAGCCCTGCTTTTCCAGATAGACGTCGAGCAGGTCTTCGGTATCGTAAAAGTCCGACCATGCCTTGACGGAGCGGATACCCGGTTCCTGCATTTTGTATTGTTCGAAATATTCGTTGCTTTCCGCGACTTCCGGGCATTCGTTCTGCGTGCAGGCCGTTTTCGTTTCGCTGGTTTCCTGTCGCGGTAGGTCTCCCGGCGCTTTCAAAGATTCGTTTGTTCCCATTGTGACTCCTGGCTTTGTGATGTGCATTCCGGCGGCTTTTCACTGCGCTGGCGGGGTATTTCGCCCGCTCTCCGGCGCACTGGAAATGCCATCGCATCTCTCTCGGTATAATAGTACCGTAAGTCAACACGTTCGTGGCGAACAGATACCGGTTATTGCGTTTTTTCATGCAGTTTCGCACAATTTCGTGCAAAGGACGATTTTTTAACGACAGTTCCCGTCAGAAAACGCTCCGTTTCCGGGCGAAAAACGGCACTTTTCCATCGGTGTTTCCTTTTTTTGCCCTGTCGTCGTGCATGGTCTTTTCCGACCGTTTTCCCGTGCTTGCCGAGAGCCGGAGCGCCCGGTTCGCCCTGTGCCGGTCTTTTGGCCGTTTCGCCCGCGCGCACTGTGCCCTGACTGCCGGAGGAATCGGCAAAAAGTGGAGCATCCTTGCCTGAATTGGTTACAATACGGGTTTTTCACCGGCGACGCTTGTCCGTATCCGGTCACTGGCACTGAAAGGTTAGATATGAGCGAATCCGACAACATCTACGACAACACGGTACCGAGAGCTTTTATGGAATCCCTGGGTTTTGAACTGCCGGACGAGGCTTTCAGCTTCCAGATCGACGGTTCCGATATCGTGTTCACGCTTCAGATCGTCGAGGAAGTCGGCTGCGATTTCCGGATTTTCGAGCAGCAGGAAAGATTCCCGCTGACCGATGAGCAGGTCGCAAAACTCAGGGAGGCCGGTTATTACCGTCCCGAAGGGTTCATGATCCTGTAATCGCTGCGACAAAGGGACTGCGGCGCCGGTCCTGCAAGGGTCTGGCGTTCCGCCTGACATCGACAACCTGTTTTCATTCCTGACGGAAATATCTCCATGAACGAAAATGCAATCGAAAAAGCATTCGGCGATTTTGAAAAGAAATACGGTTTGCCGCCGGTTTTCCGGATGTCCAACGGCAAGATTCTGGGCGCTTTCATCATCACCCGGGACGGGGAATCTTTCATGATCACCTTCGAAAGCAGCGAGGCGGATATTCTGGAAGCCGCCGCGATGGTCAGCCCGGACAATACCGAAGCCGCCGCTGGCGATCTGCGGGCGCTCAAGGCCTTCTGTTCCGCGCCGCTGGTTCCCTCGCCCGCACCCGAGACGCTTCAGTAGGCGTGTCTGGCGCATGCCAGTTGCGACAGTCCGGACAACGCGCCGCCCTGTCGTACCGGGCTTGCGATGGCGGCTTTCGCCGGCAGGACACTGTCGTTTTTTTGCAAGCCCGATCGCAGTTTATGACATGTTGAATGAGATGAACGCTTCAACTGTCTGATATTCTTTCGCTTTCCAGACCGCGTTTATTCACGCACTTCAAACGGAAGCGGCTGATTTCAATATACAATTTCCGTTTCGTTTTCCCGCGCGGTTTCAATATCCGCGTTTTTTGTTTTACCATAGGTGCTTTCCATCAGCATCCGGCATGCCATGGCAGTCGAACATTACGAAAATTTTCCCGTCGCGTCCATTCTCTTGCCGCCGCATTTGCGCCAGCCGGTAGAGGCGATCTATCGTTTTGCACGAACCGCCGACGACATCGCCGACGAAGGGGATCTGACGCCGCATGAAAGACTGGCGGCGCTGGCGTTTTACAATAGCGAACTCGACCGGATCGAACACCGTGAAACGCCGGAAAACAGTCTGTTCGTCACCCTCTCCGGCGTGATCCGCGATTTCGGCCTGCCGATCGAGCCGTTCAGGAATTTGCTGTCCGCTTTCCGGCAGGATATTTCCGTCACCCGCTACAACACCTATACCGACCTGCTCGATTACTGCCGCCGTTCCGCCAATCCCATCGGCTTGCTGATGCTGCATCTGTACGAGGCGGCGACCGAGGAAAATTGCCGGATGTCCAATGCCATCTGCACCGCGCTCCAGCTCATCAATTTCTGGCAGGATGTGGCGCAGGACTGGCTCAAGAACCGCATTTACATCCCGATGGAAGACATGCTCCGTTTCGGCGTGACTCCCGAGAATATCGCCGGAGGCGAAGTGACGGAAAACTGGCGCTCGCTCATGGCGTTCGAAATCGAACGCACCCGCAAGCTGATGCTTTCCGGCGCGCCGCTGGCCGGAAAACTGCCCGGGCGTATCGGCTGGGAACTCCGGCTTGTCGTACAGGGCGGCCTGCGTGTACTGGAACGCATCGAATCCGCCGGTTTCGATGTATTCAGCGGGCGTTTGCTGCTGCGCGGCGGCGACTGGCTCAGCATCATCTGGCGCTGTCTGAAACGGCGCAGCCGCTGAGGTCTCCCCTTTCTTTTTCCCGAAAAGGCTTGCCAAACAATACCTTGCCGCTTGTTCTGCTCAAATTGTGACATTAATTAAAATATCGTGACACACTTGTTTTCGACAAGTCTCTGTTTTTTCTTGTCTTTTGAATTCCTTTCGGATAGAATTCAGCCTTCGCTTTTTTATTTCGGAGGTTCTCATGGCTCGTGTTTGCCAGGTCACCGGCAAGAAACCCATGTCCGGTAATACGGTTTC
>CAKQQG010000030.1 GCA_934270705.1 uncultured Oxalobacter sp. | reverse complement strand
GGACGGAACCGGGCGAAACCGCTGTTCACAACTACAAGAAAGGTGATGAACTCGAAGCCGTCGTCCTGGCCATCGATGTCGAACGCGAACGTGTTTCCCTGGGCGTCAAACAGCTCGAAGGCGACCCGTTCAACAACTACATCGCCATGAACGACAAGGGTTCCATCGTGACCGGCACGGTCAAGTCGGTAGAACCGAAAGGTGCCGTCATCCAGTTGAACGACGATGTTGAAGGCTATCTGCGTGCATCGGAAATCTCCCGCGATCGTGTGGAAGATGCAGGTACCCATCTGAAAGCAGGCGATCAGGTCGAAGTCATGATCATCAATATCGACCGCAAGTCCCGCTCTCTCCAGCTGTCGATCAAGGCAAAAGACCAGATGGAAACCCAGGAAGCCATGCAGAAGATCCAGAATGACTCCAGCGCAGCTTCCGGCATGACCAGTCTGGGCGCCCTGCTCAAAGCGAAATTCGACAACAAGCAATAATCACGAGTGCACAATGACCAAATCCGAATTGATCATTTCCCTGGCGAACAGCTATCCACAACTGTTGGCCCGGGATGCTGAGCTGACCGTGAAGACCATACTGGACGCCATGGCGGACGCTTTGGCAGGCGGTCAGCGCATCGAAATTCGCGGTTTCGGCAGTTTTGCACTGAGCGTCCGTCCGCCGAGAATCGGCCGCAATCCACGTTCCGGAGAAAAAGTGCTGGTGGAAGCCAAACGGGTGCCGCACTTCAAACCCGGAAAAGAGTTGCGACAGCGTGTTGATTCTGCCGCAAAGGCGGGCTGACAGCGCTTGTTTCGATTAAGCTTTCTCAATCCAAAAGGGCATCTTCGGATGCCCTTTTTCACGTACAATCATACCTTCGCAGCAACATACTCTTTATGGCAACTGTCAAAAGGACTGAATCATGAAATGGCTCTCCCGTATAATCGCTGCGGTCCTTTTCATATTTTTTTTCATACTGGCCCTGAAAAATACCCAGGAAACCGCTTTATACTTTTTCTGGGGATATGAGCTTCGCGGACCGCTGGTACTGATTGTGCTGTGCTTCTTTCTGGCGGGCGCCGCCCTCGGGCTGCTGGCGATGATTCCCGCGGTATTGAGGAGCCGGATCGAATTGTCCCGGCAAAAAAAGAAACTCGACGAAATCGTACAATTGCAAAAATCACAGCAAAAAACCGGTATCGCATCGGCTCCGGACAGTATCGTTTCCGACGGCAAACCGTCCGAGACACAAACAGAATAGTTTATTTTTAGATAGTGTATGGAATTTGAAATCTGGTGGCTGTTAAGCATCCCGCTTTTCTTCGGACTGGGATGGGTCGCTGCACGTATCGACATCAAGCAACTGCTTTCCGAATCGCGCAGCCTGCCCAAGGGCTATTTCAAGGGACTGAATTTCCTGCTGAACGAACAGCCCGACAAGGCGATCGATGCCTTTATCGAAATCGTCCGTCTGGATCCGGAAACCGCGGATCTGCACTTCGCGCTGGGCAACCTGTTCAGGCGGCGTGGCGAAACGGAACGTGCCATCCGTATGCACCAGAACCTGCTGTTGCGCCCCGACCTTCCGCCGGAACAACGCATGCAGGCCAGCTATGAACTGGGGCAGGATTTTCTGAAAGCCGGTCTGCTCGATCGTGCCGAGGAAGTTTTCCGTGAACTGACCGAAACCCCGTACTCCGTTCAGGCACGTCGTGCGCTGCTGGAAATCTTCCAGCGGGAAAAGGAATGGAGACAGGCGATCGACGCCGCACGTGCCCTGCAAAACTCCGGAACCGGCAACCGCAACAAACAGATCGCGCAATTTTATTGTGAACTGGCCGAAGACGAACTCGTCAACACGCATCCCGAAAAAGCGTTACCGCTTCTGGATACCGCGCTTTCCATCGACCGTATGAGCGTCCGCGCCACCATATTGACAGGTGATGCCCTGATGGCGCTTGGCAAACCTGAAGAAGCGCTGACAACCTGGCGACGTGTCGAAAAACAAAGCATGCCGCATACTGTACTGGTAGCGCAGCGTCTGATGGAAGGCTATCAGGCGGCCGGACGGGCACAGGAAGGCATCAGCCTGCTCAGATTCTATCTGGCCGAAACCGCTTCGATCGATCTGCTTGAAATCCTGTTCAAGGCCGTCCTGAAACAGGAAGGCCCGGAAGCTGCAAACCGGCTTGTTCATGACGAACTGCGGCGTACACCGACCCTGTTGGGGCTGGACAAGCTGCTGGAAGCACAATTGCTGGTCGTTCCACCTGAAATCCGCGAAGACTTGTCCTTCGTCCGCACTCTCGTCCAGCGATATGCATTCAGACTCTCGCGCTACCAGTGCAATCATTGCGGTTTCGAGGCACGTCATTATTACTGGCAATGCCCGGGCTGCCATCAATGGGAAACCTATCCGCCGAGACGAATCGAAGAAATGAAGCTGTCCTCCTGAACACGGATTGCCGAACTGCCCATTCAAGTCAATACCTAGCTAGCACCGGATATGAAGAACAAGAAAAATCCCCGCATACTGATCGTCGGCGACGTCATGCTCGATCGTTACTGGTTCGGTGATGTCAACCGCATATCGCCGGAAGCACCTGTTCCGGTTGTGTTGATCGGCAAAAACGAGGAACGTCTGGGCGGAGCCGCCAATGTCGCGCGCAATGTCGCTGCACTGGGCGCTTCCTGCAGCCTTCTTGGTGTGACCGGCAATGATGAAGCTGGCGCCGTCATCGGCAAACTGCTGGAACAATCCGGTATCACCCCCTGTCTCCACTCGGCTCCCGGTATTTCGACAACCGTCAAATTGCGCGTTATCGGAAGGCAACAACAGCTTTTGCGTCTGGATTTCGAAAAAAGACCTACCCACGAAATACTGGAAAACGCACGCGATCAGTACAGGAAACTGCTTGCCGAACATGACATCATCATTTTGTCGGATTACGGAAAAGGCGCACTCGATCACGTATCCAACATGATCGACGATGCGCGCAAAGCCGGAAAAGCCACCCTGATCGACCCGAAAGGCGATGACTTTTCCAAATACCGTGGCGCAACGATCCTGACACCGAACAAATCAGAACTGCGACAGATCGTCGGCAGCTGGAAAGACGAAACGGAACTGACGGAAAAAGCACAGAAACTGCGTGAAACGCTGAACCTGCAATATCTGTTGCTGACACGTTCCGAAGAAGGCATGTCGCTTTACGGAGCGACCGAAGTGCTGCATATTCCGACCGTGGCACGCGAAGTGTTCGACGTATCGGGTGCCGGCGATACCGTCATCGCTACGCTGGCAACCATGCTCGGCAACGGCAAATCCGTATCCGAAGCCGTACAGATCGCCAATCGTGCCGCAGGTATCGTCGTCGGCAAGCTCGGAACTGCCACCGTCACACCGGAAGAACTGTTCCCCGCATAAGTCAGGACACACGCTCCAGTTTTGCGATCCCGAGATCCAGCAATTTCATGCCATAACGACCGAAATTGATATTGGCCCTGACACTGGCACCCTGTCCCTCAAGACTGACGATCACCCCTTCCCCGAACTTTTTGTGGAAAACGGTTTCACCGACCCGCCACTGACTGTTCCTGTCGAATGAAGCCGCAGTATTGTCCCCGACGCTTCGCGCATCCGAAAACGTGAATGCATCGTCTGCACCTGTCTGGTATCCCGCATGCGCAGACGATTTACCGGGCGTCAGCCATTTCAGCGTCCCCTCAGGCAATTCGCTCAAAAAACGCGACGATACGTTATAACGCATATGTCCATGCAGCATACGTGTCTGTGCACAACTCATATAAAGCCGCTTCCGTGCACGTGTAATCGCCACATACATCAAACGCCGCTCTTCTTCGAGACCACCGTTTTCCGACATGCTGTTTTCATGCGGGAAAAGGCCTTCTTCCAGCCCGGTGATGAAAACCGCGCCGAATTCCAGTCCTTTTGCCGAATGGACCGTCATCAGCTGCAAGGCGTCTTCCCCTTCGCTCGCCTGATTGTCGCCAGCTTCCAGCGATGCATGCGTCAGGAAAGCCGATAAAGGCGACATCGCAAGAGAAAGCGACTCATCATCGTCCACCAGCACATCGGCCGCAGGGGGCAAACGCGGTGCATCACTATTTTCATCAGGCAAATATTCGATACGCAGGGCAGGAGCATCCAGCGAAAACCCTTCTTCCGACAGAAAGACCGTGGCCGCAGATACCAGCTGCTCCAGATTCTCCAGACGTTCCGTGCCTTCCTTTTCAGTACGGTAATGCTGCAACAAACCACTTCTGTCCAGTACAGTCTGTATCAGCTCCGGCAACGGCATAGCGCTCACTTCTGCGCGCATCTGTTCGACAAGCCGCGCAAAGGCCTTCAGCGCAGCCCCCCCCCTGCCCGACACATACGGCAATGCCGCATACAGGGAAATTCCTTGCGATTTGGCGATTTCCTGCAACTGCTCGATAGTACGTGTCCCGATACCCCGTGTCGGGAAATTGACCACTCTTAAAAAAGCCGTGTTGTTGTCCGGATTGTCGATCAGCTGAAGATACGCCACGGCATGTCTGATTTCGGCACGCTCGAAAAAACGCAAGCCGCCATATACCCGATAGGGAATCCCTGCGCTGAACAAACCATGTTCGATCACACGCGATTGGGCATTGGAACGGTACAAAATGGCGATATCGCTTCGTGAAAAGCCCTCGTCAAGCAAATGTCCGACTTCATCCAGAATCCACTGGACCTCGTTAAGATCGGATGTCGCTTCACAAACACGGATCGGTTCCCCCTCACCCGCATCGGTATGCAAATTCTTGCCAAGTCGGTGTGTATTGTGCGCAATCAACGTATTGGCAGCATTCAGAATATGGGCATATGAACGATAGTTCCGCTCCAGCCTGATCAGATTTTGCACTTTGAAATCGTGCTGGAAAGAAAGCATGTTTCCGACATTGGCTCCCCGGAAGGCATAAATGCTCTGGTCGTCGTCACCCACCGCAAAAATCGCTGTCCTGTCACCGGCCAGCAATTTCAGCCAGCGATACTGAATATTATTCGTATCCTGAAATTCATCTATCAGAATATGCGAAAAACGTGCTCGGTAGTGCTCACGCAACAACTCGTTACGCTCCAGCAACTCGCAACTGCGCAAAAGCAGTTCCGCAAAATCGACAACCCCCTCCCGCTGGCACTGCTGTTCATACAGTTCATACAGCGCGGCACGTTGCCGGTCATAGTCGTCATAGGCATCGACATCTGCGGCACGCAACCCCTTTTCCTTGGCGGCATTGATGTAATGCATCAGTTCGCGTGGCGGAAAATTTTCCTCGTCGATACCATTCGCTTTCAAAAGCCGCCTGATCGCCGAAAGCTGGTCCTGCGTATCCAGAATGGAAAACATCTGCGGCAACGCCGCATCATGGTAATGCCTGCGCAACAGGCGATTGCATAATCCATGAAACGTTCCGATCCACATATTCTTCGCATTGACATGCGCCATCGCGGAAAGGCGCGCCATCATTTCGCGTGCCGCCTTGTTGGTAAATGTGACCGCCATGACACCGGCCGCGGAAACCTGTCCCGTTTTCAGCAACCAGGCAATCCTCGTCGTCAATACCCGTGTTTTGCCGGATCCGGCACCGGCCAGTATCAATGCCGACTGGGGGGGCAACGTCACTGCCGAAAGCTGTTCCGGATTGAGATTTTCCAATAGTTTGTCCATTTCGACATTATCCAGTAAATAACCGGCATATGCTTGTCCGACGACTGCTTTTTCGCGGCATAAACCGCCAGATACTTCGTAACGATGGCACAATATCGCCATTCCTTATCCAGATCGCCATTTGAAGCGTATGATACTGACTCCGTTTTTCCGGTACCGAACCGGTTAGGCGGTATGTTTACCGGTCTTCATCATGTTTCCATACAACGAACTGTTCAGTTTTTCATCAGGCACCTTCTTCGTGAAGTGGCTCGGAGTTGCGTGGCTTGTATATATCATTTGTCTGTCGCTCTGGATCATCCTGCAAAAACGCCCACCCGTTTCAACACTGAGCTGGATTCTCGCACTGGCGTTCATCCCGTATGCCGGATTTCTGATTTACCATTTTCTCGGCCCCCAGAAACTCAAACGCCAGCAATTCAGGCGATTGCCGTCCAAAACCGCACTGAAGGAATATTCCGAGTACCTGAAACTGCGTAACCGTATTCTGGCATCCGGTTCGCATTCCGGCGAACTGATGCAACTGGCCAACCTCATCCGGACGACGACAGGTTTCCCGTTGACTACCGCCAAATCACTGCACCTGCTGGTCGATGGAAAACAGACCTACACCGCCATACTGGATGCCATTGCCAACGCAACCCACCATATCCATCTCGAATATTACATTTTCGATCCCGATGAAATCGGAACGACACTTCGCAATTTGCTGATCAGCAAGGCCGAAAATGGCGTCAAGGTCAGATTGCTCGTTGATGGTATCGGTTCTTCACGACTGAAAGCCGGTTTTTTGTCTCCCATGCTGCAAGCCGGTGTGCAATTCGCCTTTTTCCACAAACCGCATATCTCGCAACTGATGAAACCGCTTGTGAATCTGAGAACACACCGCAAGATCGTGATCTGTGACGGACTGGTCGGATTTACCGGTGGCCTGAATATCACCGACGACGAAGACGAACGCATCCACGATACCGCCTACCATGATACCCATTTGCAACTGACCGGCAATGCCGTCCACTGGCTCCAACTGATTTTTATGGAAGACTGGGTCTATGCCAGCAAGGAAAGAAAAATCCCCGATCGCACCGGTTATTTTCCCATCCAGTCATCCGGCCCGTATCCCGTCCAGATCATTCCTTCAGGACCTGACAACGACTGGGAAATCATCCATCGCACCTATCTTGCCATGATCCAGAATGCCAAAATCCGTGTATGGCTGACCACCCCCTATTTTGTCCCGACAGAAGCGACCCTGTTCGCGCTGACATCGGCTGCCTTGCGAGGCATCGACGTCCGCCTGCTCGTTCCCGAAAAGAGCGATTCACGTCTGGTTACGGCGGCAGCGCGTTCCTATTTCGACGAACTCATGCATGCCGGCGTCAAGATATGGGAATACAAGGGACGCATGCTCCATTCCAAAACCATCATCGTCGATCAGCAATACAGTCTGATCGGAACCGCCAACTTCGATCCACGCAGTTTCAGACTGAATTTCGAAGTCTGCGTGATGGCGTATGGCGATAAACTGGCAGACATGCTCTCCAGACAGTTCGAACGGGATCTCACCTCATCGGAACGCGTCCTGCCGGGGCGCACAACAGGCCTGGTACACCAGCTGGCGGAAGCCATCGCACGTCTTTTTTCACCACTGCTATAAAAAAACCCGGCATTGAGCCGGGTCTGAATCATCGTTGAACACGTTTATCGTTATTCAAACAGCGCGGCAAACTGGCCAGCCACTTTTTCCGGATCTTCCTGGAAATAAACGCCACTGACTACCGCTACCATGTCTGCCCCCAGTTTGACCAGAGGCCTCGCATTATCCACGTTCATGCCGCCGATGACACAAACCGGCATCGATGGCATCTCCTTTTTCCAGTCCGACACGATATTTTGCGGCGTCGTCACCGGATATTTTTTCACGCGCGAAGGATAAAAACCGCCGAACGCAACATAACTTGCACCATCCCGCGTCGCCTTGCGCGCCAACTCAATATCACCATAACAGGATGCGCCCACAATCTTGCCAGGGCCCACGGCTGCACGGACTTTTTTGACCGGTGCGTCCGTTCCACCGACATGAATACCGTCTGTATCCAGTTCCAGGCAAAGCTCGACAAAATCATTGATGATAAACGGTTTGCCATACCGGCGACAAAGTGCCTGCAACGCGCTGGCCTGTTCCTTGCGCAATTCCGGAGTCGCCGTCTTGTGCCGATACTGCACGATTTCAGCACCGCCCTTCAAGGCTTTTTCCGTTATTTCGACCATTTTGGCCGTATCGTCCCAATCGGGAGTGACTATATAAAGACCTTTCATCGATTTCCCTATTTCTGTCTGCTTGTATTCCATTTCACCCTGAATGACCGTCATTTTCCCTGATCCATACCGGTACGGCAGGGGATTCGCTGCCCTTCCGCGATAGAAAACGCATTTACCAATGTCTGTTGGCACCAGACCTGCCCACGCCATATCGCATCTTCCATCGAATGACCTTGTGCCAGATATCCGGCGATAGCCGAAGCGAGCGTACACCCTGTACCATGAAATTCGCCTTCAAGCCGTGGCCATTGCCACTGTTTCACTCCGTCCGCACTATACCAACAGTTAAACACCGACCGTTTGTCATCGCCATGCCCGCCTTTGACCAGCACATTGGCCGCCCCCTGTTCCATGAGATGCGCCGCCTGTTCACCGATATCCTCTGACAGCGGATAAAGACGGCGCGCTTCCGGCAAATTAGGGGTGACCAGCGTGGCAACCCCGATCAACGGCGACAGCGCATATTCCGGCACACCGTCGGCCAGCGCGAAACCGTGACCACTTCCCAGCACAGTATCAAGTACCACAGGAATATCCGGGCGCTCCTTTCGCAACACGGCAATCGCGTCACGAATCGCCAGTGCGTTTTCCCGGTTTCCGACAATCCCGACCTTGACCGCCGAGACAGGAATCTTGTCGATCAGCACTTGCGTCTGATACGCCAGTATGGATGCATCCACGGGATTGACGGCATAGACACGGTCATTGTCCTGCACCGTCAGCGCGGTAATGACCGGAAGCGCATGGGCGCCAACCGCGCCGATCGCCTCGATATCGGCCATCACGCCCGCACCGCCACTGGGATCCAGACCTGAAAAAACCAGCACGCAAGGTTTGGTTCTCGTCTCCATGCTTTTCGCATCCAGCGTGTGCATACGCTATCTGGCCGACAGCGTATGCATGCTTTTCATCAGGCTACACGGCCTGCCATCGGAGAGGAAGGCGAAGCGGCGAACTTCCTCGGAATGCGTCCCGCCAGGAAGGCCTCGCGCCCGGCCTCGACTGCCAGTTTCATGGCACGTGCCATGCGAATCGGATCCTGCGCACCGGCGATCGCCGTATTCATCAGAATACCGTCACAGCCCAACTCCATGGCGATAGCCGCATCCGAAGCCGTGCCAACGCCTGCATCCACGATGACCGGAACCTTCGACTGTTCGATGATCAGCGACAGATTCCACGGATTGAGAATCCCCATGCCGGAGCCGATCAGCGATGCCAGCGGCATGATGGCGGCACAACCGATATCTTCCAGCATCTTGGCCTGTACCGGATCGTCACTGCAATAGACCATGACATCGAAACCGTCTTTTACCAGAATTTCGGCGGCTTTCAGCGTTTCCGGCATATTCGGGAACAGGGTTTTTTCATTGCCCAGCACCTCGAGTTTGACCAGCTTGTGACCGTTCAACAGTTCACGTGCCAGCTGAAGGGTATAAACAGCATCTTCCGCGTTATAACATCCGGCCGTATTCGGCAAAATGGTGTATTTGGTCGGCGGAACGACATCCAGCAGACTCGGCGCATTCGGATCCTGCCCGATATTGACACGCCGAATGGCTACCGTGATGATTTCGGCACCGCTGGCCTCCGTCGCTTCACGGGTCTGTTCCAAATCGCGGTATTTGCCGCTACCGACCAGCAAACGTGAACGATACGTCTTTCCTGCGATCGTCAGACCCTGTTCCTGCTTGTTCATTGTTTTTCCTTTTCTCCGGTTTCAACAATCCGGCAGGGTTCGCCCGAACCCTGCTATCCCTTTTCAGCGCAATACCATCAGCCGCCGCCGATCGCACGCACCAGTTCCACCCGATCGCCGGGCAGCAAGACGACTTCCGGCCACTTCGCGCGCGTGATCACCTTCCTGTTGACCGCGATGGCCAAGGCACGATCCGGCAACTGCAATGTGCCGACAAGGCCCTGCAATGTCGTCCCTTCCTCGATCTGGCGGGGTTCTCCGTTCAAACTGATTTCCATATGCACCGTCCAAATCAGTTGTCTGCACCGTTCTTGACAAAAGTGACGGTTTTTTCAGCAGCTGCATCCCCGATGGCGATACCTTCCCGTGCCGCGTATTCCCGGACTTCCTGCGAAATCTTCATGGAACAGAATTTGGGACCGCACATGGAACAGAAATGCGCCACCTTGGCCGAATCCTTCGGCAAGGTTTCGTCGTGATAGGCTCTCGCCCTGTCCGGATCCAGACCGATATTGAACTGGTCTTCCCAGCGGAATTCGAAACGTGCCTTGGACATGGCATTGTCACGAATCTGTGCGCCCGGATGTCCCTTGGCCAGATCGGCGGCGTGGGCAGCCAGCTTATACACGATGATACCTTCCTTCACATCGTTCTTGTCCGGCAAACCGAGATGTTCCTTCGGCGTGACGTAACACAGCATCGACGTCCCATACCAGCCGATCATGGCGGCGCCCATCGCCGAGGTGATATGGTCATATCCCGGTGCGATATCGGTCACCAATGGCCCAAGGGTATAGAAAGGCGCTTCATGGCACTGTTCCAGCTCGATATCCATATTCCGCTTGATCATGTGCATCGGAACATGTCCCGGACCTTCGATCAGCACCTGTACGCCGTGCTTCCATGCCACTTCGGTCAGTTCGCCCAACACTTTCAGTTCACCGAGCTGCGCATCGTCGTTGGCGTCGTAAATCGAACCCGGACGCAGGCCATCGCCCAGCGAAACGGCGACGTCGTACTGCGCCAGAATTTCGCAGATTTCATCGAAATGGGTGTACAGGAAGTTTTCGGTATTATGCGTCATGCACCACTTGGCGATAATGGAACCGCCACGGGACACGATACCCGTCATGCGTTCCGCCGTCATCGGAATATGGCGCAGCAACAACCCTGCATGAATCGTGAAGTAATCGACGCCCTGTTCGGCCTGCTCGATGAGGGTATCCCGGTATACTTCCCAGGTCAGGTTTTCGGCGATACCGTCGACTTTTTCCAGCGCCTGATACATCGGCACCGTACCGATAGGCACCGGCGAATTGCGGACGATCCATTCACGTGTTTCGTGGATATGCTTGCCGGTGGAAAGATCCATGACATTGTCGCCGCCCCAACGGATCGCCCAGGTCATTTTTTCGACCTCTTCCGCAATGCCTGACGTGATGGCCGAGTTGCCGATATTGGCGTTGATCTTGACCAGGAAGTTGCGTCCGATGATCATCGGTTCGACTTCGGGGTGGTTGATGTTGGCGGGAATGATCGCTCTGCCGCGTGCGATTTCGTCACGGACGAATTCCGGTGTGATCTCTTCGGGAATGCTGGCGCCGAAGGCCTGTCCCGGATGCTGACGCATCATCATTTTCGCCATCTTCTCGCCGCTCGGACCGGACGCTTTCAGGCTTTCCAGATATTCCTTTCTGCGCATGTTTTCGCGGATGGCGACGAATTCCATTTCAGGCGTGATAATGCCGCGGCGTGCGTATTCCATCTGGGTGATTTTCGCGCCTTTTTTGGCACGGCGCGGTTTACGGGTCAGATTGAAACGCAATTCATCCAGACTCTTGTCGTTCAGACGTGCACGACCGTATTCGGAAGTCGGACCGTCCAGTTCTTCCGTATCGTCACGTTCGAGAATCCAGTTCGCGCGAATGGCCGGCAAACCGGAACGGATATCGATTTTCGCATCCGGATCGGTATAGGGACCCGATGTATCGTACACATAAATCGGCGGATTCTTTTCATTGCCGAACAGAATCGATGTATCGGACAACGTGATTTCTCGCATCGGGACACGGATATCAGGACGCGAACCCTGAACATAGACTTTTCGTGAATTCGGAAATGGCTGGACAGCTGCCTCATCAACTTTGGCAGTCGCGGACAGGAATTTTGGATTGGCGTTCATTATCGGTTCCTCAAGCATTTACTTCATAAATCCAGCTCAAGGAATCTCAAGACAGTTCTGCGGCTATCGCATGCATTCTTTTCGCTTCCCTTCGCTGGCATTACCCAGATCAGGTTCAGAGGGTGTATCTCGCCCGGCCATTCGGCCAGAACCCCTAGCATTCTGATGAAATTTACTACATTCGGGCCATTATAACGTCATCTTTCGAGTTCGTCCCCGTTATCGTCCATTATAATAGACGCTTTATTGGATTTTAGCAAAACTGACATCAGATCATGGAATTAGCCAAGTCTTTCGACCCAGCCGAAATTGAAAAACACTGGCGCGAAGAATGGGAAAAACGTGGATATTTCCGCGCTTCGCTTGATGAAAACAAACCTTCTTTCGCCATCCAGCTTCCACCGCCCAACGTCACGGGCACCCTGCATATGGGACATGCCTTCAACCAGACCATCATGGACGGTCTGGTACGTTATCATCGTATGCGCGGGTTCAATACGGCCTGGATTCCCGGAACCGACCATGCCGGTATCGCCACACAGATCGTCGTCGAACGCCAGCTCGATGCACAGAAAATTTCCCGGCACGATCTCGGCCGCGAAAAATTTCTGGAAAAAGTCTGGGAATGGAAAGAAAAATCCGGTTCGACCATCACAGGCCAGATGCGCCGCATGGGTACATCTCCCGACTGGGACCGCGAATACTTCACCATGGACGCAACCCGTTCGAAAACGGTCACCGAAGTTTTCGTCCGTCTGTATGAGGAAGGTCTGATCTATCGCGGAAAACGGCTGGTCAACTGGGACCCGGTTTTAGGCACCGCCGTTTCCGATCTGGAAGTCATTTCGGAAGAAGAAAACGGTTCGATGTGGCATATCCGCTACCCGTTCGCCGATGGCACGGGTTCGCTGACGGTTGCCACCACACGACCTGAAACCATGCTCGGCGACGTAGCCGTCGCCGTCAATCCGCAGGATGAACGCTATGCTGCGCTCATCGGCAAAATGCTGCGTCTGCCACTGACCGATCGTCTGATTCCGGTCATCGCCGATGATTATGTCGATCGTGAATTCGGAACCGGCTGCGTCAAGATCACGCCCGCACACGACTTCAATGACTATGCCGTCGGCAGCCGTCACGGTCTGGAGCCGATCAATATTTTTACACTCGACGCGAAAATCAACGACAACGCACCGGAAAAATACCGCGGCATGGACCGTTTCGTTGCCCGCAAGGCAATCGTCGCCGACCTTCAGGAACAGGGGCTGCTCGAATCCATCCAGCCGCACAAGCTGATGGTACCGCGCGGCGACAGAACAGGCGTCGTGATCGAACCGATGCTCACCGATCAATGGTTCGTCGCCATGAGCAAACCTGCACCGGAAAACACTTTCTTCCCCGGCAAATCACTGGCTGAAGTCGCGCTGGAAAAAGTCGCCGATGGCGAAATCCGTTTCATACCCGAAAACTGGACCAATACCTACAACCAGTGGCTGAACAATATTCAGGACTGGTGCATTTCCCGGCAACTCTGGTGGGGCCACCAGATTCCGGCATGGTACGACGAAGACGGCAACATCTATGTCGCCCGAACTGAGGACGAAGCCCGTGCAAAAGCAGGCGGCAAACCCATCCACCGTGATCCGGATGTACTGGATACCTGGTTCTCGTCGGCGCTTGTTCCCTTCTCGACCGTCGGCTGGCCTGAAAACACACCGGAATACCGGATGTTCCTGCCATCGACCGTACTGGTCACCGGTTTCGACATCATTTTCTTCTGGGTCGCCCGAATGGTGATGATGACCCTGCATTTCACCGGCAAGGTGCCTTTCAGGACCGTCTATGTACATGGCCTTGTCCGGGACGCCAACGGCCAAAAAATGTCCAAGTCAAAAGGCAATACCCTGAACCCTATCGACCTGATCGATGGTATCGACGTGGATTCGCTCGTCAAACAGCGTACATTCGGCCTGATGAATCCGAAACAGGCGGACTCCATCGCCAGGGCAACCCGCAAGGAATTCGGAAAGGGCATTCCTGCCTTCGGAACCGATGCGCTCCGATTCACCATGGCCAGCTATGCATCGCTGGGCAGAAACATCAATTTCGATCTGAATCGCTGCGAAGGCTACCGCAATTTCTGCAACAAGCTCTGGAATGCCACCCGTTTCGTCCTGATGAACACGGAAGGTGAAGACTGCGGTTTTTCCGGCGGAGACATGAACTTCTCGCTGGCCGACCGCTGGATCGAATCCGAATTCCAGCGCGCTGCCGCCGAAGTGGAAAAAGGCTTTGCCGAATATCGCTTCGACAATATCGCCTCGGCCATTTACCGGTTTGTCTGGGATGAATATTGCGACTGGTATGTCGAAATGGCCAAAGTCCAGATTCAGGAAGGCGATGCCGCACAACAGCGTGCGACACGCCATACTCTTTTGTCCATTCTGGAAAAAACCTTGCGGCTTGCCCATCCGGTCATCCCGTTCATCACCGAGGAACTCTGGCAAAAAGTCGCGCCGCTGGCAGGTATCGCCGTATCCGATGGCGATACCATCATGTTACAGGCCTATCCGGTACCCGATACCGCGAAAATGGACACGACGGCCGATCAATGGATGGCACAGTGCAAGGCACTGGTCGATGCCTGTCGCAATCTGCGTGGCGAAATGCAGCTCTCTCCGGCAAAACGGGTTCCGCTTTTCATGGAATCGTCGAAACAGCATGCAAGTGAGCTGGGTACTTTCATCCCGCATCTGAAAGCGCTGGGCAAACTGTCGGAAGTGTCGATCAAAGACACATTGCCGAAGTCGCCTGCACCGGTATCCATCGTCGGTGATGTCCGACTGATGCTGAAAGTCGAAATCGACGTCGCCGCAGAACGTAAACGACTCTCGAAAGAAATCGCCAAAGTCGAAAATGACATCGCCAAAATCAACGCCAAACTGTCCAATGAAAATTTCGTTGCGAAAGCACCGGAAAAGGTCGTTGCGACAGAACGCGAACGGCTTGCCGGTTTCTCGTCCGTTCTGGACAAACTCAAAGACCAGTTATCCAAACTGGAATCGCTTTGAACCACACGACAAAAAACCCCTTGTCCAGCAAAAGACAAGGGGTTTTTTGTCAGTCATGGCAAACCGTTTTCCGTCACAGGCAAACGCTTCTGCCGTTTTCGCGCATCCACGCACGCTCCTTTTTTACAACACACGCCCCGCATAATCGCGCGCGAACTGCCATGCCGTCCGTCCGGAACGCGAGCCACGATGCAGCGCCCATTGCAGGGCTTCCTGTCCGGCCTGTGCGATTTGCTGTTCCGAACAACCGAAAGCACGCAACCAGTGCGCGGTAATGAACAGATATTCATCCTGACTGTACGGATAGAACGACAGCCAGAGACCGAACCGGTCGGAAAACGAAATTTTTTCCTCGACTGTTTCGCTTGGATGCAGATCGCCATCGTCATTACGGCTGTATCCGTCATTGTCGGACATTTTTTCCGGCAGCAAATGCCGTCTGTTCGATGTGGCATAAATCAGGATATTGTCAGGCTGCGCCGCCACACTGCCATCGAGCGCCACTTTCAGAGCCTTGTAACTGCTGTCGCCTTCATCGAACGACAAATCGTCGCAATACAGGATGAAATGCTCCGGTCGTGACGCGATCAGATCGGAAATTTCATCCAGATCGATCAAATCGTTCTTGTCCACCTCGATCAGTCTCAGGCCCTGTTCCGAAAATTCGTTCAGACAGGCCTTGACCAGCGACGACTTGCCTGTTCCTCTTGCACCCGTCAGCAAAACATTGTTGGCCGGTTTGCCTTGCAGGAACTGGCGGGTATTCTGTTCCAGCAGAGCTTTCTGGCGCTCGACGAAAAACAGGTCGGGTAATGAAATAGGCGAAATATGGGCAATCGGCGTCAACATGCCGCGACCGTTCTTGCGACGCCAGCGGAAAGCGGCTGTCGGAGACTGCCAGTCGATCGCCGTCGCGCCTTGTGCTGGCAACAACTGCTCAATCCGTGCAAGAAGCGATTCGGCACGTGTCAAAAACTGTTCGAGTGATGTCATCAGGATCGGTAATCGGCGTTGATGGAAACATAATCATGCGACAAGTCGCACGTCCAGACGGTCGCGGAAGCATTGCCTCGCGCCAGCGTGATCCTGACCAGAATTTCTTTCTGCTTCATGACGCGCTGTCCGTCTTCTTCCAGATAATCCGGATTTCTTCCGCCATCTCTGGCGACCCAGACATCATCCAGATACAGATTCAGTTTGGAAACATCCAGATCCTCGATACCGGCATAACCGATCGCTGCCAGAATTCTGCCCAGATTCGGGTCCGATGCGAAAAAAGCGGTTTTGACCAACGGTGAATGGGCGACGGAATAGGCGATTTGCCGGCATTCTGCTTCCGTCTTGCCTTCCTCGACGGTAATCGTGATGAACTTGGATGCACCTTCGCCGTCGCGGATGATCTTCTGGGACAATTCCTGCGCCAGAGCGGTCACGGCTTCCAGCAGCGCACCATAGGCGGCGGAGCGCGTGTCCGTGATACCGACATCCACCTGGCCTGTTGCCATCAGAATCAGCGAGTCGTTCGTCGAAGTATCGCCATCGACCGTAATACAGTTGAACGACTTGTCGACTGCCGATTTGAGCATGGCTTCGAGAACATCCTGCGGAACGGCTGCATCTGTCGCCATGAACCCCAGCATCGTCGCCATATTCGGATGAATCATGCCGGCCCCCTTGCAGATGCCGGTCAGCGTGACCGTCTTGCCGCCGATTTCGACAACACGCGAAGCGGCTTTCGGAATCGTGTCGGTCGTCATGATCGCTTCGGCGGCATTGAACCAGTTATCGGCTTTCAGATCTTTCACTGCGGCAGGCAAACCAGCCAGAATCCTGTCCACCGGCAACGGTTCCAGAATGACGCCGGTGGAAAACGGCAATACCTGTTCGGTATCACATCCCATCAGTTTCGCCAGAGCGGCACTGGTTCGCAATGCATCCTGATAGCCTGCTTCACCGGTACCGGCATTGGCATTGCCGGTATTGACCATCAACGCACGGATCTTCTTGCCGGTTTTTCGCACGTTTTCCAGATTGGACTGGCAAATCCGGACAGGCGCCGCACAAAAACGGTTTTTGGTAAACACGCCGGCCACCGTCGCCGAGTCACACAACCGCATGACGAGCAAATCCTTGCGATTTTCTTTCTTGATATTGGCACAGGTATAACCCAGTTCCAGTCCGGCAACGGGTTTCAGCTCCGATGCAACCGGAACAGACAGATTGACAGCCATATTATCCCACCTACTTCAGGTTAACGATCCATTTCTTTCGCATATTCCGCCTAGTCCAGACGGCCATGACAATGTTTGTATTTCTTGCCGCTGCCGCACGGGCAAGGCTCGTTACGACCGACCTTTGGTACCGTATTGACCACCGTACGTGACGGAGGCGTATTGCCGGCACTGTTGTCGTCCTCTCCTTCGTCAGCCATCCCGCCATCCGGTTCAGGGCGGTGATAGTCCATGTCCGTCACTTGTGATTCAGCCTGCTGTGCAGCGGCCATTTCCACTTCCTCGCGTGTGCGTATCCGCACCAGCACCAGCACTCGTGTCACGTCATTACGGATCATGTCCAGCATCTGGCTGAACAGCTGAAAAGCTTCACGCTTGTATTCCTGCTTCGGATTTTTTTGTGCGTAACCGCGTAAATGGATACCCTGACGCAGATAATCCAGCGCTGCCAGATGTTCACGCCAATAGGTGTCCATGCTTTGCAGTACGACACTGCGCTCGTATTCGGTAAAGGCTTCCTTGCCGACCAGATCGATTTTCGCCTGATACAATGTATCGACCGTTTCGAGAATATGGGTCAGCATATCCTCGTCCGTCATGGTCTTCGACTCTTCCAGCATCTGTTTCAGCGGAATATCCAGTTTCCACTGATTCTGCAACTCCTTCTCAAGCCCCTCGATATCCCATTGTTCCTCGACAGACTCTTCCGGAACATATGTTCTGAACAAATCGGTAAACGTACCGTGACGCAACGAGGTAATCAGTTCGGTCAGATCCTTTTGTTCCAGCAATTCGTTACGTTGCTGGTAAATGACCTTGCGCTGGTCATTGGCGACATCGTCATATTCCAGAAGCTGCTTGCGCATATCGAAGTTCCGGCCTTCGACCTTGCGCTGCGCCGACTCAATGGAGCGGGTCACAATACCGGATTCGATCGGTTCCCCTTCCGGCATTTTCAGACGATCCATGATCGAGCGCATCTTGTCACCGGCGAAAATTCGCAGCAACGGATCATCCAGCGACAGATAAAAACGCGAAGACCCCGGATCCCCCTGACGGGCGGAACGGCCTCGCAACTGATTATCGACACGACGGGACTCATGCCGTTCCGTACCGATAATATGCAAGCCACCCTGTGCCACCACAAAATCATGCAAGGACTGCCATTCATTACGCAATTTCGTGATCTGGGCTTTTTTCTGTTCTTCCGGGATGGATTCATCGGCTTCGATAAACTCGATCTGTTTCTCGACGTTGCCGCCCAGAACGATATCGGTACCGCGCCCCGCCATATTGGTGGCGATCGTAATCATTTTCGGGCGTCCTGCCTGCGCCACGATTTCCGCCTCGCGCGCGTGCTGCTTGGCGTTCAGGACATTGTGCGGCAAACCGGCCTTGGTCAGGATACCGGAGAGCAATTCCGAGTTCTCGATGGAAGTCGTACCGACAAGCACCGGCTGGCCACGTTCATAGCACTCCTTAATATCCTTGAGCATGGCGGCATATTTTTCGTTGGCAGTCTTGTAAACCTGATCCTGCCGGTCCAGCCGCTGGTTCGGTTTGTTCGGCGGAATGACGACCGTTTCCAGACCATAGATTTCCTGGAATTCATAAGCTTCCGTATCGGCGGTACCCGTCATGCCTGACAGTTTTTCATACATCCGGAAGTAATTCTGGAAAGTGATCGAAGCCAGCGTCTGGTTTTCGTTCTGGATCTTGACACCTTCCTTGGCTTCGACGGCCTGATGCAGACCATCGGACCAGCGCCGTCCTTCCATCAGTCGGCCCGTGAATTCATCCACGATGATGACCTGTCCGTCCTGCACCACATAATGCTGGTCACGATGGAACAGAACATTGGCACGCAGGGCTGCATACAGGTGATGCACAAGGATGATATTGCCCGCGTCATAAAGCGACGCGCCTTCCGGCAACAGTCCCATGCTGGTCAGGATTTTTTCGGCCTTTTCGTACCCGGCATCCGTCAGATACACCTGATTGGTTTTTTCATCCTTGGTATAGTCGCCCGGAACCTCGATCTTGCCTTTGCCGTCCCGCGTTTCCTCGCCGATTTGCAAGGTCAGCATCTTGGGAATGGCATTAAGCTTGTAATACAGGTCGTTGTTGTTTTCCGACTGGCCGGAAATGATCAGCGGCGTTCTGGCTTCGTCGATCAGAATGGAGTCCACTTCGTCCACGATGGCATAGACCAGACCACGCTGCACACGGTCGGCCACATCGTAAACCATATTGTCGCGCAGATAGTCGAAGCCGAATTCGTTGTTGGTTCCGTAGGTGATATCCGCAGCATAGGCAGCCTGCTTGGCCGCATGATCCATCGTTGCCAGATTGACGCCGGTAGTCAAACCCAGCCAGCCATACAGACGGGACATCCATTCCGCATCCCGCTGCGCCAGATAATCGTTGACCGTTACGACATGCACGCCCTTGCCCGTCAGGCCGTTCAGATAGGCCGGCAAGGTCGCAACCAGCGTTTTACCTTCACCAGTCGCCATTTCGGCGATCTTGCCGTAATGCAGTGCCATGCCGCCGATCAGCTGCACATCATACGGTCGCATCCTGAGCACACGCTTGCTGGCTTCGCGGCAAACCGCGAATGCTTCCGGCAAAATGCTGTCGAGAGACTCGCCACCTGCAAGACGTTCCTTGAACTCCGGGGTTTTGGCTTTCAGTTCGGCGTCGGTCATTTTTTCCAGAACCGGCTCGAACGCATTGATTTTGGCTACGGTCTTGCCGTATTGCTTCAGCAGCCGTGAATTGCGGCTGCCAAAAAGAGTCGTCAATATGGACATGTTACATTCTTGAAATTGGGCAGTATCATCGACTGCATTGGCATAGGCCCTGATAATATAGCAGGGCACACTTGGTTATGGCACATTTTAGCACGCCATCTTCCGTCAATCGCGCAACTTGCGCATCTTGACCCCGTTTTGGACAAGGTACGTTTGAATTGGCTGTTGCTGGCATTCACACTGCGGGATGTGCAACATTCCGATGCGCCGCTCGCGTAATCCGTTATACTGACTGATCGGATCCCGTACGTCATAGTCCTTTTTTCACCGATCTCATGAAAGCTAAAGACAAACCGTCAACCGCAATGGACTATCTCGGTTCGCATGGAAA
>CAKQQG010000029.1 GCA_934270705.1 uncultured Oxalobacter sp. | reverse complement strand
GTTGTCCCAGTCCGGAACGTCCATGCGACCCCATGAAAATCAAATCGCAATTCTGCTCCTGTGCGGCATTGGCAATGGCCACCCCCGCCGAATTGGAAAACAGGACGAGACTGGAAAACGGGACGCCCGCTTTCTGTGCCGCATCCTCGATGGGCTGCAGATATTCCTTGCCCACCTTGCGCATCATCGAGTCATACTCTTCCTCGATCGGATACGTGGGCGGAATGATTTCGACATAAACCGGATACTGGTATTCCGGTGCGACATAAACACCGACCACCTCGGATTTGTTATCCGCAGCGAAAGCGACGCCTTCCAGCGCTGCGGCAGTTGAAAGTTCCGAACCGTCAGTCGGAATCATGATTTTATTGAACATGGCGATCTCCCAAAGAAACCTGCTGGAAAGAATATTGGCAGACCGTCACCGGCAGTCCGCCAATCCGGCACTTTCCGTTAGACTAATTTAAGAATGACATTACATCAATTCCTCAAGTCGTATTTTCGTCACTTTTCCCATCACCGTGGATAATTTTTCCACTTTTTCGATGGCGGCATTCATATTCTTTTCCTGCGTCATATGTGTCAGGATAATGATATCGACAAGCGTTTCACCTTCCATAGGTTCTTTTTGCAGGAAGGCATCGATGGAAATTTTCAAATCGGCCAGAATACGCGTGATATCCGCCAGAACACCCGGCTGGTCTTTTACCTGCATTCGGAGATAATAACTCGTCGTGACTTCCGACATCGGCAATATCGGTGTATTCGTCAGTGCATCCGGCTGGAACGCCAGATGGGGAACGCGATGTTCCGGATCAACCGATTCCAGACGGGCGATATCGACCAGATCGGCAATCACGGCCGATGCTGTCGGCTCGGAACCTGCGCCCTTGCCGTAATACAGGGAAGCGCCGACAGCATCACTGTTGACCAGCACGGCATTCATGGCGCCTTCCACGTTGGCAATCAGGCGTTTGGATGGAATCAGTGTCGGATGGACACGCAATTCGATCCCGTTCGGCATTCTTTTGGTGATACCCAACAGCTTGATACGATAGCCAAGCTGTTCGGCATACTTGATGTCGATCGCCTCGAGCCGGTTGATCCCTTCGACATAGGCCTTGTCGAACTGGACGGGAATACCGAATGCCAGCGATGACATGATCGTGACCTTGTGCGCGGCGTCGAACCCTTCGATATCAAAAGTCGGGTCGGATTCTGCATAACCCAGTTCCTGCGCATTTTTCAGAACCGTATCGAAATCCAGCCCTTTTTCACGCATTTCCGACAAAATGAAATTGGTCGTCCCGTTGATGATGCCGGCGATCCATTCGATCCGGTTGGCGGTCAGCCCTTCACGCAAAGCCTTGATGATCGGAATACCGCCGGCAACGGCAGCTTCGAACGCCACGATCACTTTTTTATTTTGCGCCGCCTCGAAAATTTCATTGCCGTGCAAGGCCAGCAATGCCTTGTTTGCCGTTACGACATGCTTGCCGTTGGCAATGGCTTTCAGCACGAAATCCTTTGCGACATCGTAACCGCCGATCAGTTCCACCACGATGTCGATATCGGGATTGTTCACCAGCAAATTGCCGTCCGAGACGACTTCGCAATCGCCGTTGACGATTTTGCGTGCCATTTCCACATTACGGTCGGCGACCATGACGACTTCGATACCGCGACCGGCACGCCCCCTGATTTCTTTCTGGTTCCGCTTCAATACATTGAAAGTACCGGAACCGACGGTTCCCAATCCCAGAATTCCAACTTTAACCGGCTTCATATTTCCTTTTTACCAAATTTCCCTTGTTTACAAATGATGTTTCAAACGACTCTCAGTTCCTTTTCCTGACGAACTTTCCCGTATTTCTTCATCGCCAGTTCCTCGGTACCGAATTTGCGACGATAGTACTCCAGAAAGCGTGCGATACGTTCGATCGCATGTGTCAGATCATCCGAATTCGGCAGGAACACGACCCTGAAATGATCCGGCGCGATCCAGTTGAATCCGGTACCCTGTACGATCAGGACTTTTTCCCTTTCCAGCAATTCATACGCGAACTGCCGGTCATCCTGAATCGGATAGATTTCCGGATCCAGTTTCGGGAACATGTAAAGCGAGGCTTTCGCCTTGACACAGGTCACACCCGGTATTTCCGTCAGCAGCCTGTGAGCGAGATCGCGTTGCCGCGCCAGCCTGCCACCCGGCGCGACCAGATCGTTGATACTCTGGTAGCCGCCCAGCGCAGTCTGGATGGCGAACTGACCGGGTACGTTCGAACACAACCGCATGGATGCAAGCATGTCCAGACCGACGATATAGTCCCTTGCGTATTTTTTTTCACCGGAGACGACCATCCATCCGACACGATAGCCGCAGGAACGGTAATTCTTCGACAACCCGTTCATGGTGATGAACAGCACATCGTTGGCAAGCGAAGCCATGGACGTATGCGTGACGCCATCATACAGACACTTGTCGTAAATTTCATCGGCGAATACGATCAGCTGATGTTCACGTGCCAGATCGACGATTTTTTTCAGCAATTCGTCCGGATACAGCGCACCGGTCGGATTGTTCGGATTGATGACGACGATCGCTTTCGTATGTGGCGTGATTTTCGATTCGATATCGGCGATATCCGGCATCCAGTCGTTGGCTTCGTCACACAGATAATGAACCGCCTTGCCGCCTGCCAGCGTGACCGCCGCCGTCCACAACGGGTAATCAGGCGTCGGCACCAGTACTTCGTCACCGTTGTCCAGAAGCGCCTGCATACTCATGACGATCAGTTCGGAAGCGCCGTTGCCGATATAGATATCGTCGATCGTCACACCCTCGATATTTTTCTGCTGCGTGTACTGCATGATCGCCTTCCGGGACGCGAACATGCCTTTGGAATCGGAATACGGCGCGGCATTGAGCATATTCTTGATCATGTCGCGTACGATTTCGTCGGGTGGTTCGAAACCGAAGGCACCGACATTGCCGATATTCAGTTTGATGATTTTCTGGCCTTCCGCTTCCATTTGACGCGCCCTTTCCAGAACGGGTCCGCGTATGTCATAACAAACATTTGCCAGTTTTTTCGATTTGTTGATAAGGTGCATTTTGTGCTCCCGGAATGTGTTTAAGGATGGTGCCCTTCAATACCAGACAATATATCATTCTGATTCATACCCGACACTGAATCAAGACTGAAACCACGAATGAATAAGCCTATCACTTTATGACCGTTTAGGTAAGCAAAAAAAGCACGACACCCTATCGGACTGCATACCGCACAATATCATCATGAATATCGAACCCGAACAAACCGCATTACGGCAAGGCATTTCCGCATACGACGACCATCAAGTCGTAATCGCCGACCGCACATACCGGCACAGCCTGATCGCCATACCGGGCATGACACCCGTTTACTGGCCGGTCACTTCCTTCGATACACTGACGATAAACGATCTGACCGCGCTGAAAACCTGGCAGCCCGACATCGTCATACTCGGCACCGGCCAACATACCCGGCAACTTCCTGCCGACTGGATTTTCACCCTGCTCGAACACGGCATCATCATCGAATGCATGAACAACCGGGCCGCCTGCGGTACTTGCAACATCTTGCTTGCCGAAGAAAGAAATGTTTTGCTGGCGCTCATCATGGATGAGATAAATCCATGAAAAACGGTTACACTTTCATCATACTGTTTCAGACGGTGCACAGCATCTGTACAGGCACCGAAACCGCGGAAAACACAAAACGGAAAAACAACCATGTCAGAAGAAACCATCCAGCTCAATCAGACCGTACCCGATTTCACGGCCGATGCAACCGTCAAACCGTTCAGGCTGTCGGATTACCAAGGCAAGAACCTTGTTCTGTATTTTTACCCAAAAGACAATACGCCGGGCTGCACGGCAGAAAGCATCGATTTCCGTGATCATTACCCGGAATTTTTGCAGGCAGGCACTGAAATCGTCGGCGTCAGTCGGGACAGCATCCGTTCTCACGAAAACTTCGCCAAAAAATTCGATCTGCCCTTCCCGCTGATTTCCGACCCTGACGAAACTCTGTGCAACCGATTCAACGTCATGAAAACGAAAACCCGTTACGGAAAAGTCGGACGCGGTATTGAACGCAGCACCTTTCTGATCGACAAAAACGGAAAACTGGTAAAAGAATGGCGAGGCGTGAAAGTTCCAGGCCACATCGGTGAAATACTCGAAGCGGCACGCGAGCTTGACCGCTGACCATACGGCATACGGAAAATTTCCGCCCGGTCTTTCAGCCGCCGGGACAGTTTTTTCCGTCATGCCATGCCGACACGATTGCACTTCGGATACCATCAACACAAAGCGAGGTTACGATGCCTTTACCCAAAATGCCTGCCAAACCGGCCGATACCCTTTCTCCGAAAGATACCGCTGCAACCCGGCTGCCGGATGATGCCCTGCTGGCAGCCAAAAAGACCGCAAAGACCGTAAAAAACACCAAACCGCGGGTTGCGAAAACACCGGTTCCCACTGTCGGCGATACAGCAAAACCGGCTGCTTCCCGAAAAGTCGCCGCGACCGCTCCCGAAAAAACACGCCGCGCCGTCTCGACAGCCAAACCACCGGCACGTCCCCCTCGCAAAAAACTGGTGGAAACCACCCTGCAATCGCCGCTGAGCCGGGCTGCCAGCCAGTCCGGAGAAACCAAGCTCTTCGTTCTGGACACCAATGTCCTGATGCACGATCCGACATCGCTGTTCCGTTTCGAGGAACACGACATCTTCCTGCCGATGATCACGCTGGAAGAACTCGATAACCACAAACGCGGCATGTCCGACGTCGCACGCAATGTCCGGCAAGTCACACGCACGCTGGATCAGCTCGTCGCCGACGTGGATGAAAGCGTTCTGCTGACCGAAGGCATTCCGCTGAACAAACTGGGCAACCGCGAGGCACAGGGACACCTTTTCTTCCAGACCAACATGGAGGCCAGCCCGCTGCCGGAAAATCTGGCATCCGACAAGGCCGACAACCAGATTCTCGGCGTCATGATGACATTGCGCGCCAAACATCCGGGACGCGCCGTCGTCATGGTCTCCAAGGACATCAACATGCGCATCAAGGCGCGTGCGCTGGGTTTGTCCTCGGAAGACTATTTCAACGATCAGGTGCTGGAAGATTCGGATCTGCTCTACACCGGTACCCTGCAGCTGCCCGCCAACTTCTGGGAAAAACACGGCAAGAATATCGAGACCTGGCATGAAAACGACCATCACGGCGTCAGCCAGACGCTCTACCGGATCAGCGGACCGATGGTATCGTCCATGGTCGTCAACCAGTTCGTCTATCTCGAACCGGAAGACGGCGAAACGCCGTTTCAGGCGCAAGTCAAACAAATCGAGGGCAAAAAAGCCGTTCTGGAAACCCTGCATGACTATACCCATGGCAAAAACAACGTCTGGGGTATCACCGCACGCAACCGCGAACAAAACTTCGCTTTCAATATCCTGATGAACCCGGATATCGACATCGTCACACTCGTCGGGCAGGCCGGTACCGGAAAAACCCTGCTTGCGCTTGCGGCCGGGCTGACACAGGTACTGGAAATGAAACGGTACAACGAAGTCATCGTCACCCGTATCACGATCCCCGTCGGTGAAGACATCGGTTTTCTGCCGGGAACGGAAGAAGAAAAAATGTCACCCTGGATGGGAGCACTCGACGACAATCTGGAAGTTCTCTCCAAGGCAGACAACGACGCCGGCGAATGGGGACGCGCCACGACTCAGGAACTGATCCGCTCGCGCATTTCCATCAAGTCCCTGAACTTCATGCGTGGACGCACCTTCGTTGACAAGTTCCTCATCATCGACGAAGCACAGAACCTGACCCCAAAACAGATGAAAACGCTGATCACCCGTGCAGGTCCGGGAACCAAGATCGTCTGTCTGGGCAACATCGCACAGATCGACACCCCGTACCTGACCGAAGGTTCCAGCGGTCTGACCTATGTCGTGGATCGTTTCCGCGGCTGGGAACACAGCGGGCACGTCATGCTGGCGCGCGGCGAACGCTCCCGTCTGGCCGATTACGCATCGGATATTCTCTGATTTCGCCTGCATGAAAAAACCGGCGCCTCCAAGCGCCGGTTTTTTCATGTCTTCCGGAACAATAAGATGAACGGACCATCTGTCCATCTCTCACGTCCAGGGACTTGCAGCACGACCGCCCCGCAAACTCAGTCACCGAACGGACTCAGACGATTCCAGTCGAACTTGTCCAGATAATCATCGACAAACGCAGCCTGCTTGTTGCGATATTCTTTCGCCAGCGCTTTCGATTTTTTCTTTTGCGAGTCGGTCAGACCTGCAGGTTGGCCTGACAATATGGTATCGAGAGAACGTTCATACGGATAATAATGAAACCCGCTATCGGAAAATCCTTTCCGTGCATAACCGACCGGTATTTGCAGCAGCATTTCAGTTGCGGCATCGGCGACGATCTTGTTGCTATGTGTTTTCGCAATCAGCTTCAGCGCCTGATAAACCGCACATGAACCGTTTCCCTTGACCTCAGGTCCCAGTTTTTCCCAAACCTCGTTCTCATGAAACACGTCCTGTCTGATCTTGCAGACCGCTTCGGCATTGCCGTTCTTCGCCGATTGCAAAAACCAGTCCTGCGCCGTCTTTTCCTCGCCGTAAATCCGGTAAATTTCACCCAGCATGTACTGTGCATACGGAATCTGGCGATCCGCGAAACTCCGGTATTGCTTTATCGCCCGCGCAAACCATGATTGCGCCTGCGCACTCTTGAAATTGATGCAATAACGTGCATAAAAATATTGTGCGTCCGCATTACCGGTCACCGCAACCGGATACACCTGCTGACAGGCATCATTGAGCCGTTCGGAAAAAAACCGTTTTCCCTCATCCGTCGCATCCTGATTGCCCAGATACATTTCATACTGTTTCATCAGCGCAAGCACATTGCCCTTGCGTGCGGAAGCGCCATACAAATCATAGACTTCCTGAGCGGTATGGGATGGCTGGTTTTCCCAGAGCTGGTAACGCGCCGCACGGCGGTATTCCGCCACCCCCGGCAAATTGTCCGGCAGGAAATCATTGAAATCGACCGCGATTTTCTTCCATGCTTTCGGATCTTTCACTTCCTTTTCCGGTTTCTTGCTGTCATCCGTTTCCCAGAACACCAGATAACGACTGAAATAACTCGTCCATGAAGACGATTCCTGTTGTCTGGCCTGCCGATCGCCATTGCCGGCAAAAACCGTTACAGGCAGCATGCCGGCAAAAAAAACACACAACCCTGCAACAGCCCAATGTTTCACACGATATTTCATATTTCGCATTATCGTATTTTATGAATGAATGGTCATACCTGCCTGACGCATTGCCATGCCGGATGAACGCCAACGAATCCGTCACAGCGAACATAAAGCATCCTGCAACGCATGACAAGACTTCAGTCAATGACCCAAAACCCGCAACCTGTTCTTCATGCCCTGCAATGTACCACAATAGCGCAGACACAAAAAAACCTCCTGCCGTAACCGGACAGGAGGTTTTTTGCATTACATGCGACCATCAATCGCCTTTTCGCTTGTCGAACACCAGTTCGCCATTTTTCTCGTCCACAAGTATGACGTCTTTCGGACCGAATTTGCCTTCGAGAATATACTTCGACAACGGATTTTCGATCTGGTTCTGGATAGCCCGTTTCAACGGACGTGCACCGAACAAAGGATCGAAACCGGCTTCCGCGATCTTGTGCAGTGCCGCATCCGATACTTCCATCGACATATCCATAGCCTGCAAACGGCGATTGAGCAATTCGAGCTGGATTTTGGCGATAGCGCCGATATTCTTTTCATCCAGCGCATGGAAAACCACGATCTCATCCACACGGTTGATGAATTCGGGACGGAAGTGCTTGCGGACTTCGTCCATGACAGCGACCTTGATCAGCCCCTGATCGCTCTTGCCCATCGACTGGATGATCTGCGAACCCAGATTCGAGGTCATGACGATGACGGTATTCTTGAAATCCACCGTACGTCCCTGCCCGTCCGTCATTCGGCCATCATCGAGAACCTGCAACAGGACATTGAACACGTCCGGATGCGCCTTTTCGATTTCGTCGAGCAAAATGACGCTGTACGGTTTGCGGCGTACCGCTTCAGTCAGATAACCGCCTTCTTCATAACCGACATATCCCGGCGGCGCACCGATCAGACGGGCGACCGAGTGTTTTTCCATGAATTCGCTCATGTCGATACGGATCATGGCTTCTTCCGTATCGAACAGGAAAGCGGCCAGCGCCTTGCACAATTCGGTCTTGCCCACACCGGTCGGCCCCAGGAACATGAACGAACCATACGGCCGGTTGGGATCGGACAGACCGGCACGCGAACGCCTGATCGCTTCGGAAACCGCAACGATCGCTTCATGCTGTCCGACGACCCGTTTATGCAGTTCGTCCTCCATATGCAAGAGCTTGTCACGTTCGCCCTGCATCATCTTCGAGACAGGAATACCGGTAGCCCGCGAAACCACTTCCGCGATTTCCTCGGCATCGACCTGCGTACGCAACAGTTTCGGATGATCGTGCTCGAGTTTTTCATCCTTTTTCGTTTCAGCTGCCAGCGCCTTTTCCAGCTCCGGCAAACGGCCATACATCAGTTCGGACATCTTCTGGTAATCGCCGCGCCGTTTGGCCTCCTCGATCTGCTGGCGAACCTTGTCGATTTCTTCCTTGATATGCTTGGAACCTTCAACCCCTGCCTTTTCGGCTTTCAGGATTTCATCATAATCGGCATATTCCTTTTCCAGCTTTGTGATTTCCTCTTCCAGAAGTGCCAGCCGTTTCTTGGAAGCCTCATCCGTTTCCTTCTTCATGGCTTCCCGTTCGATCTTGAGCTGGATGATCCGGCGATCAAGCTTGTCCATGACTTCCGGTTTGGAGTCGATTTCCATCTTGATACGCGAAGCGGCTTCATCGATCAGGTCGATCGCCTTGTCCGGCAGGAAACGGTCGGTAATGTAACGGTGTGACAATTCCGCAGCGGCGATAATGGCCGGGTCGGTGATTTCCACACCATGATGCAACTCGTATTTTTCCTGCAAGCCACGCAAAATGGCGATCGTATCCTCGACAGACGGTTCGTCCACCATGATCTTCTGGAAACGACGTTCCAGAGCGGCATCCTTTTCGATGTACTTGCGATATTCATCCAGCGTCGTCGCACCGACACAATGCAGTTCGCCACGAGCCAGCGCCGGTTTCAGCATATTGCCTGCATCCATCGCACCTTCGGCCTTGCCAGCGCCGACCATCGTATGGATTTCATCGATAAAGACAATATCCTGTCCTTCGTCTTTCGCCAGTTCGTTCAGAACCGCTTTCAGACGTTCCTCGAATTCACCACGGAATTTCGCACCGGCCAGAAGCGCAGCCATATCCAGCGCCAGCACCCGTTTACCCTTCAGGCTTTCCGGCACTTCATTGTTGACGATACGCTGTGCCAGCCCTTCGACGATCGCAGTCTTGCCCACGCCAGGTTCACCGATCAGTACCGGATTGTTTTTGGTCCGGCGCTGCAAAACCTGAATCGCGCGGCGGATTTCATCATCACGACCGATCACCGGATCAAGCTTGCCCGCACGTGCACGTTCCGTCAGATCCAGCGTATATTTCTTCAGGGCTTCCCGCTGGCTTTCCGCATCGGCGGAATTGACATTGGCGTCACCGCGAACGGCCTGAATCGCCGCTTCCAGCGCGCTGCGTGTCAGTCCGGCTTCACGAGCCAGCCTTCCCGCTTCCGACTTGTCATCCAGCAAGGCCAGCAAGATCATTTCACTGGCAATGAACTGGTCATTGCGTTTCTGTGCTTCACGGTCCGCCAGATTCAGTACATTGACCAGCTCGCGCCCGATCTGGACATCGCCACCGGTTCCGGTGACTTTCGGCAAACGGTCCATCGCCGTTTTCAGCGACGAAGCCAGCCGGTTGACGTTCACACCTGCCCGTTGAAGCAGCGAACGGGTACTGCCATCATTTTGTTGCAACAGGGCAGTCAGCAAATGCACCGGATCGATATACTGGTTGTCGTTACCGACAGCCAGACTGTGCGCATCTGCAATGGCTTCCTGTAATTTGGTTGTCAATTTGTCTTGACGCATTCCAATCTCCCTATAACTGTCATTGCATTTAATATAGGGATCAGCATGCCGGATTTCAAGACTTTTTCATTGCGAAAACAGAAACGGACACAATATTTTCCTGCCTACATGCCTGAGAAAAACCGGTAGCTGGCAAACCCCGCCAGACACAGCAAAACCGCCCCCGCGACATGCAGGACAATCTGTGCGGCGGCCCAGACATAATCCCCACGCTGGATCATCAGCACCGTCTCCGCCGAAAAAGTCGAAAACGTCGTCAGCCCACCCAGAAATCCTGTAATCGCAAACAGCCGCCATTCCGGACTGATACCGTTATGCGTACCGAAAAACGCCATCGCCAGCCCGATCACATACCCGCCCGCCAGATTGGCCACCAGCGTTCCCATCGGGATATGCTGATGCACCTGATTGAGCAGCATCCCCAGCCCCCATCTGAGCCATGCCCCGAGCGCAGCACCGATACCGACCGCGATAAATCCCATTGTATCCCCCAATTCATCAAAAAACGAAAACTTGCACCATCCTGCACTCTCACGCAAGACAGCCACATACCGGATCGGGGAAGAAAAGACAGACACGCCGACCCCTCACCGAACCGGTGAAAAATCAGGCGTCATCAGCCGCACGATCGCGCGGCGGTTGGGAAAGGTGGAACACCATCACCTTGTTACGAAAGCATAACTGTCCGGAAGAAAAATCGCAACCGGCATAACGGCAGTATTTTTCAACGCCCCCTGACCCAGTGCGCGCCATTCGGGGTTTCTTCCTTTTTCCAGAAAGGCGCGCGATCTTTCAGTGTGTCGATGATGTATTCGCAGGCTGAGAAGGCTTCTCCGCGATGGCCGGATGCCACGGCGATCAGGACGATCCGGTCGGACGGTTTGAGTTTGCCGACGCGGTGGATGATGGTCACGTCCAGTATATCCCAGCGTTTCAGCGCCTCGTCTGCGATGTCCCGCAGGACGTTTTCCGTCATTTCCGGATAATGTTCCAGCTCCATGGACAGGACGGTTTCCCCGTTATGGATATCCCGCACGGTGCCGAGAAACGAGACGACGGCGCCGATGTCGTGCCGCCCGGCACGCAGGCGTTCCAGTTCTTCGTTCATGTCGAAGTCCTGTCGCTGGACACGGACGGTCATTAACGGTTCCTGTCTCATGATGCGTCTGCCCTATGGTCAGCCAAACAGCCTGAGGGAATAGTCGGTCGCCTTGACATGCTTGGTCAGCTCGCCGATGGAGATGCGATCCACACCCGTTTCGGCGATGGCGCGGATGGTGTGGCGATCGATACCGCCCGAGGCTTCGAGTTCGGCGGGGCAACCGGCCTGCCGGTTGACGGCGACGGCTTCCCGCATGGCGTCAAGGCTGAAATTGTCCAGAAGAATGGAACGCGCGCCGGCTGCCAGCGCTTCCTTGAGCTGGTCGATCGTTTCGACCTCGATCTGCACGGGAACGCCTGTTTTTTTCGCAGCCTGTTCAAGCGATTGCCGGATACCGCCTGCGGCGGCGATGTGGTTTTCCTTGATCAGAATGGCGTCGTACAGCGCCAGCCGCTGGTTTTCGCCGCCGCCGATCCTGACGGCGTATTTCTGGGCGATGCGCAAGCCCGGTACGGTTTTGCGTGTGTCGTATATTCTGGCGTGCGTCCCCTCGACAAGCCGGACATATTCGCGGGTAACGGTGGCGACGCCGGAAAGAAGCTGGAGAAAGTTCATCGCCGTGCGTTCCCCGGTCAGTATCGCCCTGACCGGGCCGGCAATGCGGCAAACTTCACTGTCGGCTGCCATTTCATCACCTTCGTGGTACTGCCACTGGATAGCGATGCGGCTGTCGAGGCGATGCATGACGGCATCAAACCACGGGATACCGCACAGGACGGCCTTTTCGCGGACGATGAGATGGCCGGATACCAGTTCGTCCGGCGGCAGCAGCGAGGCCGTCAAATCGCCAGGACCGACATCTTCCGCCAGCGCCGCTTCCACATTGGAGGCAATCGCGGCATCCAGCAGTTTTTCCCAGGCAAAACCGGAACGGTTCATGCGACCCCCATACCGGAAGTCAGCTTCGCTTCCCTATTCTGTGCTTTCGCTTTTTGCTGTGCGGAAAAGTCAAGCATCCTCTCGATACAGACGATGGCTTTTTTCGCCGTTTCGCCATCGACGAAGATTTCGTTTTCTTCCGTTTCCAGCACGTGCGCCAGATTTTCCAGCGAGTTCATCGCCATCCATGGGCATTGCGCACAGCTCTTGCAGGTCGCGCCGTTTCCGGCAGTCGGTGCTTCGATGAAGGTTTTTTCGGGCATTTGTTGCTGCATCTTGTGGAAAATGCCCTTGTCGGTCGCAACGATGAAGGTATCCGCATCCATGGACTTGGCGGCATTGAGAATCTGGGAAGTGGAACCGACGACATCAGCCTGAATGACAACGGATGCAGGCGATTCCGGATGTACGAGAATTTTCGCGCCCGGATGTTCTTCTTTCAGCATCTTCAGTTCGGCGGCCTTGAATTCGTCATGCACCAGACAGGAACCTTGCCACATGAGCATGTCCGCGCCTGTCTGTTCCTGGATATAGCTGCCGAGATGGCGATCCGGCGCCCAGAGGATTTTTTTGCCCTGTTCGTGCAGGTGCCGGACAATGTCCAGCCCAATCGACGAGGTCGCCATCCAGTCGGCGCGTGCCTTCACTGCCGCGCTGGTATTGGCATAGACGACAACGATACGGTCAGAATGTGCATCGCAAAATGCCGAGAAGGCATCGGCAGGACAGCCCAGATCAAGCGAACAGCAGGCATCGAGATCGGGCATGAGGATTTTTTTGTCGGGACTTAAAATCTTGGCGGTTTCGCCCATGAAGCGGACTCCGGCGACGACAAGGGTTTTGGCCGGATTGTCCCGTCCGAAACGCGCCATTTCCAGCGAGTCCGCGACACACCCGCCGGTTTCTTCGGCCAGATCCTGAATGTCGCCATCGACGTAATAATGCGCTACGAGTACCGCATTTTTTTCCTTGAGGAGCCGTTTGATCTTTTCACGGCAAGCCTGTTTTTCCTGCAGCGACAGGGTACGCGGCACGCGCGCCCAGGCATTGGCGACTGTCCGTGCCCCGCTTTGCATTTCGGGCAAGTCGTACTGGACTTCCCTGATTCCGGAATTTTGCATGGTATCCACTGGTAAATTGAAAAGCTAAAGATAACTATGGCACAAACCGGCGAAGTTGTCAGGAAACGGTGGCTCCTTTTCGCCGTTATTCAAGTCCCTGACTGTGCAGATATTCATCATAGCTGCCCTTGAAGTCGATGATCTGTCCATCCCTGACTTCCAGAATCCGTGTCGCCAATGACGATACGAACTCGCGGTCATGCGAGACGAACAACAGGGTGCCGGTATATTTTTCCAGCGCGATATTCAGGGCTTCGATGGATTCCATATCCATGTGGTTGGTCGGCTCGTCCATCAGCATGACGTTGTGACGTCCCAGAATCAGCTTGCCGTACATCATGCGTCCTTTTTCGCCACCGGAAAGCACTTTGGCGGACTTTCTGACTTCGTCGCCGGAAAACAGCAACCGCCCCAGTACCGAACGCACGGTCTGGTCATCGTCGCCTTCGCGGGTGAAACGCGCCATCCAGTCGGTCAGGTTCAGATCGTTGTCGAATGCTTCCGCCATATCTTGCGGCATGTAGCCGATGTCGGCATGTTCCGCCCATTTGACGGTACCGGTATCAGCCTGCATCTGGCAGGCTTCGCCGCCCAGACAGCGCAAAAGCGTCGTTTTGCCCGCGCCGTTGGCACCGATGATCGCCACTTTTTCTCCGGCTTCGATCATGATGCTGAAGTCCTGAAAGACAGGATGGTCGTAGGACTTGGCAAGATGTTCCGCTTCCAGTGCCAGACGATGCAGTTTCTTGCCTGCCTCGAAACGGATATAGGGATGCACGCGGCTGGACGGTTTGACATCCTCGACGCGGATTTTCTCGATCTGGCGGGCGCGGGACGTGGCTTGCCGCGCCTTGGATTTGTTGGCGGAAAAGCGGCGGACGAATTCCTGCAATTCGGCGATCCGCTCTTTCGCTCTGGCATTGGCGGCTTGCTGTTGCGCCCTGGCCTGTGCGGAAGCCAGCATATAATCATCGTAATTGCCCGGATACACTTTCAGTGTGCCGTAGTCCATGTCGGCGATATGGGTACAGACCTGATTGAGGAAATGGCGGTCGTGCGAAATGATGACCATGGTGGAATCACGTTCGTTCAGAACGTTTTCCAGCCATCGGATCGTATTGATGTCCAGATTGTTGGTCGGCTCGTCCAGAAGCAGCACATCCGGGTCGGAAAACAGCGCCTGCGCCAGCAATACGCGCAACTTCCAGCCCGGCGCGACGGCGCTCATGGGGCCGTTGTGGAATTCCAGTCCGATACCGACGCCAAGCAGCAGTTCACCCGCCCGCGCTTCGGCCGTATAACCGTCGTATTCGGCGAATTTCGCTTCGAGTTCGGCGGCTTTCATGTAATCGTCGTCCGTTGCGTCGGGATTGGCATAGATGGCATCACGCTCCATCATGGTCTGCCACATTTCGGTATGCCCCATCATGACGACGTCCAGCACGCGCATGTCCTCGTAGGCGAACTGGTCCTGACGCAGTTTGCCGAGCCGCTCACCCGGGTCAAGCATGACGGTTCCGGAAGTCGGCTCCAGATCCCCGCCCAGAATTTTCATGAAAGTCGATTTGCCCGCTCCGTTGGCGCCGATCAGACCATAACGGTTTCCTTCGCCGAACTTGACGGATACGTTTTCAAACAATGGCCTGGAGCCGAACTGCATGGTGATGTTGGCTGTTGATAGCACGATGATTCCCTGTACGACTGGTAAAACGTATTATTTTACCAAACGGTAGGATATCCGCTCAAATCGAGCCGTACGACGCCATCGCGCGATACCAGATGTGCCTGTGCGCCAACCGGCAAGGTGACCTTGTCAGGGACATGTCCGAAAGGCAGTCCCGTCACGACCGGAATGGCCAGCCGCTCACGCAGCCACACCAGCATGGCATCCAGATCATAGCCGTTATCGTAGTCGGTCACCCGGTATTCCGAAAAATGCCCAAGCACCAGCGCTTTCTGTTTTTTGAGAATACCGGCTTCGTCCAGCTGGAGCAGCATCCGTTCGATCTGGTAAGGTTGTTCGTGGACGTCTTCCACGAACAGAATACCGCCTTCGATATCGGGCATCCATGGTGTTCCCGCCAGATGCGCCAGCATTGCCAGATTGCCCCCCCAAAGGGTACCGGCAGCATCGACTTCCGGATTATCCTGCGCCGTCCATTGTACGGTCATTGCCGGCGAAGTCAGACATCGCTCGAAATGCTCGCGCATGAACGGGCTGATTTCCGCCCGGGCAAAGTCGCTGTTCACCATCGGCCCGGCAAAACTGATACCCCCCTCTTTCAGCAGCGCCATCTGGAAAACGGTGAAATCGCTGTGACCGACAAACAGTTTGCCGCTTGCAGCCAGTTTGCGGAAATCGAGATCGTGCAGCAATCGTGAAGTACCGTATCCCCCGCGTACCGCCATGATGATCGTCACGTCCGGGTTGGCGGCTGCCTGCTCGATCTGCCGCACTCTTTCGGCATCGGTTGCGGCAAAACGCTGATATCGCGCATCGGGTTCGTAATAGCTGAATACCCGGTATCCGGCTGCCTCAAGCCCGGCAATGCCCCGCCGGTAATCGGTTTCGGAAACATAGCCGCCAGGTGCGATGATCGCTATACCTGTTTTTTCTGTTTTCATGTCGGTATTCCGTGTGTCATAAAGCGTCTGTCCGCTTGTCGCTTGCCGGGATGACGTTCCGGCACGCGGGTCTGTGACAGCTTTTTCCGGCGCTGTGGCAATGTCTGGTGACACTGGCGATATGTCCGGCGACTGGCAAAAGCCATTGATCAGACATCCACACATCAACAGCGCAATCATCCATTTTTTCATGATGTCCCCCGATCGCCGAGGCTGTGGCAGACAACGTCTCGCGCCCGTTTCAGGAATCATTCCGCCTGCCGTGCGGCTTTGGCCTGTTTTCTGCGTTCGGCGAAAAACGCCTTGAGCATCGCCGAACAATCGTCCTGCAAGACACCGCCTGTCACTGTCGTGTGATGATTCAGCTCCTTTTGCATGAACAGATCGACGACACTGCCGCATGCACCCGTTTTCGGGTCATATGCTCCGAAAATTACGCGTTTGAGCCGCGCATGGATCATCGCCCCCACACACATCGCGCACGGTTCCAGCGTGACATACAGCTCGCAGTCCGGCAAACGGTAATTCCGGCATACCGCCGCCGCATTGCGCAAGGCCATGATTTCGGCATGTGCCGTCGGGTCATGCCCGGATATCGGGCAGTTGAAACCCGTCGAGATGATGCCGCCGTCCCTGACGACGACCGCACCCACCGGCACTTCACCTGCCGCTTTCGCATATTGTGCCTGCACGAGCGCCTCGCGCATGAACATTTCGTCGTTCATGCAATCGGATCGGCCGTCACTTCGGCCCAGCAATTCGGCGTCTCATAAATCCGGACACACTTGAGTACCAGCGCATTGCCGAAAAAGCCTTCATAGACTTCCCTGAGCGTATCGAAAGCCACCCGCGCCATGTTTTCGACTGTCGGCACCCTGTCGAAGACGACGGTTTTGTGGTTCGGCAGACTGTCGAGAAACTGTCTGACCGGCGTATCCTTTTCATATACCAGAAAGGCGTGATCCCAACGGGATACCAGATGGATTTCCGCCAGTCGTTTCACCTCGGAAAAATCCATTAGCATGCCATTGCCGGCATCCCCTTCTTTCTCAAGCGGATTCCCTTCCAGCGTGATATGCAATACATAACGGTGCCCATGCAGATTTCTGCACTGGCTATGATGATCCGGAATACGATGTCCGGCATCGAATTCGAGTTTTCGGGTAATCGTCAACATGAAAATATCAGGGTATCTGTAAAAATTTGTGCGTTTGCAAACCGAGTTTCCATTTCGGGTTCGCCAAACAGGTCGCTATCGCTATTCTAACGTTTTGCTGCCGGTTTGCTCCATCCATCGGCTGGACGTAAAAATGGGAAAAAGAAAGCCGCTCATAATCGGCAAGATTCTGGTTTTCCTGCGGAATCACGACCTTGATTTCATCACCTTGCGTGACCACAAGTTTCGCCCCCACTTTCGGACTGACGCAAACCCAGTCGATACCCGGCGGCACGGCAATCGTACCGTTGGTTTCGATCGCGATTTCAAAACCGGCGCGGTGCATCGCGTCGATCAACGCTTCATCCAGCTGGAGCAGCGGCTCGCCACCGGTGAATACGACATAGCGGTTTTCCGGATGATCCGCCGGCCACAGGGAAACAATACGCTCTGCCAGTGCTTCTGCCGTCGGGTATTTGCCGCCACATTCACCTGTCGTCCCGACGAAATCGGTATCACAAAACCGGCAAACGGCGCGCGATCTGTCTTCTTCCCTTCCCGACCACAAATTGCAGCCCGAAAAACGGCAGAACACGGCAGGACGCCCGGTACGTGCACCCTCGCCCTGCAGTGTATAAAAAATTTCCTTTACGCTGTACGTCACAACCGCTCTCCGGCTATCGTTCGGCCTGAACAAAAACAGATATTTTCGCACCGATTGCGCTTTTCGTCATCGTCTGCGATTGTATCGGCCAGCGTCATGCCATGCCGGCGCATCCTTTCATCATCAGCAGTTTTCCGAAAGATGTTTTGTCCATCGGTTCGGATATGTAATACCCCTGCGCATAATCGCAATCAAGCAATGAAAGTATCTGCCATTGTTCAAGCGTCTCGACACCCTCGGCGACGACGGCCATATCCAGCTTGTGCGCCATCATGATCATCGTTTCGCACAATGTCCTGTCTTCGCTGTCTGCCGTCAGGTTCCGGATGAACGTCCTGTCGATTTTCATGTAATCCGGACTGAATTTTTTAAGCGATGCCAGCGATGAATAACCCGTGCCGAAATCGTCGATCGCCACCTTGACGCCCTGGCGATGCAAGGCTTCGAGTTGCCCGGAGACCGAGGCATCCATTCCGGCAAGCAATTGTTCGGTCACCTCGACGACTACCGATTGCGGTGGAAAACCCAGTTTGTCGAGATACGCCATCCATTCATCGACGGCGATACCTCCCTCCCTGAATTGTACCGGTGAAAGATTCAGGCTGATGCGAAAATCCGGACGTGATACATGCCAGCGTGCGGCCTGCCGTACCGAATCCATGAAAACCCCGTTACCGAAAGCGCGGATCATGCCGGTTTCTTCCATTAGCGGCACAAACGTGACCGGCTGCATCATACCTGAAACCGGATGCCGCCATCGTGTCAGGGCTTCCGCCCAGCTGATTTCACCGGTTTTCATGCTGGCGATCGGCTGGAATACCGTCTCGAACTGCCCGCAATCCAGCGCATGACGCAATTCGCCGATCATGTTCGTACGCTGCCGTTCCGCCTCCTGCATCGACGACGTGAAATAATGATACCGGTTCCCACCGTCTTTCTTCGCCGCATACATGGCCTGATCGGCATGTCTTATCAACTCCTGCGCATCGGTCGCATCTTCGGGATAAAAGGCGATGCCGATACTGGTCGAAACATGCACACTTTTACCATCGATCACAAACGGTTGCGACAAGGCATCCCGAATGCTTTGCGCCACCCGGCTCACATCCCGAAAATCTTCCAGATCCGCCAGGATGACCGTAAATTCGTCACCGCCGAGCCGCGCCACCAGATCGGTTCCACGCACACAATGAGAAAGCCGTTCGCCGGCGCCCTTGAGCAGACAATCGCCTGCATCATGTCCCATGGTGTCGTTCACATACTTGAAACGATCGAGATCCAGATACATCAACGCCACCGAACCGCCGGTACGCTGAACCTTCCTTGTCTCGAAAAGCAGCCTTTGCTGGAACATCCGCCGATTCGCCAGTCCGGTCAGCAAATCGAAATTGGCATGCCGCCAGACAGCTTCGTCCGCCTTTTTCTTTTCCGATACATCCCGGATGATGAACTGCACAAAACTTTTACCGCCCGCCTCAATGATGCCGGAACTGATTTCGACCGGAAAAATGCGGCCGCCTGCATGTTTGCCGTACGCCTCGAAAATCAGGCTTTTCTCCCGTTTGAGTTCCTGCCACTTTTCCTCGAATACCGATGCATCCTGCGGATCGAAAACCGTCCGGACATTTTTGCCGCTCAATGCGGAACGTGCCTTGCCGAACAATTTTCCGGCACGTTCATTCGCCTCGATCACCTTGCCGCCCCCGTCCATCAGGATAATGGCGTCATTGGCAAAGCGCCTCAGATAATCATGACGCAACGCCCGCTGTTTCAGGCCGTTTTTCATCCGGACGGCCTGATACTGCAGATGCCGGTGACGCAATACGAAAAACAGCACCAGCGCCACCGAAGCCGTCAGCATGGCCGCCATAAACAGGATATACCATGCCATTTGGCGGATATGGCTATATGCTTCCCGTTCATCCATCTTGACCATCAGCGACCAGTCCGAATCGGGAATCCTGTCTACATAACCGACAACCCGTTTGCCGCGATAATCGACCGTATGAAAAATTCCCTGCCGGGTTCGGCCGATCTTTTCAAGCCACTTTCCGTGACCTGCCTCGCCCAGTTCCATCGGATAGGCAATCCGCCCTTTCGGCACACTGCGCAGCATCGCCACTTCCCCACCTTGCAAACTGAACAGAAATACCCGGGACGTCATGCCTTGCGTCGGCCATACAGACATCACCGGCACAAGCGACTCTGCCGGATTGACATAATGGAGCCTGACGCCGGCTTCCTGACCGGATGACGTTTTTTTCATGAAAGGCACGTACATCGTCAGAACATCCCGCCATGTCCCATCCGCATTCGCAATCCTTTTCGGCGGTCCCATCCAGATACGACGGGATTTCAGCACGTGAGACATATCATGCGAAGCGGCTTCCTGAACCGGTTTTCTGACGTCTGCATTCTTGCGCGTCGCTTTGCGCGCAGGCAACAAATGCCCGGACACATCATCACCTTCCGGCATACCTGCCCACTGCTCATGGCGGACAATACCTGCATGACCGGGCAATCCCGCATGCATGACAACCAAATTATTCTGGCGATCCTTCCAGTCACTGATCTGCCGGATCTGTTGCCTCGCCAGCAACGAAAAATTCCGGTCGAATGCTGCAGTCTGATTCTC
>CAKQQG010000028.1 GCA_934270705.1 uncultured Oxalobacter sp. | reverse complement strand
AGAGGCGCTTTCCCGTTCCTGACGCTTCTTTCTGTTTCGTATCAAACGCCCGCACAAGCGGGCGTTTGTGTTTTTGGCGCTACATCAGTAATATACCCCTTTCGGAAAAAGCGGAAAGACAGTGAAAACCGTCTCCGACTGTCCATTTGTCAATATCCCGCACAATCATCGAATCAGACTGGTCATGTATCGCACACTGTCTGACAGTAAACCTGCCATTTGTCTGCAGCCGCAAGGAGAAACCGCTTGTTGTACAGCCTCTTGAAAATGTTAGCCGATGCCGCCACCACAATACTCGGGGGCGCATTTCTGCTCCGTTTCTGGATACAGGTCACCCGTGCAAGGCCGCCCATGCAAATTGCCCAGCTGTTGCTGCGGCTGACCGACTGGTTCGTCAAACCGCTCCGCAAATCCATACCGGCATGGAACGGTTACGACTGGTCCACCCTTATTGCCGCTGTCCTGATGGCGATTGTCTCGGCATTGTTCGATACTTGGCTCATCAATTTCTTTTCGCCGCGTGTCATTCTCTTTCTGACAACATTGTCATTGCTGAACTGGATTTTTTACGGGTTCATGGCATTGCTGTTCATCGAGGTCATTTTCAGCTGGATCAATCCGTATCACCCTGTCGCCGGTTTCGTCCGTGACATGAACCGCCCATTGCTGCAACCGGTCAGACGCATTCTCCCGACTTTGGGTGGATTCGATTTTTCCGCGCTGGTGGTATTTTTTCTGCTGCAATTCATTTCACGCATGGCAACAAGTCTGATTCTGTCGAATCTCATATGAGTGTCGCCTGGTTATCCCAAACGAAAGCGGGTGTCCGGATTGCTGTACAAGTCAGCCCCAATGCCCGGAAATCGGAGATCGTATCCGGTGACGGTGATGCATTGCGCATCAGATTGCAGGCGCCGCCCGTCGACGGTAAGGCAAACGATGCACTCGTGCAGTTTCTGGCAAAAAAATTGCAGATACCACGCAAACAGGTCACGATCACACACGGTCATACCGGCCGGCGCAAATTGCTGGAAATCGCGGCAGATATAACGCTGGAAGATATCGAGAAGTGTCTGCTTCAGGTCTGATACGTTTTTTGCCGGAACCAGAAATCCAGCGGCTTTTCCGCTGAAAACACACCTGCCGATTCCAGTCTCTTGCGATAATACGCCCAGTCGAAGAACGGTCCCGGATCGGTTTTCCGTTCAGGTGCGATATGTTGATGCCCGGTAACGGTCTGTATCGGGTAATGCCTGCGCAATGCTTCCGTCAGGGATACCAGCGTTTCATATTGTTCAGGCATGAACGGATCGTAATCCGTTCCCTCGATTTCGACACCGATGGAAAAATCGTTGCATCCTGTCCGACCGCGAAAGTCGGAAACACCGGCATGCCACGCCCGTTTGTCGGCCGAGACGAACTGAAACAATGCTCCGTCGCGTCGTATCAGGAAATGGGATGATACATGCAACGAGCGCAACTGGTCGAAAAAGGGATGACGATCGTAATCGAGCCGGTTCAGAAACAGATCCTCAATGAAGGGACCGCCGAATTCTCCCGGAGGCAAGCTGATATTGTGAATGACCAGCAAGTCGATTGCCTGACCGTCTGGCCGGTCATTGTGGTTCGGCGACATCATGCGAACCGCATCCGTGCACCATCCGTTCTTGTCGATATTCATGGAAAAGCCACCGATAATCTTGCCTTATTGGAAAAACCGTCTGCCTCTTGATCGATAATGGCCTTTCACCCGACCTGTCATGATGGGGACTTTTCCGAAAAATAAGCGGCGCCATGCTCCCGGCAACAAAAAATTTTTCCGGAACGTTCTACGGCTTCGGATACCGGAACATAGACCTCGCAATATTCGCAACGGACCATCCGCTCGACTTCACCGGATGAATACCGCTTTTCCGAAAACAGTGGCGGTTGTGGAGTCTCTGCCTGTGACTGCTCATGCCGTGATGATTCAAACGGATCTTGCCGGATAATGAAAATATGCGAATTGCGCCGCAATTTCACGACAATCGCCACAATTACCAGAACCAGTACCAGCAACCACATCCAAGCCATCATTTTCTCCTGTCCGACTTCAGGCCAGCCCTCACAGCGCTGTTCGTATCATTTTATCAGGCTCCGGACAAACCATTCGTCATATAATGAACAGGAAGTATATTAGGCCATCGTTCAGTTTATTCAAGTTTTTATTCATCATGTCCGCCATTACCGACCACTTGCAGACCGTCAGGACACGTGTTTTTCAGGCAGCGCAACAAGCACACCGCGATCCTTCATCCGTCAACTTGCTGGCTGTTTCGAAAACCCAGCCGGTTTCGGCCATTGTCGAGGCTGCAGAGGCAGGCCAGCTGGCTTTCGGTGAAAATTATGAACAGGAAGCGGTACGCAAGATTCTGGCTATCCGGCAAGAACGACCGGATCTGAAACTGCAATGGCATTTCATCGGCCCGATTCAAAGCAACAAGACCCGTGCCATCGCCGAATATTTCGACTGGGTGCATTCCGTGGATCGTGAACGGATCGCCAGACGGCTTTCCGACCAGCGCCCGGCAAATATGCCACCACTCAATATCTGTCTTCAGGTCAATATCAGCGGAGAAAACAGCAAAAGCGGCGTTCGTCCTGAAGAACTTGCCGATCTGGCCAAGGCAGTTTCCGGGATGCCTCACCTCAAATTGCGGGGATTGATGGCGATTCCGGAGCCACAACCGGATCCGGAAAAACAACGACAACCGTTCAATGCCATGAAAACACTTTTTGAACGATTGAGAAAAGCCGGATATGATCTGGATACCCTGTCGATGGGTATGTCGGATGACATGGAAGCTGCTGTGCAGGAAGGCGCGACGACGGTACGTATCGGTACAGCCATTTTCGGTCAGCGACACTATCCTGAGAAACGATAATATGCGAACGGAAACAGGGTGATGGACATCGTTGTCCGATTTACTGGTGACGTCCCGTCAGATAGCGGACAACGGGCATGATGAACGGACCGAAACGCCGCCACGTCTTCAACAGCACCGTGGCCGACACCAGCCAGGACAACAACCGCCGTGGACGGACGGTCAGAAAGACAAGCCCAAGAACTCCGATCCATATCGGCCGCGTTCCAAACCTGCTCAGGTTGTGCCATACGTTCAATCCCTTGCTCACCACGTCGGGCATTTGCATCATGGACAAGGTTTCGACAGCCAGTTTCTCGCGGAGCAGGGCGCTTTGAACCAGCAGTTCCGCTTTGCGCTGTGTCAGGTTTTTGGTCGATTTGGCCATAACGGTAACGAAAAATAACGGTCAGGCGGATGGCGTCAGGCGATCGATATCCTTTGCGATTTCCTGTCGGGTCAGTTCAAGCAGTTTCGGCTTTTTGCTGAAACTGCGTCGGACACCGATCCAGATCACACAGGTTATGACGCCGAAAAGCACCATCATGCCGACAATAGCGGGAATACGACAGGTATCCCAGCAAAGCACCAGCACAAGAACGATCGCCAGCAGCACCGTCAATGCCAGACAGAACAACGCGGTCAGTGACAATAACAGATATGTCAGAAGCCTGATCCACTCTTCTTCCAGCTCGATGGCCATCAGCTCACATCGGGTTTTGACGATGGCAAGTAACGTGCCTGCCACCCTTGCCAAGTTATCGACCACTGCCATATCTGTATCGTGTTTATTTCCTGGAACGGGCGATCAGAATCCCGAGGAGTACGCCCACCGCTGCGACAGCGCCCACGGCTTTCCAGGGATGTTCCTTGGCGAATTCTGCGGTGCAGACGGCTGCATCCTTGGCTTTGTTGACGACGACTTCTTCCAGTTCGCGCAGTACGAACTTGGCGTCAGTAATCGTCGATTCCAGCTTTCTTTTCGCATTCTGATAACTTTCGCTGCCGTGCTGCGTGCTGTTTTCCAGTACCTTTTCGGCATCACTGATGATCGATTTCAGGCTACCCATGATCTTGTTGCCGGCCTGTCCGGCATTTTCCAGAATTTCCATATTCTTTCCTTCCTGTCAAAGTTGAATGAAAAGCCATTTTCAGTCATACACAATTTAACAGACAAGCGTTGCTATCGCCAGAATTTTCATGACCTTCCCATAGAATAACCTTACCGCATTGCATAGTCCAGCACAATGCCGGCAAACAGGAAAGCACCCAGCCAGTTGTTATGGAGAAACGCACGGAAACAGCCCTCGCGTTCACGATTGCGGATCAACCGGTAATGATGCCAGACACAGCAGAGCGCGCAAACCCACCCGGCCAGAAACCATCCGCCGAGATTTTCCCGCAAGCCGACATAAAGCTGTATCGACAACATTGCGGCATAGCAGCCCATCACCGCCGCCACATCGAACCGTCCGAACGTAATGGCCGAGGTACGAATACCGATTTTCAGATCGTCGTCACGATCGACCATCGCGTATTCAGTATCGTATGCCAACGACCAGAAGACATTGCCCAGCAACAAAAGCCATGCATTCAACGGCAAGGTATTTTGCACGGCGGCGAATGCCATCGGAATCCCGAAACCGAAGGCGATACCAAGGTAGGCTTGCGGCAATGCAAAGAAACGCTTGAACCATGGATAGGTCGCTGCGACGAAAAGGGCGACGAACGACAGTCCGATCGTCAGATTGTTCAGGAACAATACCAGCAAAAACGAGATGGCCGACAATACGACGGCAACCCAGATCGCTTCTGCCGCTTTTATCCGTCCTGATGTCAGCGGTCTCATGGCGGTTCTTTTGACATACCGGTCGATATCGCGGTCGGCGAAATCATTGATGGCACATCCGGCTGAACGCATCAGCACCGTTCCAAACGTGAACAGCAGCACCAGCGAAACAGACGGTTTTCCTTCAGCGGCAATCCACAGGGCACATAATGTCGGCCACAGCAATAGCAAAATGCCGATCGGCTTGTCCATCCGCACCAGCTGCCAGTAAAGCTGCATGCGTGTTTTCATGACTCTTCCAGCCTGTATCACCTGCTATTTCCTCCTGTAAAAACCGTTTCAGACATTCAGATACTCCTCACGATTGTCCAGCCACCGGGACAAATGCGCCGATATGATCGTATCGGCATTCGTCACCCTGTCTTCCAGCAGCGCTTGCGCATAATACGCCGCCTTGTCGATCAGATCCTGGTCTTTTTCCAGATTGGCGAATCTGAGCATGGCTTGTCCTGACTGGCGTGCCCCCAGAAATTCACCGGGCCCGCGTATCTCGAGATCACGCTGCGCAATCACAAATCCGTCATTCGTCTCTCGCATGGTCTGCAACCGTTGTCTGGCTGTATCACCCAGCGGTTTCTGATACATCAGAAGACACACGCTTTCTGCATCGCCCCGTCCGACCCGTCCTCTTAACTGATGCAGCTGCGACAGTCCGAAACGTTCGGCATGCTCAATCACCATCAGCGAGGCATTCGGGACATCCACACCCACTTCAATCACAGTCGTGGCCACGAGCACCTGAATCCTGCCTTCCTGAAATGCTGCCATGACATGCTGTTTCTCATCAGGTTTCATTCGGCCATGCACCAGACCAACCACCAGTCCTGGCAAGGCTTCGGTCAAAATAGTATGGGTGTCGATCGCCGTTTGCAACTGGAGACTTTCCGATTCCTCGATCAGGGGGCACACCCAGTAAATCTGCCGTCCCAGCATCGCCGCGGCACGAATCCTTCCGACCACTTCTTCCCGTCTTTCCTGACTGACCAGCCGTGTCATGACCGGCTTGCGCCCTGGCGGCAATTCATCGATCACGGATACATCCAGATCGGCATAAAACGTCATGGCCAGCGTTCTCGGAATCGGAGTAGCACTCATCATCAACTGGTGCGGCAACATCGCATGCAATTCCCCCTTGTTTCGCAGGACAAGCCGCTGCCCGACACCGAAACGATGTTGTTCATCAACGATTACCAGTCCCAGACGTGAAAACTGTACGGCATCCTGAATCAGCGCATGCGTCCCGATCACAAGAGAAGCCTCTCCCGTTTGTATCCTGGATACGACTTGCTCGCGCACTTTCTTTTTCATGCTGCCGCTGATCCAGACTACAGACACGCCCAGTGGCGAGAACCATTCCGACAAGCGCCGGAAATGCTGTTCCGCCAGAATTTCCGTCGGCGCCATCATGGCGACCTGAAAACCGTTGTCGATCGCCTGCAAGGCCGCCATGGCTGCAACGACCGTTTTGCCGCTGCCCACATCCCCCTGAAGCAGACGCTGCATCGGATAAGAGCGCCCCAGATCATGCCGGATTTCAGATACCACTTTCAACTGCGCCTGTGTCAGCGAAAAAGGCAGCGTTTGCATGAATTGTCCGGTGAAATGCCCGGCTGCACCGAACGCGTGGGCTTTCAGACTGCGTCTTGCACGCTGGGCCCGACGCATCGAGAGTTGTTGTGCCAGCAACTCGTCGAACTTCATGCGCCGCCATGCGGGATGCGTGCGTTCCAGCAAAGCCGTTTCATCGGCATTTGCCGGCGGATTGTGCAAATAGTGCAAGGCTTCGCCGAATGCAGGCAAATCCAGTTCATCCAGCCATGATGCCGGCAATGTATCGGTCATATCCAGCCTGTTTTGCGCAGCCGCGATCGCCTTGCGCAGATAATGTTGCGATACACCTGCACAGGCCGGATAGACGGGCGTAAGCGCCGTCGGCAGCGGCGTACCTTCTTCCACGATCCGGCAAGCGGGATGTACCATTTCGGTACCGCCATATCCCTGCCTCAATTCGCCTCTGGCACGAATCCGTTTCCCTTCGGCAAATTGTTTGAGCTGGCTCGGATAAAAATGCAGAAAACGCAAATGCATCATTCCGGTTCCGTCCGAAACCGATACGACCAGCTGTCGTTTCGGTCTGTATTGCACATCCGATGCCATGATTTGCCCCTCGATCTGGACAGTACCTTCGCAACGAAACAGGGCATCCGAAATACGTGTCAGGGTCGTCTCATCTTCATAACGTGACGGCAAATGGAGCACAAGCTCCATATCCGTACGAATGCCGAGACGTTCCAGTTTATTCATGATCGAAACCATTGCGCGGCATGCCGATTGCCTGTCCGGTATTGCCTGTCGCCACTTTCCTGATAGTCCAGCCGGTATTATCCCAGACTTTTATTTTGTCACGCGACCCCGTTACGAATGTCGCTGATTTTGTCATAATAGGCTTTTGATTTTTCCGACACGATACGTCATGGAATCGACTCGCCGCTGCGGCATCCTGCTCCATCCCACGTCTTTGCCCGGACCTTACGGTGCCGGCGATTTCGGAGCAGACGCCTATTATTTCGCAGACTGGCTCGCTTCCGCGCGCCAGTCATTCTGGCAAATGCTCCCGTTGTGCGATATCGGCACAGGAAACTCCCCTTATATGAGTCCATCGGCCTTTGCGGGCAATCTTTTTCTCATCGGACTTGACACCCTTTGCAACGCAGGGTGGCTGAAAAAGGAAGAACTGGTCCCGAACAATGCATTCGACCGGTACCGTGTCCATTATCCGGCGGTGAGCGCATTCAGGATGTCCCGTCTGAAACTGGCATCCGACCGTTTTTTCGGGTCGGCAGACACTGCGGCTCGTCATGCCTTCGAACTTTTTTGCGAACAAAGCGCTTTCTGGCTGGATAACTACGCCCTGTTCCGGACATTGAACGACAGTTACGGTGCCACCTGGCAACAATGGCCCGAACCCTTCGCCCGAAAAAACCCCGCAGCACTGGCCAACTTTGCCGAAGAACACGCTGTCGATATCCGTTTCTGGAAATTCTGCCAGTGGTGTTTCTACGAACAATGGCAAGCCTTGCGTACCTATGCCCATTCAAAAGGTATCGACATTATCGGCGACATCCCGATTTTCGTCTCTTTAAACAGCGCAGACGTCTGGGCGCACCCCGAACTGTTCGATCTGGATTCCTCGGGATACCCGCGCACCGTCGCAGGCGTCCCTCCAGACCGGTTCAGCGCCAGCGGACAACACTGGGGCAACCCCTTGTATGACTGGGAACAGCATGCGCGTACCGGTTACGACTGGTGGCTCAAGCGCATGAAACATTCCATGGCCATCTACGATTATGTCCGTCTGGATCATTTCAGGGGATTTCAGGCATACTGGGCCATACCGGCAAGAAGCGAATTGCCCTCCGACGGAAAATGGATCGCCGGCCCTTGCGATGCCTTCTTCGATACACTCAAACAGACGTTCGGTACATTGCGTTTCATTGCGGAAGATCTGGGGGTCATCACGCCGGAAGTCGAAACGCTTCGCAAAAAATACGGTCTGCCGGGCATGCGTATCCTGCAATTCGCGTTTGACGGCAATCCCGGCAACCCATATCTGCCGTACAACTACGATCATGACACCGTCGTCTATACCGGAACGCACGACAACAACACCATCCGGGGCTGGTGGAACAATCTGCCAGAGAGAGAACGTGACTTTGCACGCCGTTACCTGAGTATTGACGGCCACTGGATCCACTGGGATCTCATCCGTGCAGCCTGGTCATCTACCGCAATGCTGGCCATGACGCCTTTCCAGGATATCCTCGGTCTGGATTCTGCCGGCCGCATGAACAGACCCGGTGAAAAAGACGGTTCATGGGAATGGCGTTTCGACTGGCAACAAGTCGAGTCCTGGCATGCTTCCTATCTGGCGGAAATGACGGAAATATACGGCCGGACTTATTCCAGACGGTAAACACGGCTATACTGGCGTTTTTTCAGATATTTTCAGTAATGGCTTTCATCCGCCACAATGGATGGTCTTTTTTTATGTATTCACTCTCCGACTTCGATTTCGAACTTCCGGAAACGCTGATCGCACAATATCCTCTGGAAAAACGCAGTGCATCGAAACTTCTGGTCGTTCATGATGAACAACTGACCGATTCGCATTTCGACCACCTGATCGACTACCTGGACAAGGACGATCTGCTGGTATTCAACAACACCAAGGTATTGAAAGCCCGGTTCTTCGGCACCAAGGCGACCGGCGGGAAAATCGAGATACTGATCGAGCGTATCCTCGACAGCCGGACGGCACTGGCGAAAATCCGCGCATCCAAGTCTCCGAAAGACAACAGCACCCTATTCATCGACGGACAGCTTGAAGTCACCGTGCAGGGACGACAGGACGAATTTTATATCCTGCATTTTCCATCCGATATTTTCGCCATTCTCGAACAATACGGTCATCTGCCGTTGCCTCCCTATATCGAACGTGCCGCCGACGCCTATGACGAAACACGATACCAGACCGTCTTCGCCCGTGAACCTGGCGCTGTCGCGGCGCCGACCGCCGGTCTTCATTTCGATGAAGAACTGCTCGACCGGCTTGAGCGAAAAGGCGTCAGGAAAGCCTATCTGACCCTGCACGTTGGCGCAGGCACGTTCCAGCCGGTCAGAAGCGAAAATCTGTCGGAACACAAGATGCACACCGAGTGGTACACCATCCCGCAGGAAACCGTTGATGCCGTCAGGACCGCGAAAGCCGCCGGGCGGAAAGTTGTTGCCGTCGGGACCACCAGCCTGCGTGCGCTGGAATCCGCTTCCCGAACAGGACAACTCGTTGCCGGAAGCAATGAAACAGACCTGTTCATCACACCGGGCTACCGCTTCCGGACCGTCGATCATCTGGTCACCAATTTTCATTTGCCGAAATCGACACTGCTGATGCTGGTATCGGCTTTTGCCGGATACGAACGGATCAGAAAAGCCTATGCACATGCCATCGCCCGGCGTTACCGTTTTTTCAGTTACGGGGATGCCATGCTGCTTGAATACCAAAACGATATACCTGCCTGACTGGATACTCGCTTATGCTTGAATTCGAACTTGTCAATACAGACGGCAACGCCAGAAGAGGGCGTCTGAAACTGAACCACGGCATCGTGGAAACGCCTATTTTCATGCCGGTCGGCACTTATGGTGCGGTCAAGGCCATGTCGCCCGACCTTCTGGAGCGAATCGACGCCCAAATCATTCTGGGCAACACTTTCCATCTCTGGCTGCGTCCCGGACTGGAAGTCATGAAGCAATTCGGCGGTCTTCACCGGTTCATCGGATGGAACCGGCCGATTCTGACCGACTCGGGCGGTTTTCAGGTATTCTCGCTGGGCGCCATGCGAAAAATCAGCGAGGAAGGTGTCCGTTTCGCATCGCCGATCGACGGCAGCCGGCTTTTCCTGTCTCCAGAAATTTCCATGCAGATCCAGCATGTGCTCAACTCCGACATCGTCATGCAATTCGACGAGTGTACGCCGTATCTGATTGGCGACAGGCCGGCCACGAAAGATGAAGCGGCGCAATCCATGCGCCTGTCCCTGCGATGGGCACAACGTTCGAAAGACGAATTCGGACGTAACGAAAATCCCAATGCGCTTTTCGGTATCGTCCAGGGCGGCATGTTCACCGACCTGAGAGACGAATCGCTGGCCGGACTGTCCGATATCGGTTTTCACGGTATCGCCATCGGCGGCCTGTCAGTCGGCGAACCCAAGGAAGAAATGTTCAGGATTCTTGAACATATCGGTCCGCGCCTGCCACAACGGCTCCCGCATTACCTGATGGGAGTCGGCACGCCGGAAGATCTGGTGGCCGGTGTCGCCAATGGCATCGACATGTTCGATTGCGTCATGCCGACACGAAATGCCCGAAACGGATGGCTTTTCACCCGCTTCGGCGATATCCGCATCCGGAACGCCCGTTACCGGGACGACCAGCGCCCGCTGGACGAAACCTGCCAGTGTTATACCTGCCGCCATTTTTCGCGTGCCTATCTGCATCATCTGGGACGTGTCGGCGAAATACTGGGCGCCCAACTCAGCACCATCCACAATCTGCATTATTACCTGCAACTGATGGACGAGATGCGCAGCGCGATCAGTGAAAACCGTTTCGATCTGTTCAGGGCACAATTCCACCGCGACCGGCAAAGAGGAATCTGACATACTGTGCCATCCATGCCACAACCGTTCACTGGAATCCAGCTTCCTCTTTTCTTGTGTTCCGGCATGACATCACGCATAAATGCATGAAATTGCGGTACATGGTGCTAGAATCACAAGTTAAACCAAAATCCGACCTGGAGAATACATGTTCATCACCAACGCTTACGCCCAATCCGCCGCTTCCGGATTTTCGCTGGACAGCATGGGAAGTTTTCTTCCTATCCTGCTGATGTTCGTTGTCCTGTATTTCCTGATGATACGGCCACAACAGAAAAAACAGAAAGAACAGCGGGATATGTTAAGCGCCCTGTCTGCAGGGGATGAGGTGCTCACTGCGGGCGGCATTGTTGGAAAAATCACGAAAGTATCCGAAAATTTCATCACGCTGGAAATCGCCGAAGGTACGGAAATCATCGTCCAGAAAGCCTCTGTCGTTTCCATGCTGCCCAACGGCACGATCGAAACACTCTGACCAGCCAACAGACAGCCCTGCCTGTTTCCGCACGTATCAGACCATGCATTCCCGACGTTTATCATGAACCGTTACCCACTCTGGAAATATCTCGTTATTGTCGCCGCGATCATCTTCGGCATCATCTATACGCTGCCGAACTTTTTCGGAGAATCGCCGGCTGTTCAGATCAGCAGCGTGCGATCGACTGTCAAGGTCGATACACAGATGATGGATCGGGTCGAACGCATCCTGCGCGACAACCAAATCCCCGTTGACAGGATTTATTTCGATGCCAGCGGCATGCATTCCACCATCAAGGTCCGTTTCACGAGTACTGATATCCAGTTCAAGGCCAAGGAAGTCCTGGAAAGCAAACTCAATACGGATCCGCAGGATCCGACATTCAGTATCGCATTCAATCTGTTGCCCAATACGCCGCAATGGCTCCAGAGCCTGCATGCGTTGCCCATGTATCTCGGTCTTGATCTGCGTGGTGGCGTACACTTCCTCATGCAGGTCGATGTGGATGCGGCCATCAATTCCAGGATACAGGGTCTCCAGATTTCAGCAAGAAACCTCCTCCGTGAAAACGGTATCCGCTATTCCGGACTGGTTCGGGTACGCGATACAGTTGAATTGCAGTTCAACGACCCGCAGACACGCCAGCGTGCCGAAAAGCTCCTGACAGGCCAGCTTTCCGAAATCACGCTGCGTGAAGAAACGGAAGGCAACAAACTGATTATCGCCCTGAGTGCCGACGCTATCAAACAAATCCGTGAAAACAGTGTCAAACAGAATATCGCCACGCTCTCCAAACGGGTCAACGAACTGGGCGTGAACGAACCGGTCATCCAGCAACAGGGAGCCGACAGAATCGTCGTCCAGCTACCCGGGGTTCAGGACGTATCCAGGGCGAAAGACATCATCGGTCGCACGGCTACACTTGAAGTCCGGATGGTCGATGAATCCATCACACGCGGCACCGAAGAAAGCGTTGCCGTACCGCTCGGCTCCGAAATTTTCCGCCAGGGCAAGGGCGCTCCGGTCATTCTTTACAAGGAACCCGTCTTGACCGGCGAATATATCTCGAATGCATCTGCCAGCTTCGACCAGTACCAGCAACCTGCCGTCAGTATCGATCTGAACGGCGATGGCGGCAGAAAGATGCGTCAGGCGACACGCGGCAAAATCGGCAAACTGATGGCTATCGTCCTGTTTGAAAAAGGGAAGGGCGAGGTTCTGACCGTCGCATCAATCCGTGACGAGCTGGGATCCAAGTTCCAGATCACCGGTATGGATACACCGGAAGCGGCAACCGATCTGGCCCTGCTGCTTCGCGCCGGTTCGCTGGCGGCACCGATGCAGATCATCGAAGAACGGACAATCGGCCCCCAACTGGGTGCCGAAAACATCACCAAGGGCTTCCTTTCCACGTTATACGGTTTCGTGGCTGTTTCGCTGTTCATGATCGTGTACTACATGGTATTCGGTTTTTTCAGCGTGATTGCGCTGTCGGTCAACGTGCTGCTGCTGATCGCCATTTTGTCTCTGATGCAAATCACCCTGACTTTGCCGGGTATCGCGGCTATCGCGCTCGCACTCGGTATGGCGATCGACTCCAACGTACTGATCAATGAACGTATCCGTGAAGAACTCAGAGCCAACAACAGTCCCCAGACCGCGATTGCAAACGGCTTCGGTCATGCATGGGCAACCATTCTCGACTCCAATGTAACCACCCTGATCGCCGGTCTGGCGCTTCTGGTATTCGGTACCGGCCCGATCCGCGGATTTGCCGTGGTACACGTTCTCGGCATTCTGACGTCGCTGTTCTCGTCCGTTTTCGTTTCCCGTGGTCTGGCGAACCTCTGGTATGGCCGCAGGAAGAAACTGACATCGTTGTCCATCGGGCAAATCTGGCGCCCTGACAACACTGCAACGAACGACAAGAAATAAGTCTTTGACAGGAAAACAGGATACGACATGGAATTTTTCCGGATCAAAAAAGATATTCCTTTCATGCGCCATGCGCTGATCTTCAATATCATTTCACTCATCACTTTTCTGGTTGCCGTGTTTTTTCTGTGGCACAAGGGGCTGCATCTTTCCGTGGAATTCACGGGCGGAACCGTCATGGAAGTTTCCTACCAGAATGCCGCCGATCTGGAGCGCATTCGTGACACTATCCGCAAACTCGGTTTCGGTGACGATTTTCAGGTACAGAACTTCGGTCGCGCCCAGGACGTCATGATCAACCTGCCGATCCAGAAAAACATGACTTCGGCACAACAAAGCGAGAAAGTCATGGCGGCTTTGCTTGAGCAAAATCCGGATGCCCATCTCCAGCGTGTCGAATTCGTCGGCCCGCAAGTCGGCGATGACCTGACACATGACGGACTGATGGCGCTAGGCATGGTCGTCATCGGCATCATTATCTATCTGGCATTCCGTTTCGAATGGAAATATGCCGTTTCGGCGATCATCGCCAATTTGCATGATATCGTCATCATCCTTGGCTTTTTCGCTTTTTTCGAATGGGAATTTTCCCTGTCGGTGCTGGCTGCCGTTCTGGCGATTCTGGGGTACTCCGTCAATGAGTCCGTCATCATTTTCGACAGAATCCGCGAAAATTTCCGTATTCTGCGAAAAAAGAGCGTGATGGAAATCGTCAATCATGCGATTACCAGTACCATTTCCAGAACGATCATCACGCATGGCTCCACCCAGATTATGGTTCTGTCGATGCTGATTTTCGGCGGCCCGACACTCCACAATTTCGCGCTGGCCCTCACAATCGGTATTTGTTTCGGTATTTATTCTTCTGTCTTTGTGGCGGCAGCCGTGGCCATGTGGCTGGGTATCAAGCGTGAAGACCTTGTCAAACCTGTCAAGGAAAAGGGCAATGCCGACGGCGCAGTCGTGTAAGCGAACTTAAATCAACCGTTTTCAATTTCACATTACAGCTCGTATTTATCCGGAGAATCAGATGTACCAACATATTCAAGTACCGCAGTCCGGTGAAAAAATCACGGTCAATCCTGACTTTTCGCTGAACGTATCCGATCATCCCATCATTCCGTTTATCGAAGGCGACGGCATCGGTATCGACGTCACGCCCGTCATGCGTAAGGTCATTGATGCCGCTGTCGAAAAAGCCTATGCCGGCAAACGGAAAATCGAATGGATGGAAGTCTATGCAGGCGAAAAATCCCTCAAGGTCTATGGCGAGAACGTCTGGTTGCCTGAAGAAACGCTCGATGCCCTGAAGGAATTCGTCATTTCGATCAAGGGTCCGTTGACTACGCCGATCGGCGGCGGTATCCGTTCCCTGAACGTCGCCATGAGACAGCGGCTTGATCTCTATGTCTGTCTGCGCCCGGTACGTTATTTCCAGGGTGTTCCGTCACCGTTACGCGAACCGGAAAAAACCAACATGGTCATTTTCCGTGAAAACACCGAAGACATTTATGCCGGTATCGAGTGGGCGGAGGGCACTCCCGAAGCGAAAAAAGTCATCGATTTTCTGGTACGCGAAATGGGTGTCAGCCAGATCCGTTTCCCGAAAACATCCGGTATCGGTATCAAACCGGTTTCCCGGGAAGGTACCGAGCGACTCGTACGCAAGGCGATCCAGTATGCCATCGATAACGACCGTCCTTCCGTCACGCTGGTTCACAAGGGCAATATCATGAAATTCACAGAGGGCAGCTTCCGTGACTGGGGTTATGCGCTGGCCAAACGCGAATTCGGCGCCGAAGTCATCGGCAAGGGCCCATGGTGCCGTTTCAAAAACCCGAAAACTGGTCGTGAAATCGTCATCAAGGATGTGCTGGCAGATGCTTTCCTTCAGGAAATCCTGCTGCGTCCGGCTGAATTCAGCGTGCTGGCAACATTGAACCTGAATGGCGACTACATCTCCGATGCGCTGGCCGCACAGGTCGGCGGTATCGGTATCGCTCCGGGTGCCAACATATCGGACTCGGTTGCCATTTTCGAAGCAACGCACGGTACCGCCCCGTCACTGGCCGGACAGAACAACGTCAATCCGGGCTCACTGATTCTGTCGGCCGAAATGATGCTGCGTCATATCGGCTGGACCGAAGCGGCCGATCTGGTCATCGCTTCCATGCAAAAAGCCATTTCGTCCAGACAGGTCACCAGCGATTTCGCCCGCCTGATGAGCGACGCACGGGAAGTTTCCACGTCCGAATTCGGCGATATCATGATTTCATTCATGTAAAACCGTCACGGACAGCCGGTTCCGGCTGTCCGGTTATCGCGTATTTGAACATTTCCCGCACCGGTATTTTCGTGAAGAACTGTATCGACAAAAACGAAAACTTTTTATTGCCGATACAAATTTTCCATCAGTTCGGTTATGATGATTCATCCTGGCTGACTGTTAATAATAAAAATTGTCCGGTCAGATACCGGACATGCTGTTTCAGTTTTATGGAATACCATTTTCATGTCCCTGACAGGGATTTGAATGTTTACTAAGGAGAGAAGATGAAAACTTGGGTACGCTTTCAACAAGGCGATGCAGTCAAATTCGGCACACTTGAAGGAGATACGATTTCCGTTTACAACGGCAATATGTTCGACAATCCTCAGCCTGCCGGCGAATCGGTCAAGCTGTCCGATGTCAAGTTGCTGACGCCTTGTTCGCCCAGCAAAATGATTCTGTTGTGGAACAATTTCTATGCGCTGTCAACCAAACTGGGCGTTGCCATTCCGGAAGAACCGCTCTATCTCCTGAAACCCAGCACCGCCTATATCGCCGACGGCGATGTCGTCAGAAAACCGAATTCCTATGACGGCAAGGTTGTCTATGAAGGTGAATTGGGTATCGTGATCGGCAAACGCTGCAAGGAAGTTTCTGAAGCCGATGCGCCGAACTATATTTTCGGCTACACCTGCTCCAATGACGTTACCGCAGGTCAACTGATCCAGAAAGACCCGACCTTTGCGCAGTGGACTCGCGCCAAGGGTTTCGATACCTTCGGTTCCTTCGGCCCGGGCATCGTTTCGGGTATTGATGATCCGACCAAACTGGTTATCAAGACTATCCTGAATGGCCAGGAACGTCAGAATTATCCTGTCAGCGACATGATTTTCCAGCCGTTCAAGCTCGTCAGCATGATTTCTCATGATATGACCCTCGAACCGGGCGATATCATTTCCTGCGGTACGTCCGTCGGCGTCGGTTCCATGAAACCGGGCAGTACCGTGGAAGTCGTCATCGACGGTGTCGGTCATCTGGTCAACAAATACGAAGCCTGATTCGCCACTTCAATCCGAAAAAGGCAGCCGGTCGGCTGCCTTTTTTGTGGCCGCCTCACGAATAATTCCGGATATTGTGTCGTTATCTTTCGTCAATTTTCAAAAAAACACCGGCAACAAACTGTTACACAATACTTACCGACCCCCCTTACATGCGAGTTTGAGCCATCTTATACTGTTTCCTGACGCATTCATGATCTATTCGCTCTGAAAGGAAACCGTATGAAAAAACTGAACAAACTTCTTGTGGCAGGAATCGCCGCTGCTGGACTTTGTGCTGCCAGCATCACAACCGGCGCATTCGCGCAAACCCAATCCACTGACAATGATGATTATGTAGGTTGCCCCGTAGGTGGTCCCGGACCTGGCTATGGCTTTCATCACTGGTCACATGAATCCTGGAAAGATTATCATCAATATCGTCGCACCGTATTGCATGACAAACTCAAGCTGAATGCCGAACAGGAAAAGGCATGGGCAGACTATACCGCCGTCGCCGACAAGAACCTGGAAGCATGGAAACCGGTTCGTCGTGCCGATCTCGAAAAAATGACGTCGCCTGAAAGAATGCAAACCATGATTGACAGGATGAAAGCACACGAACAGGCCTTGACGGATCAGCTGGCTGCCCTGAAAACCTTCTATGCGACGCTGACTCCGGAACAACAAAAAACGTTCGACAGTGAATCCATGTACCATCCACGCTTCCGCCGCGGCGGCCCGGGAAGACGGTGATTTGCCGATGCAGTTTGATCAAAAACGCCTGACGATGTCAGGCGTTTTTCGTACCAATTTTATCGTATTGCCGCAAAGCGATCCGCAATCGCACCATTCAATACAGACAAACAGTATAATTTCCTTTTAAAGCCTTACAGGGCGCTCTGACATATTGTTTTAATACCGTTTTCTATTTTCATGCTTGCTCAACAAAAACAACAGATCACCAGTCTCTTTCAGAATGCGGTCAATGCACTGACAAAGGGAAGCGACCTGGCCAAACAACCAGTCATTTCGCTGGAAAGACCACGCGATGCCGCCCATGGCGATATTGCCTGCAACATTGCCATGCAACTGGCAAAACCACTCAAAAAAAATCCGCGTGAAATCGCAAAAACCATTCTGGATAATGTTCTGGCTGCATCAGGATCCCGTGAACTGGTCGCATCCGGCGAAATCGCCGGTCCGGGTTTTATCAACCTGCGATTGACCCCGGCAGCCAAACAAAGCGTCGTCCGCACCGTGCTCGAACAGAAGGAAAAATACGGTTACGGCAATCGTGGGGCAGGCAAGAAAGTCATGGTCGAATTCGTCTCTGCCAATCCGACAGGTCCGCTTCATGTCGGTCATGGCCGTCAGGGCGCACTGGGTGACGCCATATCGGCCCTGTTCGAAACGCAGGGTTATGAAGTCACACGCGAATTTTATTACAATGATGCCGGCGTACAGATCGACAATCTGACCCGTTCCGTGCAGGCACGTGCCAAAGGACTGAAACCGGGCGATGCCGGCTGGCCTGAAAGCGCTTATAACGGCGACTATATCGCCGATATCGCTGCGGATTTTATGGCAAAGAAAACCGTCACCGCCAGAAATTGTCCGACTGTCACGGCATCCGGAAACGCTGACGATTTGCAATCGATCCGAGAATTCTCTGTGGCTTACCTTCGTAACGAACAGGACAACGATCTGAACGCTTTCGGCATTCATTTCGACAACTTCTTTCTGGAATCTTCGCTTTACCGAGACGGCAAGGTTCAGGAAACGGTCGATACACTGACCCGTGAAGGCAAAACTTTTGAAAAAGAAGGCGCATTGTGGCTGAAAACCACGGAATACGGCGACGACAAGGATCGTGTCATGCGAAAAACCGATGGCACATATACCTATTTCGTACCGGATGTCGCCTACCATATCAACAAATGGAAACGTGGTTTCGACAAGGTCATCAATGTGCAGGGCAGCGATCACCACGGTACTGTCGCCCGCGTCCGTGCCGGTCTTCAGGCAGTCAATCGGGGAATTCCGGCAGGATTTCCCGACTATGTTTTGCATAAAATGGTCACCGTCATGAAAGACGGAGCCGAAGTCAAGATTTCAAAACGTGCCGGCTCTTATGTAACAGTCAGGGATTTGATCGAATGGTCGGGTGCGGGAGATATCGCAAAAGGTCGTGATGCGGTTCGTTTTTTTCTGATCTCAAGGAAGGCCGATACCGAGTTCGTATTCGACATTGATCTGGCGCTTTCGCAATCCGACGAAAATCCGGTCTATTACGTACAATATGCCCATGCGCGTATCTGTTCCGTCTTCGCGCAATGGGGCGGAGACGAGTCCGTTCTGGACAATGTGGATCTTTCCCCGCTGGTTTCTTCCCATGAAAACGCTCTGCTGACCAAACTGGCCGATTATCCGGATATACTTGCCCGCGCGCAGGATGAACTGAGTCCGCACCTGATCGCCTTTTACTTGCGCGAACTCGCCGGAGAACTGCATGGTTACTATAATGCCGAACGTTTTCTTGTCGATGACGAACCGACGAAACTGGCACGTCTGGCCCTGTTGAAGGCAACCCGTCAGGTTTTGCACAACGGACTGGCTTTGCTCGGTGTTTCCGCTCCGGTAAAAATGTGAGTGTTATATGGCAGCTCTGAAAAAACAAAGAAGCGGTGCGCTTTTCGGTTTCATCGTTGGTCTGATAACCGGTCTGGTCATCGCCGTCATCGTCGCCATGATGGTGACTAAAACTCCGATTCCTTTCGCGGCAAGAAAGGACAAACCCGACAATACACCGGTTCCGGCCACGGTCAGTTCTCCTGCGGCTGACCCGAACCAGTCTCTTTACGACAAGGAGACTCCGAAACCGGTTATGGCGGATACTTCAGCTTCCCAGACCGCTTCGCCGCAGGAATCTGTGGAAGATAAAACCATCTGTTATCTTCAGGCCGGTGCTTTCCGTAACAAAAAAGAGGCTGAAAACATGCGTGGCAATCTGGCGCTCCTTGGCTTCGGTTCTCATATTTCCGAAGTCACATCGGGCAACGGCAGTATCTATCGTGTGCGTCTTGGACCCTACAAAGGCAATGCTGCCGCACTCAACGCACAGAACCGCCTGAAACAGCACGGTATCCAAACCACGGTCACCCGCTCAACAAGATAGCAAAATGATGAAATTTTTTTCTCGCTGGATTGCGCTCATGTCGCTGGGCCTCATGGCCTTCGCCGCGTTCGCCTCTCCTTCGGCTCCCGTCAAAAATGTCGATTATCAGGTACTCTCCACGCCGCAATCAACCGATACCGGAAACAAGGTCGAGGTCATCGAATTTTTCGGCTATTTCTGTCCTCACTGCTATGCATTCGACACATCCCTGACGAACTGGGCCAGAAAACATAAAAAAGATGTCGTATTCAAACGTGTTGTCGTCAAGTTCAGCGAATCCATGGCTTTGCACCAGAAACTGTTCTACACACTTTCCGCAATGGATGTGCTGACAAACGAACTCCATCACAAGATCTTCGATGCCATACAGATCCAGCATGTTTCCCTGAGAACAGATGACCAGATTTTCGATTTCATCGAACAGCATGGCATTGATCGCAAGAAATTCATGGAAATGTACCAGTCGTTTTATGTTCAGGTTCTATGCGACAAGGCTGTGGAAATGCAGTCATCCTACGAAATCGAGGGGGTCCCCATGATCGCTATTGACGGGAAATATCTGACATCCCCGGCTATTGTCAGTTCGGGAAACAATATGGATCTTTCCGAAGAAGAAATGCACAGGCAAACACTGAAAGTAATGGATGCACTTGTCCGGCAAGCCAAAAAGGGAAAAACTGCACAACGTAAATGATCCCGCTTTCAGTTATTGCCAGACCGTTATCCGGTATATCCTGCTGCAAGGTAAGGTTTGAAACCGGATACGGGGTATATTGTTTTTTTGACCGATAAACGATTAAACTTGTTTTCTGAATATCAAACTACTTTCTAACGGGAAAAATCGATGGAAAATATACAAAAGAATCCCTCACAGACACTTTTCCATACGCAGATGCTAGAGTCCGAGCTAAAGCAGTTGAACCTTGATTCCCGGAAAATGGTATTGCAGCAATGGTGCGACCGCCTTGGTGAACTTCGACAGCAAGACCATATATCCCAGGTATCGACCTTCACTTCCGAAATTCTGGAAAAACTTCTCG
>CAKQQG010000027.1 GCA_934270705.1 uncultured Oxalobacter sp. | reverse complement strand
CTACGTAGCCTCCTATCGCTCCCGCTCCTATGATCGCTATTTTCATGTTCTTTCCCTTTTCTTCGTCCTCGACTGACAGGCGGTTTGCCGTTGCCGGGTAGTGTCACTTGTCTGCCGGACTGTTTTTATCAATTCCGTTTTTATGTATGTATGAAGTTCTCGTACATATGAGAAAACCCATGCCCGTCACGATAGAACCTTGCCGGTAACAAAAGGTACTTTACGTTATCTGATAGATAACGCATTGCAGGGCGGTTTTGTCAGGTTCGAAGCGAAAGCCGTGAACCTGCCTTCTAATCATGAAATTCAAATAAAAAATGAATCCTGCGTTTATGACGCAGAATGGTACATTTACCTTGTGCCACATCCGGTTTTTTCCGGATGTGGCATGGACATTCAGAATAATCCGACTATCCGTCCTTCACTATCGATGTCGATCATGTTGGATGACGGTACTTTCGGAAGACCAGGCATGGTCATGACATCGCCACACAACATCACGATGAATTCCGCACCCGATGCCAGCTGGACTTCCCGAATATTGACGGAGTGACCAGACGGTGCGCCGCGCAATGCAGGATCGGTTGCGAAGGAATATTGTGTCTTGGCGACACAAATCGGATAGTTCCTGTATCCGTCTTCTTCCAGCTTGCGGATCTGTGCCTTGACCTTGCTGTCGGCGACGATATCCCGTGCACCATAGAGTTTTGTCGCAAGTGTGGACATCTTGTTCCACAACGAATCCGTTTCGTCATAGACGAACTTGAAGTTGCTCGGTGTGGTTTCGATAACATTGACCACAGTCTTGGCCAGTTCCTCGGCACCCTTGCCGCCTTCGCTCCAGTGCTTGGAAACGACGATCGGCGCGCCGCGGCTTGACATTTTTTCCTTGAGCAACTGGATTTCCGCATCTGTATCCAGGGTAAAGTGGTTGATACAAATGACGCAAGGCAAACCGTAATGGTTGCGGATGTTGTTGACGTGACGTTCGAGGTGTGCGATGCCTTTTTCAAGGGCAGCAAGATTTTCCTTGCCCAGATCCGGCAAGTTGACGCCGCCATGATATTTCAGTGCCCGGATAGTGACGACGATGACGGCGCAGTCGGGACGGAGTCCTGATTTGCGGCAAACGATATCGACGAATTTTTCCGCACCGAGATCGGCGCCGAAGCCGCTTTCGGTAACGACATAGTCAGCCAGTTTCAGTGCCGACTTGGTGGCGATGACCGAATTGCTGCCCGTTGCGATGTTGGCGAACGGACCACCGTGGATGAATGCCAGATTGTTTTCCAGCGTCTGGACCATGTTGGGTTTGATGGCATCCTTGAGCAGGGCCGCCATGGCACCATGTGCCTTGAGGTCGCTGGCGAAAATCGGCTTCAGATCCCGGGTATAGGCCACCACGATTTTTCCGAGACGTTCTTTCAGATCCTGCAGACTGGTAGCGAGGCAGAAGATGGCCATGACTTCGGATGCGACGGCGATATTGAAACCGTCCGTACGCGGAAAACCGTTTGCCGGACCGCCGAGACCGATGGTGATGTTACGCAGGGCACGGTCGTTCATGTCGATGACGCGTTTCCAGACGACACGACGCGCATCGATACCCAGTTCGTTGCCATGATGGATATGGTTATCGATCAGTGCGGACAACAGGTTGTTGGCCATGGCGACAGCACTGATATCGCCGGTGAAATGGAGATTGATGTCTTCCATCGGGATGACTTGCGAATAACCGCCGCCGGCAGCACCGCCTTTCATGCCGAAGACCGGTCCCATGGAGGGTTCACGAAGACAGATAATGGCCTTTTTGCCAATGCGATTGAGCGCGTCTCCCAGACCGATCGTGGTCGTGGTCTTGCCTTCGCCAGCGGGCGTCGGATTGATGGCGGTGACCATAATCAGTTTGCCATCCGGTTTGTCCTTCAGAGTGTCGAGGAAATCCAGTGAAATTTTGGCTTTGTAGTGGCCGTAGGGTTCCAGGTATTCTTCCTCGATATCATAGCGTTGCGCAACTTGACTGATGCGAAGCATTTTCGCACTTTGAGCAATGGCAATATCTGATGTCATATTTGGGTCTCGCTTTCTCTGCAGGAAAAAAGGTTACACTAATTCAAAGTTAAAGGTCATTGTAGAATATACAAAGTACGGTTCGCAACTAAAAAAGCCTCTGAGAGACAGATATTGCCTGCCCTCGTTTCAAATCGGAACGAAAATGATGCAAATCGTTTGCCTGACGGGGGAGAGAGGACTTGTTGTATGGCAAATCTCCGTTTTTACTGCTTTGCAGGCCGGATTGGAAATGTGATTAAAATAGAACCGTAGAGGTGTGGCCCGACGGAGGGTCTTTTCGAAAAATTCATTTGTGACTGGATTGCTATGCTGGATAACCTGACTCAACGCCTGGCCAGGGTCGTCAAGACGATTCGTGGCGAGGCACGCTTGACGGAAGCCAATACGGCGGAAATGCTGCGTGAAGTAAGACTTGCGTTACTGGAAGCGGATGTCGCGTTACCCGTCGTCAAGAACTTTATCGGCAAGGTACGTGAAAAAGCGATGGGCAAGGAGGTGATGGATTCGCTTTCGCCCGGACAGGCGTTGGTGGGAGTGGTTCAGCAGGAACTGGCCAGTGTGATGGGAGCCGATCTGGGAGAAAAAGCTTCCCAGCTCAATTTTGCCACCCAACCGCCTGCGATCATTCTCATGGCCGGTTTGCAGGGGGTCGGCAAAACCACCACGGTGGGCAAGCTGGCCAGATATTTGCGTCAGGAAAAGAAAAAGAAGGTGCTGACGGTATCGACAGACGTTTACCGTCCTGCCGCGATCAAACAGCTGGAAACGGTTTCGGCACAAGGTGGCGCAGATTTTTTCGGAACCGATACATCGGAGCAACCGGTTGCCATTGCACAGGCTGCACTGGATTATGCAAAACGGCATTTTTATGATGTGCTGATTGTGGATACGGCGGGCCGTCTGGGGATCGACGAGGAAATGATGCAGGAAATATCCGGTTTGCATCGAGCTCTGTCGCCGATAGAAACACTGTTCGTAGTGGACGCCATGCTGGGACAGGATGCCATCAATGTCGCCAAAAGCTTCAACGATGCCTTGCCGTTGACCGGTATCGTGTTGACAAAACTCGATGGTGATTCAAGGGGGGGCGCGGCTCTGTCGGTGCGGCATATCACCGGAAAACCGGTCAAGTTTGTGGGCGTCTCCGAAAAACTTGACGGGCTGGAAGCCTTCGATCCCGTCAGAATGGCGAACCGGATACTGGGGATGGGTGACATTCTGGCGCTGGTTGAAGAGGCGCGAAAAAATGTCGATCTCAAAGCCGCACAGGAACTGGAAAAGAAACTGAAGGTCGGCGGTCGTTTCGATCTGAATGATTTCAAGGCACAGCTTGAACAAATGAAGAACATGGGTGGCTTGTCTGGCATGCTGGATAAAATGCCGGCACAGTTTCGGCAGGCCGCACAGGGAACCAATATGGAACAGGCCAATCGGCATGTCGGAAGAATGGCCGGCATCATCAATTCAATGACGCCGCAGGAGCGTGCCAAACCCGAGTTGATCAAGGCATCGCGCAAACGAAGGATCGCGGCGGGAGCTGGTGTGCAGGTTCAGGAAGTCAATCGTTTGCTTTCGCAATTCGAACAAATGCAGTCGATGATGAAGAAAATGAGAAATGGCGGCATGATGAAACTGATGCGAGGTCTGAAGGGGATGATGCCCGGTATGCGTTAGGTTCGGGAAACGCCCTTGAAAATCAATGGATTTTTTTGCGGATGTTTCATGACCGGGGTATGAAAAGCATATTAACCACACTTTATCCGTCCAGTCAGAAAAAATGCTTGCGTTTTACAAGATTTAGCACCTATATTTGTTCATGCAGTAAGTTACATAAATTCCCCTTCGTACTTTGTATATGAGGTATCGTTATGGCAACAAAAAAACCTGCAGCAAAATCTACCAAAGCGCCAGCATCAGGAAAGACCGATGCACCGAAACGTACGCCCAATGCCGCTTTCATGAAACCCGTTACCCCGAGTGCCGTACTGGCAGCGGTAATCGGTGCGTCGCCCATGCCACGTACCGAAGTGACCAAAAAAATCTGGGACTATATCAAGCAGAACAACCTGCAAGACAAGAACAATCGCAGGATGATCAATGCAGACGACAGACTGAAGCCGGTCTTCGGTGGCAAGGCACAGGTTTCCATGTTTGAAATGACCAAGCTGGTATCTGCACAGCTCAAATAAACGGAAACGGTCTGTAGCTGAAGTGCCTAGCGGATACCGACACGGTCGGTGTGTGTTGCCGTTTGCATGCAAAAACGTCGGCAGTGTGGGTTGTCTGCCACAAAATGCGAGATTACCTCATAAGCCCATAAAAAAACGCCAGATTGTTCTGGCGTTTTTTTATGGGCTTCTCTCCCGTCGGGCACATATCGGACATTTCACATCGAATGTCCGATATGTGTTTCGTGTTACCGGTCGGCGGCAAGTTTGTTACGGATAAAGTCGGCCATACTGTCGGCGGCGACAGGGGTGGCCTGTTCGTCTCGTCGTCCCTGATATTCGAGTTCTCCTTTTTTAAGGCCGCGTTCGCCGATCACGATGCGATGCGGTATGCCGATCAGTTCCCAATCCGAGAACATGACGCCCGGACGTTCACCACGATCATCCAGAATGACGTCTATACCCGAGGCCTTCAGCGTTTCATACAGGCTGTCTGCGGTGTTCCTGACAGCTTCGCTACGGTCATAACCCAGCGGGCAGAGGACGACTTCAAATGGCGCGATCGATACCGGCCAGATAATGCCGCGATCGTCATTGTTCTGTTCGATAGCTGCACCGACGATTCGGGTGACGCCAATGCCGTAGCATCCCATTTGCATCAGTTGCGGTTTGCCGTTTTCGTCAAGATAGGTGGCGTTCATATCGCTGGAGTAGCGTGTCCCCAGTTGGAAAACGTGTCCGACTTCGATACCGCGCTGGATGGCAAGTTTGCCTTTCCCGTCAGGAGACGGATCGCCTTCGACCACGTTTCGGAAATCGGCGATGACTTCAGGCAACTGGACATCGCGTTCCCAGTTGACGCCGGTATAGTGCATGTCCTTTTCATTGGCGCCGCAGATGAAATCGCTCATGATCGTTACGGCGTGATCGGCGTAAAACGCGATATCGGAACGACCGATCAGGCCGACAGGACCGAGATAGCCTGACGGGCAACCGAAATAATGCATGATTTCGCTTTCACTGGCGAAACGGAAGTCACCGATGTTTTTCTGAGTCTTGACTTCATTGAGTTCGTGATCGCCGCGCATCAGAATGACGGCGAAATGGCCAGGAGTGTCTTCCGGGATTTCCGTACGGATGACGGCGATAACTTTCAGTGAGCTCGAAAGCGGTTGTTTCAGGAAAGACGTGACATCCTCGCAGGCTTTTTGTCCGGGAGTCGGTACTTTCTGCATTTCCCGGGTCGGTGCCGGACGTGTACCGGAAGGCGGCAGCGCCACGGCGGCTTCCATATTGGCGGCATAATCCGATTCCAGAGAATAAACCAGTGCGTCTTCGCCGGTTTCGGCAATGACGTGGAATTCATGGGAACCCGAACCGCCGATGGCACCGTTATCCGCTGCGACAGGACGGAATGTCAAACCGAAACGGTTGAAAATGCGGATATAGGCATCGAACATGATCTGATAGGATTTTTTCAGTCCTTCGACGTCACGATCGAAAGAGTAGGCGTCTTTCATCGTGAACTCACGACCGCGCATCAGACCGAAACGCGGACGTCGTTCATCACGGAATTTCGTCTGGATATGATAGAAATTGACGGGCAACTGGCGATAAGACTTGATGACATTGCGGGCGATGTCCGTAATCACTTCTTCCGAAGTCGGCTGGATGACGAAATCACGATTGTGACGATCCTTGATACGAAGCAGTTCAGGCCCGTATTTTTGCCAGCGACCGGTTTCCTGCCAGAGTTCGGCAGGTTGTACGATCGGCATGAGCAATTCGACTGCGCCGGACCGGTTCATTTCTTCCCGGATAATATTCTCGATCTTGTGGATGACGCGAAGTCCCATCGGCATATAGGCATAGATACCGGATCCCAGACGCCGGATCATTCCGGCTCTGACCATGAGTTTGTGACTGATGATTTCCGCATCGGCGGGCGCCTCTTTCAGCGTCGAAATAAAAAAGTGTGAAGCACGCATGACAGTGAATTCTTTTATGAACGTAACAGAGTTATAATCCATATGATTCTAAAGGATTAGCTGGCAGATGCGTTCACAGTTTGCCCGAACGTCTGAAATAGATGGCGGTTTGTTGTAACTATCGTAAATTTTCAGGCTTGAATGACGGGGAGACGCTTGTGGAAAGGCATTTTGCAAAGACTTTGAGGTGAAACATGTTGGACCGTGAAGGTTACCGCCCCAATGTCGGTATCATTTTGTTGAATACCAACAATGAGGTGTGGTGGGGAAAACGTGTCCGTGAGCAGTCGTGGCAGTTTCCGCAGGGCGGCATCAAATATGGCGAAACGCCGGAACAGGCCATGTATCGCGAATTGCAGGAAGAAACCGGTTTGCGGCAGGAACATGTCAAGGTGGTCGGACGGACGCGCAACTGGCTGCGCTATGAAGTGCCTCCGCAATTTATCCGGCGTGAAGTCAGGGGACATTATCGGGGGCAGAAGCAGATATGGTTCCTGCTTCGGATGCTCGGCAGGGATACCGACATCAATCTGCGATTGACCAACACTCCGGAATTCGATGCATGGCGCTGGCACAAATACTGGGTTCCGCTTGATGTCGTGATCGAATTCAAACGGGATGTCTATTTGAAAGCGCTTCAGGAACTGTCTCGTTTCCTGAATCCGCCGCCAAAACCGGACAATCAGCACTATTTCAGGCTTTATACGGGCGGTTTGCCTGTGGCGACAGGCAAGGGAAAAATGCCGGGTGAACGAAAAAAAACGGAAACGACAGAAGCGGACGGGATATCGGATGCGAAAAAAATGGCTTGATATTTTGGATGACTGGGTCAAATGGGCGATGGCTGTCATGCTGTTGCTTGTTTCGGTTCACGCCTCCGCCGAGATCATTTTCGGCGAATATGGCGACGATGAAGAGGAAAAGCCAAGGGAATACAAGGTGTTGCCGGTAAAGCTGCCCGCATTTCCCGATGAAGAAAAATTGTTGCCGTTCGAAATCGGTCCGACACAGACACAGTCTTTTTTCATCGATCCGGAATCCATATCGGTCAGTCCTGATGAAATCCGTTATACGATGGTGACGAAGAGCAATGCCGGTGCGAAAAACGTCAGTTATGAAGGTGTCCGTTGCGGGACGTTCGAATTCAGGCGATATGCCTATGGACATCGCAACGGCAAGTGGGTCATGTCGAAAAACGAGGACTGGCGACTGATCAACTTTCATGCAGCCAACCGTCCAAGAGCCGTGCTGGTGCAGGAATTTTTTTGTGACGGAAAAGCGATTGCCGGCTCTGCGGAAGACATGATATTCCGTATCCGTTACAACCGCCCGATTATCCGCAACAATTACACCGGCAGTTCGTATTCGTATTAAAGTACCAGCAGGTTGTCGCGGTGAATCAGTTCGGGGGCGCCTTCATATCCCAGAATGCCCGTGAAGTCCGATGACTTGTGCCGTGAGATCAGCAGGGCTTCCGTGCTGGAATAATTGGTCAGGCCGCGAGCGATTTCCTTGCCGGATTCATCCAGACAGGAAATGATTTCGCCACGCCCGAATTCGCCGGTAATGCCGATGACGCCGATGGGCAGCAATGACTTGCCCTCGTCACGGACTTTCTGCACAGCGCCGGCATCCAGTATCGCATTGCCGGCAGTCTGGAGATGATCCGCTATCCATTGTTTGCGTGCCTGAAGGTGATTGTTGGGCGCGACCAGTTGCGAACCGATCATTTCTCCGGATGCCAGACGCAGCAACACATCCTTTTCCCGACCCCATGCGATAACGGTATGAGCGCCGGAACTGGCTGCACGTTTTGCCGCCAGAACCTTGGTCAGCATGCCACCTCGTCCGATTCCGGTTCCCGCACCACCGGCCATACTTTCCAGCGTCGGGTCACCAGCCTGCGCGGTTGCAACCAGTCTGGCTTCGGGATTCTTGCGCGGGTCGGCGGTGAATAATCCCTTCTGATCGGTCAGGATGACAAGGGCGTCCGCCTCGACCAGATTGGCGACGAGTGCGCCCAGCGTATCGTTGTCGCCGAACTTGATTTCATCCGTAACGACGGTATCGTTTTCGTTGATGACCGGGATCACGCCGAACCGCAAGAGCGTGAACAGCGTCGAGCGTGCATTCAGGTAGCGTTCGCGGTCAGCCAGATCGGCATGCGTCAGCAATACCTGCGCGGCATGAAGACCGTGAGTTTCGAAACTGGTCTGGTAGATTTGTACCAGTCCCATCTGTCCGACAGCAGCGCATGCCTGCAATTCATGGATATCGACCGGGCGTTTGCTGAATCCCAGCTGCAACATGCCTTCGGCAATCGCGCCTGAACTGACCAGGATGATTTCCTTGCCCTGATGTCGCAGTCGGGCGATTTGTTCCGACCATTTTGCGATGGCGTCATGATCCAGTCCGTGACCGTCGTTGGTGACCAGTGAAGAACCGACTTTGATGATAAGGCGTTTTGCGTTTTGTATGACCGAGTTCATATCAGTGGCCGGAACGAGAGATTATTCAACGGATTTGAAACGGGGATCGTCAGAGTCGATGGAGTCGATATGACGTGCTTCCTGAACAACGGATATCCTGGCCGCTTGTTCGCTCATGCGGCGTTGCTGTTCGAAATACCGGTAAATAGCTTCCATCAACTCATGACAGCCGGTTTTAGTATAAGCCGAAATCTCGAAAACGGGGCCTTCCCAATGCAGGCGTGATACCAGATCCTGAACCTTTCCGGCGCGCTCGTTTTCGGGAACCAGATCCAGCTTGTTCAAAACCAGCCATCGCGGTTTACGTGCCAGTTCGGGATCGTATTTTTCCAGTTCAGCGATTAGGGCACGCGCCTGTGCAACGGGATCAGTGGTTTCGTCGAAAGGCGACAAATCGATCAGGTGCAACAACAGCCGGGTGCGTTGCAAATGCCTTAGAAACTGGTGTCCCAGACCGGCACCTTCCGCAGCACCTTCGATGAGCCCTGGAATGTCGGCGATGACGAAGCTTTTTTCATGACCGATACGGACAACGCCGAGATTGGGCTGCAAGGTGGTGAACGGATAATCGGCGATTTTCGGACGTGCGTTGGAAACGGCCGAAATCAGGGTCGATTTACCGGCATTTGGCATGCCGAGAAGACCGACATCGGCCAGTACTTTCAGTTCGAGCTGAAGCTCAAGCCGTTCGCCGGGTTTGCCGTCCGTTTTTTGCCGTGGTGCGCGGTTCGTGGAGCTTTTGAAATGGATGTTGCCCCATCCGCCTTCGCCGCCGCGCGCCAGCAGCTGTTTTTGTCCGTGTTCGACAAGGTCGGCGATGACCTGTCCGGTTTCGCGGTCGGTGATGATCGTACCGACGGGCATGCGCAGGACGATATCGTCGGCGCCTTTACCGTAACAGTCCGAACCGCGACCGTTTTCGCCGTTTTTGGCACGGAACATTTTGGTGTAGTGATAGTCGATCAGGGTGTTGACGTTATTGTCGGCAATGGCCCAGATGCTGCCGCCCTTGCCTCCGTCGCCACCGTCCGGACCGCCGAACGGCCTGAATTTTTCGCGATTGAACGAAGCAACACCGTTGCCTCCGTTTCCGGCGATTACCTCGATTTTTGCTTCGTCAATGAATTTCATGAACGTATCCGGTCAATATGAAAAGGCTCTGCCAGCGGCAGAGCCTTCTCCTGATTTGAAAAGGCTCGCATAACAAGCCCGGTTGCATACGGATTATGCCGTGGTGGCAGGAACGACCGTTGCAAAATGTTTTTTCGCTTCGCCTTTCACGACGAATTTGACGGTACCGTCAACCAGTGCGAACAAGGTGTGATCCTTGCCCATGCCGACGTTTTCACCAGGATGAATGGTCGTACCACGCTGACGCATGATGATGCTGCCCGCATTGATGGCTTGTCCGCCGTAAACTTTTACACCCAGCCGTTTCGATTCCGATTCACGACCGTTACGGGTAGTGCCGCCGCCTTTTTTGTGTGCCATGTTAATACTCCAGAATGAATTTCCTTACGACACAGTCCTTTGATGAACCGTGTCCGCCGGTGCTTTAAGCGTTGATCGAAACGATTTGCAGTTCAGTATAGTTCTGACGATGTCCCTGGCGTTTCTGATAATGTTTACGCCGGCGCATCTTGAAAATCTTGACCTTTTTATGACGACCCTGCGCCACAACCGTTGCCTGAACCTGAGCACCTTCGACCAGTGGTGTGCCGAAGCGAATGGATTCGCCTTCGCCGACTGCCAGAACCTGGTCAAGAGTGATTTCGGATCCAATGTCAGCCGGTATCTGTTCTACTTTATATTTTTTGCCCGCGACAACCTTGTATTGCTTGCCGCCGGTTTTTATGACCGCGTACATGGAAGCTCCATCGAAAATTGAGTGTTGATAAAACCTGTATGAACAGGGAAAACTGGAAAACGTCAAATTATACAGGGGCTTGCCAGCTTCGTCAAAGACCGGGTGCGTTTTTTTTGTCTGGCTGTTTCATCCCTGTCATCGTGCAACGTCATATTGTAGCGGGATGGGCGCTATAATGCCGCACCATGAATCTGCTCAAGACATTGCTGACCATTTCAGGCATGACCATGCTTTCACGTATCACAGGGTTGATACGTGAATTGCTGATTGCACGAGCGTTTGGTGCATCCGGTTTCACCGATGCGTTTTTTGTCGCGTTCCGTATTCCCAACCTGTTGAGAAGATTGTTTGCGGAGGGGGCGTTCTCGCAAGCTTTTGTTCCCATTCTTGCAGAATACGTCAACCAGAAAGGCGAAAAACCGGCGCGTGAACTGGTGGACAAGGTGGCGACGGCACTGGTGTGGATACTCGTTTTGGTCTGTGTGGTAGGGATTGTCGCTGCCCCCATCGTGGTGTATCTGATCGCTACCGGATTCGGGGACAACAGGGATGTTTTCGATTTGTCCGTGTTGATGACCCGGATCATGTTTCCTTATATCCTTTTCATGTCGCTGGTGGCGCTGGCAGGTGGTGTACTCAATACATGGCGTGAATTCCGGGTGCCAGCCTTTACACCGGTATTGCTCAATATATCGTTTATCGTCGCTTCGCTGTTCGTCGCGCCCTGTCTGGAACAGCCGGTGCTTGCGCTGGCTTTTGCCGTATTTGTCGGCGGTCTGTTGCAACTGGGTATCCAGATACCGGCGCTTGTCAAAATCGGCATGTTGCCACATATCTCCATCCATGTCGTTCGTGCTTTTCAGGATGCAGGGGTGCGGCGGATTATCAGGCAGATGATTCCGGCGATATTCGCGGTATCGGTCGCACAGATCAGCCTGATGATCAACACCAATATCGCGTCCCGGCTGGCGCACGGCAGCGTTTCATGGATATCGTATGCAGACCGGCTGATGGAATTTCCCAATGCCTTGCTGGGTGTGGCATTGGGGACGATTCTGTTGCCCAGCCTGTCCAGAGCCAATGCCAACAATGATGAAAAAGAATATTCGTCGTTGCTGGACTGGGGGTTGCGCCTCACTTTCCTGCTGGCATTGCCTGCCTCGGTCATGCTGATGACCTTGCCAGTTCCGTTTACGGCGACGCTGTTTCATTATGGCAAGTTCAGCGCGCATGACGTGGTGATGACGTCACATGCGCTGATCGCCTACGGCGTGGGGTTGATCGGTCTGATTGTGGTGCGCATTCTGGCGCCCGGATTCTATGCCAAGCAGGACATCAGGACGCCGGTCAAGATCGCGGTGGTGGTCCTGATATTGACGCAGCTCATGAATCTGGTTTTCGTCCCCATCTATGACCATGCGGGTCTGGCATTGTCCATCGGGATCGGCGCTTGCGGCAATGCAGCTATCCTGTACATCATGCTGAGACGTCGGGGTATTTATCAGCCGCAATCCGGCTGGCGGATGTTTTTCCTGAAAGTGGGGGCGGCGCTTGTCTTGCTGGCGGGGGCTTCGATGTGGGTCGCCAGCTGTTTCGACTGGATCGCCATGCAGGCGACCCCCCTGTTACGGGTGGGCGCCATGGCACTGGTCATGATCGTATGCGGCATCGTGTATTTCGGCACGCTGTTCGCACTGGGTTTCCGGTTACGCGATTTCCGGCGTATCGCCTCATAAGTCGTTTGACAGTCATTCTTTCGTTTTCGATTCCAGCTCGTCCCAACGGGAGATGCAGTTCATCAGTTCTTCCTCGATTTCGACAAAACGCTGGTTGAGACGGATGCCTTCTGCGGAATCTCCCTTATACAGGTTCGGATCGTTCAGACGCGATGAAATTTGCGCCTGTTCGCTCTCAAGTGCGGCGATTCTGGAAGGCAATTCATCCAGTTCGCGCTGTTCCTTGTAACTCAGTTTTTTGCGACGCGGTGTTCCGGCAGATTCCTTGCGCGGAGAAGGAGTCGCCTCACGGGATGTCTTTTTCTCGCTGACCGTTTCCTGTGGTACCGGACGAGTGCGCTCCCAGTCGCTGTAACCACCGATGTATTCCCGCCACAAACCGTTTCCTTCTGCGGCGATGACCTGTGTGACGACATTGTCCAGAAAGGCGCGGTCATGGCTGACCAGAAAGACGGTGCCGTCATAATCCTGCAGCAATTCTTCAAGCAGTTCCAGAGTTTCGATGTCAAGATCGTTTGTCGGCTCATCCAGTACCAGTACATTTGCGGGGCGTGCGAAAAGGCGTGCCAGCAGCAACCGGTTTCTTTCGCCGCCCGACAGGGATTTGACGGGAGAACGGGCGCGTTCCGGAGTGAACAGGAAATCGGAGAGGTAACTCATGACGTGTTTTTTCTGACCGCCGATTTCCACCCATTCGCTGCCCGGCGAGATGGTATCCGCCAGACTGGCATTGTCGTCGAGTTGTGCACGCATCTGGTCGAAATAGGCGATTTGCAATCGTGTTCCCAGACGGATCGTGCCGCTGTCTGGAACAAGCTCACCCAGAATGAGTTTCAGCATGGTCGTCTTGCCTGCGCCATTCGGGCCTATCAGACCGATTTTGTCACCGCGCAGGATGATATCCGAAAAGGAACGGATCACGGTTTTGTCTCCGAAAGATTTGGAAACGTCCGTCAGTTCGGCGACCAGTTTGCCCGAGCGCTCTCCCGATGAAACATCCATGCGGACCTGTCCTTGCCGTTCCCGTCTTGCGGCACGTGTGGCGCGCAGGGCTTCAAGTCGTCTGACGCGGCCTTCATTGCGGGTACGCCTTGCTTCGATGCCTTTTCGTATCCAGACTTCTTCCTGTGCCAGAAATTTGTCGAATTTCGCGTTTTCGACGGCCTCGTTGGCCAGCTGTTCATTCTTGATCGCGCGGTATGCACTGAAATTGCCGGGAAAGGAAAGCAGCTTGCCACGGTCGAGTTCGACGATACGGGTGGCGATATGGTCCAGAAAGCGCCGGTCATGTGTAATGAATACAAGACTTCCGCGAAATTCTTTCAGAATGTTTTCCAGCCAGATGATCGATTCGAAATCCAGATGGTTGGTCGGTTCGTCCAGCATCAGGACATCCGGTGCGCTGATCAGTCCACGTGCCAGCGCGACCCGTTTGTAAAGGCCGCCAGATAATGTACCGATGCGTGCGTCTTTTTCCAGCGACAGGCGTTCGAGGAGGGTTTCCACGCGGTTGTTGAGGTTCCATGCATCGGCGTTATCCAGACGTATCTGCAATTCATTGAGGCGATCGAGCAATTTGCCGTCGTTTTTTTTCTCGAGTTCTACGGTCAGCCGTTCGTACTCGTTCAGCCATGCCTGTATATCGTGCAGGCCTGAAGCGACTGCCTCATAGACCGTCTGTTCGGCAGGAAAGGCCGGTTCCTGTTCGACATAGGCGATTTTCAGGTTTTGCTGTACGGTCACCAGACCGTCATCGAGTTTCGCCTTGCCGGCCAGCACCTGCAACAAGGATGATTTGCCGGTGCCGTTACGACCGATCAGACCGACTTTTTCACCGGCTTCCAGCGAAAACTCGGCGTGGTCGAGCATGGGAAAGTGGCCAAAGGCCAGCTGTGCATCAACGAGGGTAATGATTGCCATAATGAACCGAAAACGAAATACATTGCCAACAGGGCATCTATTGTAACGGCAAGTCCTGACGGATGTGCCATCTCCACTCGTACGGAAGGCCAGGATGCTGTACAATGGCGTCGCCCGAATCTTCTCGGGATGTCTCGCCGTAGCACAATGGATAGTGCACATGCCTCCTAAGCGTGGGATACAGGTTCGATCCCTGTCGGCGGGACCACATCCCCTCCATCACGAGGATCGATAGCTATGGCTTGTTCAGTATTTCGTCTATCGTCAGGGATGCCGCGCGTGTGCGATCGTCCGGTGTCATGATTTTGGACAGTTTGCTTTCCAGCCGCGCGGCGCTCCGGATATTCCGGGCTGCATGATGGGCCAGTGTATAGGCGTACGGATAGTTTTTTGCGGTGCCCTGGCCTTTGGCATACATCAGTCCCAGATTGGCAATGGCTTCCGGAATTCTTTTGCGTGCGGCCTGCCGGAACAGATCAAACGCCTGTTTGTCGTCGCGAGGGATGTCATCGCCGCGCATATACATGATGCCCAACGCGTTTTGTGCCAGTGCATTGCCTTGTGCGGCTGCTTTCCGATACCAGTCGGCTGCGTACTTTTTGTTTTGCGTGACGCCGTTGCCGTTGAAGTACATGTCACCGAGACTGTATTGCGCTTCGGCAAGACCATGTTCGGCGGCCGTCCGGAACAGCTCGGCGGCTTTCCGGGTGTCGCGTGAGACGCCTTCGCCACGTGCGTACATCATACCAAGATTGTATTGGGCGCCTGTATTGCCCTGTTTGGCAGCCTGTTCATACCAGTAAACGGCTTTCTGATAATCCTGCGTGACGCCTTTGCCCCAGTCGTACATGATGCCGAGTGCATGCTGCGCATCCGGGTTGCCTTGTTCGGCGGATTGTTGGAACAACTGGGCGCCACGCTGGTAATCCTGTGCCACGCCGTCTCCGTAACTGTACATGGCACCCAGTGCATACTGGGCTGCGGGATGTTTTTGCATGGCGGCCTTGCGATACCAGTATTCTGCCTGAGGCCGGTTTTGTGTGACCCCCTTGCCGTGGTAGTACAGTGTGCCCAGAGCGTATTGGGCGTCTGCCGAACCTTTTTCGGCAGCCTTTTTCGCCCAGAAAGCGGCTTTTTCATTGTCTTGTGCGACGCCTCTGCCGTAGTAATAAGCGATTGCCAGGGCGAGCTGTGCGCGGATGTCGCCGTTTTCGGCCTGAACGGACAACTCGCTGACGGGCTTGCCGGTACCGGATGGTGGGAAAACGGTCTCTGCCGCAAGCGCGTGGGTCATGCCGATGCAGACAACGGACGCCAGAATGATGGAAGAAAGCCCTTTTTTGAGCATGCCGGTTCTCCTGCGTAAATTGACTGAAACGAAAAGCATACCAGTATTTTCGGAAAGATCGAGCGCGCCCATGATTTTCGTGAAAATGCAATTTGCGCCACAGTGTCAATGGCGGTCAGGCTGTCCGTTTTTGCCGGGTGGATCATGCAGTGCGTCGTCCAGGGGGTGATATGCGGATGTTTGGGCTGTTTCTTGCGAGAGTTCAAGTGATGTTCGCACCGTCGGGCATATAGTCTGTTTTCGGTCAGGACGGCCGTAAAACGGTCGCCTTTCCTTTGTGAAGCGTCGCTTTTTTCTGGGCGTTTATTGTGCAATTTTTGTGCAATTCTCGCAGGTCCGGCAAACAGTGTTTTGGTCTCGGGAAAAATCTGAAAAATCACCCGAATTGATCTGGGTCAATAAATGAAAATTGATCTGGATCAATGATAGCGAATTGACCTGAGTCAGTCAGGGCAAATTGACCTAGGTCAACGGTCTTTTCAGGGGGAATGCGGCATACTCGGGATTGACGTTGAACAACGTTTATCAAAACCAACCGAAAGAAAGGTATTACTCATGAGTAACGAAGACAATGTAGAGTTGACTGATGGCTTTCATGTGCTGAAGGATGTGCTGAAAGTAAATGGCATTGATACCATGTATGGTGTTGTCGGCATTCCTATCACCAACCTGGCTCGTCTGTGGGAACAGGATGGTCAGAAGTTCTACAGCTTCCGCCACGAGCAACATGCTGGCTACGCTGCTTCCATCGCTGGTTACATCCAGGGCGACAAACCAGGTGTATGCTTGACCGTTTCCGCACCTGGCTTCCTGAATGGTTTGACGGCGTTGGCACACGCAACCACCAACTGCTTCCCGATGATTCTGATGAGCGGTTCCAGTGAACGTGAAATCGTTGACCTGATGCAGGGCGATTACGAAGAAATGGACCAGATGAACATCGCTCGTCCGCATTGCAAAGCTTCCTATCGTATCAACAGCATCAAGGACATTCCAATCGGTATCGCTCGTGCTATCCGCACCGCTGTATCCGGCCGTCCGGGTGGTGTTTATGTTGACCTGCCAGCAAAACTGTTCGGACAGACCCTGACGGTTGAAGAAGCCAAACAGCTGATCTTCAAACCGATCGATGTCGCTCCTGCCCAGATCCCGGCTGCTGACGCAATCGCTCGTGCAGCTGAAGTCATCAAGAGCGCAAAACGTCCGGTTGTCATGCTGGGTAAAGGCGCTGCAATGGCCAAGGCCGAAGCAGAAGTAAAACAGTTCGTTGAACAGACCGGCATCCCGTTCCTGCCGATGGGTATGGCAAAAGGCCTGATGCCTGACAATCACCCGCAGTCCGCTGCCGCTACCCGTGCTTTCGCTCTGGCACAGTGCGACGTATGTATCCTGGTAGGTGCACGTCTGAACTGGCTGATGCAGCATGGTAAAGGCAAGACCTGGGGTAACGAACTGAAGAAATTCGTTCAGATCGATATCCAGGCTAACGAAATGGATTCCAACCAGCCGATCGCTGCTCCGGTTGTCGGTGACGTCAAGTCCTGCCTGTCTCTGTTGAACGAAGCTCTGAAGGGTGCTCCGAAGGCTCCGGCTGACTGGGTTGGCGCTCTGAAAGAAAAAGTCGATACCAACAAGGGCAAACTGGCTACCAAGATGGCAGCTCCTGTCGCTCCGACCGGTATGAACTACTCCAACTCCTTGGGCGTTCTGAAAGAATTCATGCTGGCTAACCCGAGCATCAACCTGGTTAACGAAGGTGCAAACGCTCTGGACAACACCCGTATGATCGTCGACATGCTCGAACCACGCCGTCGTCTGGACTCCGGTACCTGGGGCGTCATGGGTATCGGTATGGGCTACTGCGTAGGTGCCGCAAGCGTAACGGGCGATCCGGTTATCGCTGTTGAAGGCGACTCCGCATTCGGTTTCTCCGGTATGGAAGTTGAAACCATCTGCCGTTACAACCTGCCAGTTACCATCATCGTCATGAACAACGGTGGTATCTACAAGGGTAACGAAGAAGATCCGGGTAATGGTCTGGTATCCTGTACCCGTCTGGTTCGTGGTCGTTATGACCAGATGATGGAAGCTTTCGGTGGCAAGGGCTACCTCGTAGAAACCCCGGCTGAACTGAAGGCTGCTCTGGAAGAAGCTGTTGCTTCCAAGAAACCATGCCTGATCAACGCCATGATCGATCCGGACGCTGGTGTCGAATCCGGCCGTATCAAGAGCCTGAACATCGTAAGTAAAGTTGGCAAGAAATAATTAGCCCGACTTTCGAAACCGGTTTTCGGACCGGTTTCACGAATGTTCCAAATACCCCTCAGGATTTCCCGAGGGGTATTTTTTTGTCCGTACTGTGCGTTCAAAGCGATGGTTGCAGTTTGCGGAAAAGACGATATGTGCGTGAAAGAAACGGTATATCAGTCGTTGCAAGTGTTTTCATGACAAAAGGCTGGCTTTTTCACGGATGACACCGGATAATCAGGCCGTCCTGAATATTGTCTGTGACCGCTTCGCTTATGCTATTGAAACGCAAATCCATTGAAAAAGAAGAATCACTTCGACTGCCGACAAGACCTGAAAAAAAGACGGCAAGACGCAAGATACAATATGCGCCAGTGACACTTTCCGAGTACGGGGGCGTTCGTTACCTCCATTTCGGTACCGAGTGGATACAGGGCGCCATGCGCTTACGCAAACCAAATTGGCTGGAACTGGAATACAGCCGCAAAATGATGTCCTGGCTGCTGTTCAATACGCAACCTCGTTCGATTTGCCAGCTGGGTCTTGGTGCCGGTGCACTGACCAAGTTTTGTTACTGGCAATTTCCCGATTGCAAAACGGTTGCCGTCGAGCTGAATCCGGATGTCATCTCGGTATGCCGCTCCATGTTCGCGTTGCCGGATGAGGACGAGCGATTGCGTATCGTCGAGATGGACGCGCTTGACTTCGTCAATGATGAGCGGAATACCGCTACATTTGATGTGTTGCACAGTGATTTGTACGATGCGACGGCACGTGGCCCGGTTCTGGACACACCGGAATTTTATGCAGCATGCAAGCGGTGCCTGGCTCAGGATGGCATGATGACCGTCAATCTGTTCGGCGATCATCCGAGTTTCGCGCGAAATATATCGGCCATGTCCGCAGTATTCGCCAAAGTGATCTGCCTTTCTCCAACACCGGAAGGCAATGTGATTGCATTGGCGTTCAAGACCATGCCTGATGTGGATGATGATGCGCTCAGGATGCGTGCGGCAGAAATCAGGGATACAACCGGATTGCCCGCGAAAAAATGGTTGAAAGATATCCGGAGAGCCTTGTCGTTATAGGCAAGGTGGATGGTATGCAACGAAAGAAGATTTATGCCAAATAGATATGAATATGATTCCACGGATATCGGGCTTGTTCACCTGCTGCAACGCAACAAGGCATGGGCGGAACAAATGGTGCATGAAGATGCTGATTATTTTTCGCGTCTTGTCGCGCAGCAGTTGCCGAAATATTTATGGATAGGATGCTCGGATAGTCGCGTGCCATCGACACAGATCACCAATTTGTTGCCGGGCGATATTTTCGTCCATCGCAATATCGCCAATGTCGTTTCCCATTCGGATCTGAGTTGTTTGTCGGTGATGCAATTTGCGGTGGATATCCTCAAGGTGCGTCATATTATCGTGACAGGTCATTATGATTGTTCCGGCGTTCATGCCGCGATACTTGGTGAGCGTGTAGGACTGGCGGACAACTGGTTGCGTCATGTACAGGAAGTCCGGCAAAAGTACGGAAAATATCTGGGAAATGCGCTACCCGAGCGAGTACAGTATGACCGGTTGTGTGAATTGAATGTCATCGAGTCTGTCGCCAATGTCTGCCAGACGACGATTGTCCAGGATGCATGGAGTCGTGGACAGGAATTGACGATTCATGGTTGGGTTTACGGCGTCCATGATGGTCTGATCCGTGATTTGGACATGACCATCAGTTCTCTGGATGAATTGCCGATCAGGAAGGCACAAAGTCTGGCGCGCTATGAAACGGGACAGGATATCATCAGTCGTCAACGTCCATGACAGAGGAGGGCGAACAGTGTGTGATCAGGCATACCCGACAGCGGAAGCAGATATCGTCAGGATGAAAAATATTGCAATCAATCTGGCAGGCGCTGACCAGATGTCATGAAAAAAGGTATGGAAAACCACACCTTTTTCCGATATGAAAGGGATCAGTCAATGCCGACCATAACGGAATCAGCCTTGATGATGGCATAGGCTTTTTCTCCGACTGTCAGTTGCAGGCGGCGGAGGGACGATGTGGTGATCTGTGCGGTGACCATGATTTCCGGTGCGACTTCAATCGTGATTTCGGAATTGATCGGTCCCTCGTTGATTTCACGAATAATGCCTTCAAGCTGGTTTCTGGCGCTGATTTGCATGGGATTCTCCATTGTCAAGTAAGGTATGATGACCAGCACGCTATTATGATAGCGGGTAAATATTATAAAACCTCGACAGCAAAAGCCGGTTGGCAGGTCAACCGGCTTTGATATCATGCAAGGCGGACCGGTATGTCAGACCGGTTTGTGAGGGTTGCGTTTACGTGGAAATGCGCAAGGCAATGTGTCAGAAACAATGTTCCTGCGCAGGGAACGAACCATCCTTGACGGCACTGACATAGGCTTTGATAGCTGCTTCGATACTGGGCTGACCTTCCATGAAATTGCGGACGAAACGCGCTTTTCGACCCGGATAAACGTTGAGCATGTCATGCATGACCAGTACTTGGCCGGAACAGTCCGGGCCGGCTCCGATTCCGATGGTGGGAACCGATAGTGCGGCGGTGATATCCTTGCCCAGTGTGGCGGGAATGGCTTCAAGTACGAACAATGATGCACCGGCATTTTGCAGAATGCGTGCATCTTCCAGAATGCGTCTTGCGTCTTCGGCGTTTTTGCCCTGGACACGGTAGCCGCCGAACTGGTGAACCGATTGGGGGGTCAGGCCGAGATGGGCGCAAACCGGTATGGCACGTTCCGTCAGAAAACGGATCGTCTCTTCCAGCCAGCGACCGCCTTCGATCTTGACCATATGGGCGCCTGCCTTGACAAGCTCTGCGGCGTTCTCATAGGCGGATTCAGGGGTGGCATAGGTGCCGAACGGCATATCCGAGACGATCATGGCGGTTTTGTTGCCGCGTGCGACACACTCTGTGTGATAGGCGACTTCATCGATCGAGACAGGCAGGGTGGAATCCTTGCCCTGGCATACCATGCCGAGAGAGTCGCCGATCAGGAGAATCCGGGTCGAAACCCCGTGGCCGTGAAGCTGTTCGATGAAACGGCGGCGGTCCGCGT
>CAKQQG010000026.1 GCA_934270705.1 uncultured Oxalobacter sp. | reverse complement strand
AGAGGCGCTTTCCCGTTCCTGACGCTTCTTTCTGTTTCGTATCAAACGCCCGCACAAGCGGGCGTTTGTGTTTTTGGTGCATTATTATGCGTAATCGAAAAATTTCAACATTAGTTGTCCAATAAAAAACGCGACATGTTGTCGCGTTTTTTATTGGACAACCCAAACCCGTCAGAAATGGTCCGGCCCATCTCCCAGACGAACGGCGGGATTGATCGCTTCGAGTGCCAGCAACGCAGCAGCCTGATCGGCTTCGGCATGTTTTTCAAGCAGACCATTGAACAGTTCCGCGACACGTTCCGTCAACGGCAATTCAAGTCCGGTATCTGCCGCCGCGGCCATAATATTTGCATGATCCTTTGCCTGACTCTTGATCTGGCCACCCGGCTTGAAATTGCGTTCGAGCATACGCTGGCCATGCAATTCAAGAATCCTGCTTTCCGCAAAACCTCCGCGAATCGCCTTGCGCATGGCCGCAGGATCTGCGCCACCAGCTTGTGCCAGCAACATTGCCTCTGCAACAATGGCGACCGTACCCCCGACAATCAGCTGATTGCACAATTTGGCAATTTGACCACTTCCAGTCGGTCCAACCAGCGTCGGGCGTCCCATCACCTGAAACAACGGTTCGGCACGCCGGAAATCAGCGGGTTGTCCACCAACCATAATCGCCAATGTTCCCGCTTCCGCGCCGACTACACCACCGGATACAGGCGCATCCAGAAAAGCGACTTGCCGTGCTGCCAGTATCTGCTGGATTTCCCGTGCTTCCGACTGCTTCGTCGAACTCATGTCGATGACCAGCGTTCCGGCACGCAAGTCCGGCAACATGGCTTCGACAACACGTTTGACGACCGGGCCTGCTTCCAGCATGGTAATCACGATATCAGCAGAACGCACCGCATCTGCCAGTGTATCGGCCACATTGGCGCCATATCCGGCAAGCGGCAATGCCTTTTCACGTGTCCTGTTCCATGCACTCAGGGGATACCCTGCCTGTACAAGACGGGCTGCCATAGGCAGCCCCATCAGACCGATACCGACGAACGCGATATTCGGCAAATTTCCGTTACTCACTAGACTGATTCCATCAGGACAAAGCGTTTATTCGAAGCGATACGCGCCACGCAAGACGATGAAGTTTTCGCCATCGTTCGGCTTGCTGATACCACCATTTGAATAATGCTGGATTCTCAGGCCAAGATCGAAGTTGTTGTCGAAGACGTAACCTACGCCGATATGATCGGCAAATTCGAATGCCGTACCCATCTTGTTGCCATTGTTGTTGTAGTTTTCCGAAAACAGGCTGGCACCGATACCGGCTTCGACATAGACACCTTTCTTCGTGGCTTTTTCCCAACGAAATACCGGGGTGATACCGATCACGGCCAGATCCTGCGAACCATGTCCATCATCATACCGATCGCCATGCCACCAGCCCAGGTTCAGATCCCAGTAACCATTCAGATGCCATCCGCCCGCAGTTCTGAACCAGTCCTTGTTCCAGTCCCACTGGAAACCGACACGCGCCAATTCGACATGTTCGCCGACACCGACTTCAAAAGAAACGCCATCGACCATATAGCCGTTGTTTTCGGCTGCCTGGCTCGGCACAGCAACAAGCGCCATGGAAGCGAAGATGGCTCCCAGACAATTACGAACGAATCGCATAATTCACCCTTTCCTTAAATATTATTATTCAAACTTTTTTTGCCATTCAAATTTTTCCAGCCAATTTTGAGGCGATTCCGGTATAACTTGCCGGAGTCATCTCCAGTAATTCTTTTTTTGCATCATCCGGTAAAGCCAGCCCTTCGATAAAGGCGTGCAGATCGTGCTTGTCGATCCCTTTTCCGCGTGTCAGCGCTTTTAACTGTTCATACGGATTTTCAATCCCATAACGCCTCATGACGGTCTGGACCGGTTCCGCCAGTACTTCCCATGCGTCCTCCAGGTCATGTTTAATCCTGTCCGTATTGACTTCGAGTTTGTTCAGGCCGCGCAAACAACTGTCGTATGCCAACACGGTATAGCCCAGCGCAATACCGATATTGCGCAATACGGTCGAATCGGTCAGGTCACGCTGCCATCTTGAAATCGGCAGTTTTTCGGACATGTGCTTGAGCAAGGCATTGGCGACACCAAGATTACCCTCGGAATTTTCAAAATCGATCGGGTTGACCTTGTGTGGCATTGTACTGGAACCGACCTCACCGGCGCGGGTAACCTGTTTGAAATAACCCAGTGAAATATAACTCCAGATATCCCTGTTGAGATCGATCAGGATCGTATTGGCACGCGCGACAGCATCGAACAGCTCCGCAATGTAGTCATGCGGTTCGATCTGGATGGTATATTCGTTATACGTCAATCCGAGACGTTCCTCGACGACTTCTTTTGAAAAACGTTCCCAGTCGAAACCGGGATACGCTGCGAAATGGGCATTGTAATTTCCGACTGCACCATTCATTTTGCCCATGATTTCGACAGCGCCTATCTTTCCGGATGCACGTACCAGACGTGACACGATATTGGCGATTTCTTTTCCCAGCGTCGTCGGGCTGGCTGTCTGTCCATGCGTTCGCGCCAGCATCGGCAAGGCAGCGTATTCATGCGCCATATCCCTCAACTTTTCGACAACCGCATTTAATGCGGGCAAAACGACCTCATCGCGCGCCGCCTTGATCATCATGCCGTGAGATGTATTGTTGATATCCTCGGACGTGCATGCAAAATGGATGAATTCCGCCGCCGGTCGCAGTTCCTGTGTAATGGCTGGATCAACATCGACCTTGCGTGGATTCAGACGTGAAAGTTCTGGCGGAAGATCCAGACCGATGGATTCCTTGATCCAGTATTCTACGGCTTTGACATCATGATTGGTGATCGCCTCGATTTCCTTGATACGCGCGGCATCATCGACCGAGAAACGATCCACCAGCGCATCCAGAAACCGGTTTGCAGCTTCCGAAAACGGATGAATTTCCTGAAATCCTGCCTGAGACAATGCCTTGAACCAGGCTATCTCGACCTTGACCCGATGCCGCATGAAACCGGCTTCCGAAAGAATCGGTCTTAAAGCGCCGGTTTTCCTTACATATCTTCCGTCAAGCGGAGACAAGGCGGAAAGTGCAGAAAGTTCCATGTCAAAAAATTCATCCGATAATATACGACTGCCTAGTTTAACATTTTCTGTGCGTAATTCACTGCTTTTCGTGCATGACTGACGTATATCTGACACGCCGATGCTATAATGCCGCATATTTTTCTGTGTGCGCCATGAAACTGATCGGAATTCTCACCAGTCCTTACGTCCGCAAAACGCGTATCGCGTTGTCCGAAAAGAAAATCGGTTATGAATTCGTGCTGACCGATCTGAGCGTTCCGGACAATATCGCAACAAAATTCAACCCGCTCGGCAAGGTACCCTGCCTGGTTCTGGATGATGGAAAAACGCTCTATGATTCCAGCGTGATTGTGGATTATCTCGACACACTGACCCCGGTGAATCGTCTTTTACCAGAAGATCGTCACGCGCGTACCGACGTAAAATGCTGGGAAGCGCTGGCCGACGGCATCATGGACGCCGCTGTTCTGGTTCGACTGGAAGGAAAACGTCCGGCCACCATGCAAAATCCCGACTGGATCGGGTTGCAAACCGGAAAAATTCATGCTGGCCTGAAAGCGCTTTCATCACAACTCGGCAACAACACGTTTTGCCATGAAAACACTTTTTCACTGGCAGATATTGCCGTTGGCTGCGCTCTTGGCTGGCTGGACTTCCGTTTCCCTGAAATCACGTGGCGAGACCAGTACCCCAATCTGGCAGACTTGTTCGCACTCCTCTCGAAACGCCCTTCCTTTCAGGAAACTTGTCCGCAGTGAATCTGTCTTCCGGCAGTACGACTCCCACCTTACCACAGGACTATTCTGTCGTTGCCGCCGTGCTGCCTGCCGTTGTGCCGGAACCATCGATAATACCGCCCCCCAGACAGATATCACCCTGATAAAACACAGCCGATTGCCCCGGAGTGATCGCCCACTGCGGCTGCACGAACCGTGCCGAAAATTCGGCCTGTCCCGTAATATCGAGCCTGCATGGTACATCTTTCTGGCGATACCGTGTTTTGACACCCAACTCATGTACTTCCGGCGGCGTTCCGGCAATCCAGCTGGACTGTCCTGCCACCAGCGATGGCGACAACAGCCAGGGATGATCATGCCCCTGCACAACATACAGCGTATTGTTGGGAATATCCTTGCGAGCGACATACCATGCATCACTCGTGCCGTCCGGATTCCGGAATGATTTCAGCCCGCCGATACCGATTCCCTTGCGCTGTCCGATAGTATAGAAACTCAGACCGACATGGCGACCGACTTCCACCCCTTCCGGCGTCCTGATCGGCCCCGGTTCATAAGAAAGATAACGGTTCAGAAATGCCCTGAAAGGCCGTTCGCCAATAAAACAGATACCCGTCGAATCTTTCTTTTTCGCGTTCGGCAGTCCGATTTTCGCCGCTATTTTCCGGACTTCCGTTTTCCGGATCTCTCCAAGTGGAAAGATCGTTTTCGACAACTGCTTCTGATTCAGACGATGCAGAAAATAGCTCTGGTCTTTCGTATCATCCACCGCCTTGAGCAATTCGAAACGCCCGTCATTTTCCCGAACACGCGCATAATGCCCTGTGGCAATCTGCTCCGCCCCAAGTGATATGGCATGATCCAGAAAAGCCTTGAACTTGATTTCCGCATTGCACAATACATCGGGATTCGGCGTTCTGCCCGCTTCGTATTCTCTCAGGAATTCCGAAAAAACCCGTTCCTTGTATTCCGCGGCGAAATTCACCACCTCGATATCGATACCGATCACATCAGCGACCGTAACGGCATCGAGCCAGTCCTGCCGTGCAGAACAATAATCACTGTCGTCATCGTCTTCCCAGTTCTTCATGAAAAGCCCGACAACCTCGTATCCCTGTTCCTTCAAAAGCCATGCCGACACAGACGAATCGACGCCGCCGGACATTCCAATCACGACTTTTTTCCTGCTCATGCCATCACTTCCTTTCCACAAACAGCGTGGACAACAAGGAAAGGGGCGTTTTTTGCCCTTTCAGATAATCTTCAACCGATTGCAAGACCAGTTTGCTTCGATGTCTGTGACGGCTGGCCAGTATTTCATCATAGGTCATCCATATTGCCCGCAATATGTCAGTATCCAGCGGACGATCGCTTTTCGATACCGCTTTCCCGGAAAAAGCAAACCGCAAAAAAGACACTTTTTCACCTTTTTCCAGGGTATATTGCAGCAGATAAACGCCGACAAGCCCGTCCGGCACCATCCGGTACGCTGTTTCTTCCAGCGTCTCGCGCACAGCGGCATCCTGCAAGGATTCATCCGCTTCCAGATGCCCAGCCGGCTGATTCAGCGTGACTCCATACTCCGTTTCCTCTTCGACCATCAGGAAACGTCCGTCTTTCTCGATAACGGATGCCACCGTGATTTCAGGTTTGAACATAAGCGCTCCGTTCGTACAATCCGTACCTATTTTAACGCAATGACCGGTATTTGCCATGCGACTGCATTCGCATACCCTGTCATCGGCAAAATACCCCTCATCGTCACGATCGTGGTCAAAACATCACCACCGACATAAAAGTTTGAATTTTTTTGCTTTCCTTGCGGAAAAATTGTGTATGATAAAAAACTTTCCAAAGTGTGGAGGAAATTGACCCAGTCGGCTTTTATTTGATTTACAATCTGGTAAAACGTGCGTTATGGCGATGCCATAAGCCGCCGAAAGCGTCAGTCATCACATGTTGTCAACCGCCAGGTACGGAATGGATAAGGCATATTGAGGATGCAGACACATCCGGACGACTGGTATCTTTGGTTATCTTATCGCTAATAAAAGCGCCCATTTCACAATTCGGATTTCGGAACGCCGCCCTGTCAGGGAATATGCGTTCTTTTATCAAACAGGAAACGAAATGGCAAACACACCGGAAATACGTATGCCATCTTTCGCAAACAGGAGAAATTGAACATGCAACGGATTATGTTACGCGGAAAAATTCATCGTGCCACCGTCACCCAGTGTGATCTGGCTTATGAAGGTTCCTGCGCAATCGACGAGGATCTGATCGAAGCCGCCGGCATGACGGTTTTCGAACGGATCGAGTTATACAACGTCAACAATGGCGAACGCTTCGCTACCTACATCATTCCGGGAAAACGTGGCAGCGGTGAAATTTCCTTGAACGGCGCCGCAGCACGTCGCGCCCATCTTGGCGATCTGCTGATCATCTGCACTTACGGCCTGATGGACGATGAAGAAATCAAGACTTTCAAACCCAAGGTCGTTCTGGTCGATGCAAACAACAAGATCACAGGCATGAAATAAGCCATTACCCGATATCCGGCATAAAAAAAGAAAACGCCATGTCAACCGTTCTGACGGTTGACATGGCGTTTTCTTTTCGTTCAGACAAGCGATCCTTCAATCCGCCTGTCTGACAAGACCGTTGAGTTTATCCAGTTCCTCGATGGTATTGACATTTTTCCACTCACCACGATAAATCTCTCCGCCGACCAGTCCCCGGGCGATATATTCACGCAATATCGTACCCAGTTGCACCTTGTCTCCAGGTTGTACAGAATCGAACATGGACATTCTGTACACACCGATACCCGAAAATGTCCATTTTGACGGACCATCGTTTCTGACGGTAAAGGAATTGAGCGCAAAATCGCCCTGCGGGTGGGAAGGCGGATTCTTCACCAGATAAAGCCAGGCGACATCCCTGCCGGATTCTGCGTAAGGCTTTCCCCAGACATCGTTATCCTGCAATACGGTTTCCACTTGCCGGAAATCGAAATAGGGGCAGTAAATGTCCGAGGCGATGGCGACAAACGGATCCTCACCCAGCAAATGTCTTGCCTTGGCAATACCTCCTGCCGTTTCCAGCGCGGTTTCTTCACTCGAATACAAGATGGAAGCGCCATAAGCCGAACCATCTCCCAACCTCTGCTCGATTTGTTCCCCCAAATGGGCATGATTAATGACGATCTCGGTAATGCCCGCACGAACAAGATTCAGAATATGCCAGACAATCAGCGGACGTCCACGCACTTCCAGTAACGGCTTTGGACAGCTATCCGTCAATGGACGCATACGATTGCCGCGACCTGCGGCGAATATCATGGCTTTCATGTCAGTATCAAAACCTTTGAAAAAATGTCCGGAAAACAATATTCAAAAAGAATACGTAACATCCGGTTTGTTATCCTGCAATTCGTCCAGCAAACGCGCCAGCGGTGCCAGTTCATGATACCGGTGAGCCGTTTTGCTGGCATATTTCATCACCAGCGGCATATCCTTGAGATAGGCATCTTTTCCGTCACGATGGTACAAACGCGCGAATATTCCCAGAACCTTCAAATGCCTCTGCACGCCCATCCATTCGAAATCCTTGTAGAACTGGTCTATATCCGGATTGACCGGCAAACCCGCCTTTTTCGCTTTTTCCCAATAGCGGATCACCCAGTCCAGCACACGCTCTTCATCCCATTCGATATAGGCATCCCTAAGCAGGGAGACCAGATCGTACGTCAACGGACCATACAAGGCATCCTGAAAATCCAGTATTCCCGGATTGCCCGTGTTACCGGACATGTGCATCAGATTGCGTGAATGGTAATCCCGGTGAACGAAAACCTGTGGCTGCGCCAGATTGCTGGCCAGCAGGGTATTGAACGTTTTTTCCAGGACAGCCTGTCTTTCCGGCGTCATCGCAAATTGCATATGCTTGCCGATATACCACTCCGGAAAAAGATCCAGCTCCCTTTTCAAGGTTGCGCGGTCATATTCGGGCAACACATGTGGCTTGCTGGCCAACTGAATACGCAACAATGCATCGATGGCATCACGATACAACATGCCGGCATTGGCATCATCGAGCTTGTCAAGATAAGTCGTCGTTCCCAGATCGGACAAAAGCAGAAAGCCTTCGCGTGCATTTTGCGCCAGCACCTGTGGTACCGAAACACCACTTTGACCGAACAAGGCGGCAACCCGGACAAACGGTTCAATATTTTCTTTGTCCGGCGGTGCATCCATCACGATGAACGAGCGATCGTCGCCATCGACACGGAAGTATCTGCGAAAGCTGGCATCGGATGAAGCCGGCCTGACGGTATCGGGCAAAACTTTCCATTCATGCAATGTCGTCAGCCATTGCAACATGGAAACAAACCGGCTATCGCCGGAAGAATTTTGAGCAGTTATTGACATGAAAGACAAAACAATCCGTTATCAGTATGAAAGTTCTCATATAATAAGCGATTCTGGATAATATTATTGTAGTCTTCTTCTTTCAGCGCTGTTTCATGAGCCGTTTTTTTGCCTGTTTTCTGTCGCCCGTACTGCTTGCGTTGCTGGCAACGTTACCGGTGACACTGCATGCCGCGTCTCATGCAACCGACAAGGCAAAACACACCCGTCCCAAATATACCGAAAACAGGGATGCACCCACGATCCTTCAGGCAGAGCAGATAACCGGCCGGCCGGCACGGGATCTGTACCTGGATTATGAAGTGGAAATCGAGCGTGACCAGACACTCATTACCGGCGATCACGGCATCTTCCGACAGGAAGAAAACGAGGCTGAAATCATCGGCAACGTTTTCATCCAGCGCTTCGGTGACCAATATGTGGCCGATAGTGCCAACCTGAATCTCGAAACCGGCGAAGGCGTCCTGAGACGATCTTCCTACCGCATGGAAGTCAATCAGGCACAGGGAACCGCCTCACGAATCGATTTGACCGGTGACAATCAAACCGACATTTTCCGTGGCACATACAGTACATGTGAAGGTACGGATCCCGACTGGTATCTGTCCTCGAAAAAACTGCATCTGGACAATTCCCAAAATTCGGCTTACGCCACCAGTCCAGTACTGTATTTCAAGGATGTTCCGATTCTGGCCGCTCCAGCCATGACATTTCCGTTCAAAAGTGAACGGAAATCGGGTTTTCTGCCCCCAACCATCGGGATAAGTTCAAAAAACGGGCTTGAAGTCAGCGTACCGTATTATTTCAATCTGGCTCCGAATTACGATCTGACCGTCACACCCAATCTGATCGCACGACGCGGCCTGCAACTGGGTGCCGAGGCGCGTTATATGGGATCGAACTATTCGGGCACAACCTATGTCGAATTTCTGCCAAACGACAAGGAAGCCGACCGCGACCGCTACTTCTTCTCGTCACAACACCAACAGGCTTTCAAAAACGGCTGGTCCTATTACTGGGACGTCAAGTCGGCGTCCGACAATGATTATCCGGACGACTTTTCTGTACCGCAAAACCGTGGAGACATGGAGCGGCTCCTGTTGCGCGAAGGCGGCGTTTCCAAATCGCTCGGCATCTGGAATGCAACATTGCGCGCATCGAGCTACAAGGTTTTGCAGGATGATGATGCGCCGATCATCAAACCTTTCGACAGGCTTCCGCAATTCATGTTGTCCGGTGGACAGGAAAATGTCCACGGCTTCGACTGGAATGTCTATGGCGAAATGACCCGCTTCTGGCTCTCCGACAATGATCTGGAACAATTGCCCGCACAGGAACAGGCACGGGGCAACCGCTTCATAATGAAATCGGAAATCTCGTATCCGATGCTTTCCGGCGGTTATTTCCTGACACCGAAAGCCATCCTGAATATGGCCAAATATGATCTGGACAAATCGCCATACGACACACGGTCACTGACACGCGTATTGCCGACATTTTCTCTGGACGGCGGTCTGATCTTTGAAAGGGACGCATCCATATTCGGGAAAAACATGACCCAGACGCTGGAACCACGCCTGTTCTATGTCTATACCCCCTACAAAGACCAACGAAAATATCCGATTTTCGATTCCGGTGAACCGAGTTTCGGCTATGTGACCCTGTTTACCGAAAACCGGTTCGCCGGTTACGACCGTATCGCGGATGCCAACAATCTGACAGCTGCCCTGACCAGCCGCTTCATTGAAGAAAATGGCAAGGAACGTTTCAAGTTCACGATCGGACAACGTTATTACTTCCGTGACCAGCGTGTCTATCTGTATAACGCCGAGCGCGATGAATCGAAAAACCGTTCCGACCTGCTGGCCATGGCAGACGGACATATCACACCTGAATTCTCGTTCGATACCGCCATACAGTACAACCAGAGCACGCAGAAAATGTACAGCGCCAATTTCAGTACACAATGGAAACCCGGCCCCATGAAACTGCTTAACGCCGAATATCGTTACCTGAGAGATACGACATCCATCTACAACCGGTATTCGCCTTCCGGACTGGCAGGGCTGATCAATTATTATCCAGGCTGGGATTATATGGATTACCTCTATAATAATGAAATCGACCAGATCAATATATCCGGGCAGTGGCCGATCGCAGATAGATGGTATGCTGTCGGACAGATCAGCTATTCTCTTCCGGATGAGAAATCCATCGAAAACCTTCTTGGCGTCGAGTACAACGCTGACTGCTGGATATTCCGGCTGATGGCACAACGTTACGTGACATCGTCGACAGAAACCAATACCGCGTTTTATTTCCAGCTTGAGCTCAAGGGATTGTCGAGACTGGGAGCCAACCCGCTCGATACCCTGCAGAGAAACATTCCGGGTTATGAGCCCCTTTCACCCTGATGCCGTTTGTCACTACGACCACGAATCTTATGCCAGCGAGGATCATTCCATGTTCTTGTTCAAGTGTTTTTCCAAATCACAAGCCGTCCTGAAACAAATCGCCGTTCTGTTTCTGGGACTGTTTTTGTCGACCACACTATCGGCCCAGAACGGTACACAGCAACCGGCAAACGATGCAACAGCTGCCGTTCCTGCTTCCGCACCACATACATCCCAGCCGGTTATCGTCGATTCCATCGCCGCAGTCGTCAATAATGACGTCATTACGATGGGCGAACTCAATACCCGTATTCAACTCATCGAACAACGACTCAAACAGCAAAACATTACGCTGCCGCCACGGGACATTCTCCAGAAACAGGCGCTGGAACACATGATCGTCGAAAGCGCGCAAATGCAGCTGGCCAAGGAAATGGGACTCCGGATCGACGATACCCAACTCGACAGAACGATCGCCCGTATAGCCGAAAGCCAGCATATGACGGTATCACAGTTCCGGGATCATATTGAACAAGGCGGCATACCCTTTGAAAAATACCGCGAAAATGTCCGTGACGACATTACCCTGCAACGTCTTCGTGACAGGGAAGTCGTCAACAAGATCCAGATCAACGATGCGGAAGTCGACCATGTTCTGGGTGCGGACTCGCAAACGCAAATGCCGGTTCAGCTTCGCCTCGGCCACATTCTGATCCGTATTCCGGAAAATGCGTCGCCGGAACAGATCGCCGAAAAACGCGACCGCGCAGAAAAGGTTCTGAAAGCCTTGCAATCCGGTAGCGATTTCCAGCAAACAGCCGCATCCTATTCCGATGCCGATGAAGGCTTGAGCGGTGGAGATATCGGCTGGCGCAGTACAGACCGCCTCCCCAAGGTATTCGTGGAAGCTCTTGCCGGACTCAATCCTGGCGACCTGACGCGCATCATCAAGAGTCCCAACGGTTTCCATATCCTGAAAGTCCTTGACAAGCGCACCGCGTCCACAGGATCTGAACAGGCTGGTGCCTCCAGCGGGCAAGTCGTTGAGCAAATCCATGCCAGACATATTCTGATCAAGGTCAATCAGCTGGTCTCCGCCGACGAGGCGAAACACAAACTGCTGGAACTCAAGCAGCGCATCCAGAACCATTCCGCCACCTTCGAGGAATTGGCAAAAACGCATTCGAATGACACATCCGCCAGTCGCGGCGGCGATCTGGGCTGGATTTATCCGGGAGATACCGTTCCCGAATTCGAAAAAGCGCTGATTTCACTGCAACCCGGTGAAATCAGCGATCCAGTCGAAACACAGTTCGGTTTCCATCTGATTCAGGTACTGGACAAGAAAACGGACGATGTGTCCCTTGAAAGAAAACGGGCTGCTGCAAAACAGGCACTCCGTGAACGCAAGATCGCCGAAGCGATGGAAGAATGGCTTCGTCAGCTGCGCGACCGTGCTTATGTCGAATATCGTCTGAACGATCACAAACAGGATATGTAATGTCCAAACCTGTCATTGCCATTACGACTGGAGAACCGGCGGGTATTGGTCCAGAAATCGCCATACGTGGCGCATTTCGCTGCCTCGATACCGTCACGCCGGTTATCATCGGTGACCATGCCTTGCTCGAAAAGACAGCCGCCGGTATCCATTCCGGTATCCGTCTCAAGCTTCTTGCGCAATCCGACGACTATGCAAACGCACTGAGCGACACTTCCGGTACCATAGGCGTCATCAATTCGCCACTGGCGACCCCGGCCGTCGCTGGTCGTCTTGACCCTCGCAACGGCCCTGCCGTTCTGTCTTTCATGGACATTGCCATTTCCGGCGCCATGCACGGCCGGTTCGATGCCGTCGTAACCGGACCTGTACAAAAAAGCACGATCAACGATGCGGGCATTCCTTTTACCGGACATACGGAATATTTTGCCGAAAAAACCGACACCAGACGGGTCGTCATGATGCTGGCAGGTCGAACAGGCAACCATACCAGTGATAACCGGTTCATGCTACGTGTCGCACTGGCAACGACTCACTTACCCCTGAAAGATGTCAGCAAGGCCATTTCGTACGACAGTTTGCTGGAAATCGTCCGAATCATCCACAATGATCTGAAAAAACGGTTCGGACTTGAAGCGCCACACATTCTGACTGCCGGACTGAATCCGCACGCGGGTGAAAGTGGCTATCTGGGAGATGAAGAAATCCGGACCATCATCCCGGCAATCGATACCCTGCGCAAAGAGGGCATCCGAATTTCAGGTCCCTATCCGGCCGACACCCTGTTCCAGCCACATTATCTGGCGAATGCGGACTGCATTTTGTCCATGTATCATGATCAGGGATTGCCCGTCCTCAAATATGCGACATTCGGGCACGGCGTCAATATCACACTGGGACTCCCCATTATCCGCACATCCGTCGATCACGGCACTGCACTGGATATTGCTGCTCGCGGACTGGGTATCGCACAGGATGGCAGCATGATCGAAGCCATCCGGATCGCAGCCGAAATGGCATCTTTCTCTCGCAAGACGGGACAATGCATATGAAACATATCCCTCGCAAACGATTCGGTCAGAACTTCCTGAAAGATTCCGCTGTTCTGTATGCCATCGTCGATGCCATTGCACCCCGTGTGACAGATTGCATGCTGGAAATTGGACCGGGTTTGGGCGCACTAACCGAAAAACTGCTGCCGCATCTGGATCGACTTGATGTTATCGAGCTGGATCGGGATCTGGCAACCTATCTGGGAAAACGTTTTCCACCGGACAAGCTGACCATCCATCAGGGGGATGCACTGGCTTTCGCTATCGATACGATTTGCACGCAACCAGACCGAAAAATCCGGATTGTCGGCAATCTGCCATATAATATCTCGACCCCGTTGCTCTTTCATCTGATGACTTCCGCAGACCGGGTTGCGGATCAGCACTTCATGTTGCAACGCGAAGTGGTCGAACGCATGGTCGCTGCTCCCGGCAGCAAAGCCTTTGGGCGGCTTTCTGTCATGCTGCAATGGCGTTATGACATGGAAATGCTGTTCATCGTTCCGCCGACAGCCTTCGAGCCTGCACCGAAAGTGGAATCCGCCATCGTCAGGATGATTCCACGAGAAAACCCCGAAAACGTCCCGCTGGACGCCCTCGAAAAAGTCGTCACACAGGCATTTTCACAACGCAGAAAAATCATACGGAACAATCTGGCACCTTATTTCACGGAAACAAAACTGAACGAACTGGGAATCGATCCTGCAAAAAGGCCGGAGGCACTTTCGGTGGATCAATTCATCCTGCTGGCCAGACACCTGCCTCCGTCAACATCAGATACCGTCAATCTGCCTCTTCCATGATTTTCCGCCTTGCCTCGAGAATGGCCTCGACGGCGACATGCCGGATTTTCATTTCGGCGGAGATGGCGTAATACTGCTCCCGAACTCCCTTCATTTCACCGATCGGAACCGCTCTGAACTGGTCTTTCATTTCATCGGCCAGCACGATCGGAGCATGGAACATACCCAGTCCAATACGGCCAAATGTCTTTAGCAAGGCACTGTCGGAAAACTCGCCCGCGATAAACGGACGGATATTGTTCACCTCGAACCATTGATCCAGACGCATCCGGATCGCATTGTTACGTGTCGGCAACAAAACCGGCGCGCCATTGAGACATTCCGGGAAATTGTCACGATATTTTTCTGCCAGATCCTCTGTACCGAACAACCAGACCGCCCTGTCTCCCAATTCATGGCTGAACACCCTGAGACTGCTTTTGACATTGGTCGGCCGGTCGGTCAATACGACATCGAGCTTGTGCAACGCCAGATCGGCCAGCAACGTTTCAAACGTGCCGTCATAACATTCCATACGCACAAACTGCGGCATTTGCAATGCCGGCTCCAGAAGGCGATATGCGATCATTTTCGGCAACGAATCGGATATGCCAACCGTCAGGCGCAAGCTCTTGCCGACATCGTCTTCGGCCAACGTTTCCTGCAACTGTTCCCCCAGCAAAAAAATCTGGTCGGCATAGTTCAACGCAACCCTTCCGGCTTCCGTCAATACCAGACGCCGCCCCTGTGGCGCAAACAATGTTTTGCCGATCGATTTTTCCAGCAATGCCAGCTGCATACTGATTGTCTGTACGGCAACACCCAGACGTTCTGCCGCACGTGTTACGCCCCCTTCCTTGGCTGCGACCCAAAAATAATACAAATGGCGATAATTCAGACTGGAAGCTTTCATCATTCTATTTTTTTGAAGTAACATTACTATTATGTTCTCTTTTTGCACATTCTTCCATTGTTTAATATATCTTTATAGCAACACATTACTGGCAGGAGTACAAAAACATATGGAACCGACCATCATCACCAAAGGCATCAAGGCAGGCGAAGCCATACAGGAATATATTATGGAACGTCTCAATACGATGTTGTCCCATGCTCAGGACAGCATCAATTACATTACGGTTCGCTTGTCAGATACCAACCGTATCAAAAGCGGATTCAGAAAACGTTGCCTGATCCAGCTGGTACTGCCTGGCATGTCCCCTATCGTCGTCACTGAATTTGCAGCAGATGTCAAAGGTGCCATCGACAGTGCCACCAGACGCGCTTCGATACTTTTGAACAAAACGATGTCAAAGGCGAAATCCATTCCGCATGACACCTTGCCGCTGTATTTCAACAAACCGTTTCTAGCGATCTAGCCTGTTCTGCCAACGGTGAATCCGTATCGTCTGCCGGACCTTCAGGATTGACCGTTGGCACATGCCCGGCACACGGGATACCATCCGTCTTGTATGACAACATTTTGATGTAGCGATACCAGCATACGATCCTTTCCGGTTCGCTTTCTTTTTTCCGTCAAACCTGCCGCTGTTCCATACCGTTTTCCCGCATTTTTCGAAGTCACCTTTAAATGGCATGACAGGTAACCGCACTGGCTACATCCCTGATGCCCTTGCGTGTTTTCTGGTATCGATACCATACGTGATATAAAGGCACACGCCAAACGCAAAACATACTGGAAACAGGCAGGACGGACCGTACAGACACGCCATCATACCGGCAGCGACACAAGATCAGACTGGCCAGCTGCCGGTTCGACTGACAACCGGCCGTTTAACTTGTCATTACAGGAATTTGGTGCCGACCCACCATGCGATGGCGGCGATGAAAGCGGAAGCGGGAATCGTCAGTATCCATGCCCAGACAATATTGCCTGCGACACCCCAGCGAACAGCCGATGTTTTCTGTGCAGAACCGACACCGACGATCGCCCCGGTAATGGTATGCGTCGTCGAAACCGGAATACCCAGCGCCGTAGCGATAAACAACGTCATGGCACCACCGGTTTCTGCACAGAATCCTCCAACCGGTTTGAGTTTGGTAATTTTTTGCCCCATCGTTTTCACGATACGCCATCCGCCGAACAGTGTACCGAAACCAATGGCGCCGTAGCAGGAAATAACGACCCACAGCGGCAAATGACCGTTATCGGCCGCATAGCCGGATGCGATCAGCAACATCCAGATAAGCCCCATCGTCTTCTGTGCATCGTTACCACCATGCCCAAGGCTGTACAACGAAGCTGAAACCAGCTGCATGCGTCTGAACCAGCGATCGATATTGCGTGGCTGCGAACGCACGAAAATCCAGGAAACAAGGACCATCATGATGGAACCGAGCAAAAATCCCAGCAACGGAGAAATGACGATGAACGCGATGATCTTGAAAATACCGGAAGCGATCAGCGATCCGCTACCGGCCTTGGCGATCGCCGCCCCGATCAAGCCGCCTATCAACGCATGGGATGATGACGAAGGAATGCCGTAATACCAGGTGATGACATTCCATCCGATCGCACCGACCAGTGCACCGAACACGACATAATGATCGACGATTGCCGGATCGACTGTCCCTTTGCCGACCGTTGTCGCCACATGCAAATCGAATACGAAAATAGCTACACAGTTCATGAAAGCGGTCATGGCAACGGCAGTATGCGGTTTGAGTACACCGGTGGAAACCACGGTGGCAATCGCATTGGCGGCATCATGAAATCCGTTCATGAAATCGAAAATCAATGCCATGGCAACAATCAGAATGAGCGCGTAAAGACTGACATGTATCGCTTGCATGAATTTGACTTTAAGGAAGTTGATAACGGTACGAATACAGGAACACAAGAGTCGGCAAGTCGCCTTCAGGCATTCTCGACGACGATCCCTTCGATGATATTGGCGACATCTTCACAAATGTCCGTGACATTTTCGAGAATCTCATACAGGGCTTTCAGCTTGATGAGATTGCGGACATCCGGTTCATCACGAAACAGTTTCGACAAGGCGGCATGCATGACATGATCTGCATCAGATTCCAGCCGGTCGATTTCCTCGCATATTTCCAGTATCTCACGCGAGTGGTTCATGTTATGGAGCAGTGAAACACCATCCTTGAGTTTTTCGCAACACCCCAGACACAGCTCTGCCAGGCGGACGGCTTCCGGTGTGATGGTCTGGATATCGTACAATGATACTGTCTGGGCCGCATCTTCCATCAGATCCAGAATATCGTCCATCTTGGTGATCAGACGGTGAATATCTTCACGGTCAAGCGGCGTGATAAACGTTTTGTGCAAAATGCCGATCGTATGATATGTGACTTTGTCGGCCTGTTTCTCAAGACCTTCAATCGCATGCAATCGCCTTTCGATATGACTGGAATCTTGCATAAGCTCGTGCAACTCTCTGGCACCCTTTACGCAAAATTCGGCATGCTGGTTGAACAAGTCGAAGAATTTTTCTTCTTTAGGCATCAAACGTCCGAACATAATCGCTTCCCATCATTTGTACCGGCAGTTCGGGCTATGAACAGGGTATGGCCTTCCGCATACGCGTATTGCCAGCAACAGATACCGATGATCATTCACCGTACATGCCCCCACTGCCTGCATAGTTGTCAAATTTGGTGTATTGCCCGAGAAAAGTCAGTCTGACATTGCCTATCGGGCCATTACGCTGTTTCCCGATAATGATCTCTGCCGTTCCTTTATCGGGCGAGTCGGGATTGTAAACTTCATCCCGGTAAATAAACAAAATAAGATCGGCATCCTGTTCGATCGCACCCGATTCACGCAAATCAGACATGACGGGCCGCTTGTTGGGGCGCTGTTCGACTGAACGGTTCAACTGCGACAGTGCGATCACCGGACAATTCAATTCCTTTGCCAGCGCCTTCAGACCACGGGAAATCTCGGAAATCTCCGTAGCACGGTTTTCCGAAGACGCACCGGATGCAGATGTCATCAACTGGAGATAATCGACGATGATCAGACCCAGCCTGCTGCACTGTCTGGCAAGCCGGCGAGCCCTGCTTCTCAAATCATTGCAGTTCAATCCCGGCGATTCGTCGATATACAACTGTGCCTCACGCATTTTTTCCATGGCAAACGACAAACGTTCCCAATCCTCGTCCGCCAGCCTGCCGGTCCTCAGGCGATGCTGATCAAGTTTGCCGACTGATCCCAGCATACGCATGGCAAGCTGGGTCCCACCCATTTCCATGGAAAACACCGCGACAGGCAAACCGCTTTCTATTGCGACATGTTCACCGATATTGAGAGAAAACGCGGTCTTCCCCATCGATGGACGGCCCGCCACAATAATCAGATCGCCGGGTTGCAAACCGGAAGTCATGCGGTCGAGATCGATAAAACCTGTCGGAACCCCGGTAATATCGTTGGGATTGTCACGGTCATACAATTCATTGATCCTGTCGACGACCTGCGAAAGCAAAGGCGTGATGCCCTGGAACCCTGTCGTTCCTCTGGAACCTTCCTCGGCGATGGCGAAAATACGGGACTCCGCCTCGTCCAGAATCTGTTTGACGTCTTTACCCTGTGCCTGAAAGGCACTGGCGGAAATTTCATCCGATACGGTAATCAGACTGCGAAGAATCCCGCGATCACGCACGATCTGTGCATAATGCCGGATATTGGCGGCTGACGGCGTATTTTGCGCCAGCGCGTTCAGATAGGCCAGACCTCCGACTTCTTCGGCCTTGCCGACAGTCTGCAATGATTCATAGACTGTGATGACATCAGCCGGTCGTGAAGCATTGATCAGTTTGTCGATATGCTGATAAATAAGGCGATGATCGAACCGGTAAAAGTCCGTATCCCGCAAGAAATCGGCAATACGATCCCATGCGGAATTATCCAGAAGCAAACCGCCCAATACCGACTGCTCCGCCTCGATCGAATGCGGCGGCAGGCGCAAAGATTCTAACTGGGGATCGGACTGCATATTCATTGCGCGCATTATACTACCTTCCTGATATCCTCAAGATAATTTTCTTGCTGACCAAGAATGGAAGCATCCATTTTTACCGTGCACATTCCCAATACGGGAAGGGATCATTCTGGACACACTTACAGAAACATGAAACTGCAGGCGGCAATGATTGTCGGCGGCAACGCGTAAAGAAACAGCATCAGTGGATTGATGGACTGATGTTCGAAATGGTTTTTCAGCAAAGAGAAACAGACCGGATTGGGGGCGTTGGCAATGACTGTCAACCCACCCCCTGTAATGGCACCGGCGACCAGTGCATACTTGCTGGCATCCGACAAACCATCGACCAGCGATCCCAGATAGGTCAATGCCGCATTATCCGTAATTGCCGTCAGCAACGTCGCACCACCGAACAACGTATGACTGTCCAGCCCGGACAAAATGGGCGACAGCCACCACTTTTGCATGCCTCCCAGCACAACCAGTCCTGCCAGGAAAAAGGCGACCAGCAATCCTTCTCGCAACATCAGTGGACTCTGGTAACGGTGATAAGCCTCCGTAAAGCCCAGGAACAACAGGAAGAACCCCATGAAAACGAACGGATGATGACTGAATATCACGACCAGCACCAGTGTCGTCAGGTGAATCAGCATCACCAGAGGTGGCACACGACCGATTTCATAATCATCCTTGAGATCATCCATACCGACCAGGATCTTTCTGAAAACCCATGACGCGATCAGTGCATTGACGAAAACAGCCAAAGCCGCCTTCCAGCCGAACGTCGTCAGCATGAAATCCATTCCCCACCCCCATTTGCCGGCGACCATCAACACTGGCGGTGCAGCATAGGACGTCAGGACACCGCCGATCGACACGTTAACAAACAAAACCGCGATCGTCAGATATTTCATGGTTTCCGGTATATTTTTGGAGAAATACCGGTCCCGCAAAATGATGGCCGCCAGTGTCATGGCTGCCGGTTCCGTGATGAACGATCCCAGCAGCGGCACAACCGTCAGTGTCAGAAAGTAATAAGTGACCGTCTCGGGTAACGGAATGACCTTCGCAAGCAAATCGATCAGCAACTGCGCCGCCTGCAATATCGGTCGCGTCCCCGCAATAACCAGAATGACAAAAACAAACAGCGGCTCTGTAAAATCCCGGGTATCCATATACTCGACCGCTTTTTCATACCCGTTGACGATCGCCATGAATCCCAGCAGGATAAAGGCCCAGAAGCCGAATACCACTTCCACTTCACCCAGCATCAGCCATGCACCGGCATGACGACTTTCACGCTGCGCAAGCTTGACGAAATATTTTGCGGAAAAAGTATGAATCAGTGCCAGAAAAAACAGCGCTGCAGCAATATATTCAATCCACGATACGTGATCCATCATCAGACAAGTCCCTGTAACGAAAAGTACCGATCATCAGCACTGCCTGCCTCCTGGCATACAGGATCACCCGCCTGTTTTCCGGTTTGTTGGCTATCGGTAGAGCTTAAGTCTAGCAGTTTACCATTGTCTTGCTTTAGAGCGGCATCAATAGCATCATTATGCAAGAAGTCCGACAATTTTCTGTACTGAGATGACCATGCTTTCAGAATTCGATCTTATCGCCAAATATTTCACGAAACCCGTCCGTAACGCATCACTGGGAATTGGCGACGACTGTGCCCTGCTGACCCCTGTTCCGGGGATGCAGATCGCCATTTCGACGGATATGCTGGTCTCGGGCACCCATTTTTTTCCGGATACCGATCCACGGCAACTCGGGCACAAATCACTGGCGGTCAACTTGTCCGATCTGGCTGCCATGGGCGCGGAACCGCTTGCCTTCACACTTGCACTATCGTTGCCGGCACCTGATGAGACATGGCTCAAATCTTTTTCGGAAGGTATGTTTTCACTGTCGAACCTGTGTCATTGCGAGTTGATCGGCGGCGATACGACAAAAGGTCCGCTCAATATCTGCATCACGGTATTCGGACGAGTTCCAATCGGGTACGCACTTCGTCGTGACCGCGCGGAATACGGGGATGATATATGGGTTTCCGGCACGATCGGCGACGCACGGTTGGCACTCGCCCATTGCCGTAATGAAATCACACTGGACAGAGAAGATTTCAGCGCCGTTTCGCCCCGTTTGCATACGCCGATTCCACGCATCGCATTAGGCATGGCGCTAAGAAAAACCGCCAATTCCGCACTAGATATCTCTGACGGACTCCTCGGCGACCTGACACATATTCTGGATGCATCCGGCGTAGGCGCTACGATCAATACCGACGCCTTGCCGGTCAGTTCTGTCCTTGCACGTCAAACCGAAGACTGGCGCATGATATGCGCCCTGACTGGTGGTGACGATTATGAGCTATGCTTTACCGCACCGCCATCGAAACGCAGCCGCGTTCTCGAAGCATCTGCAAGAACAGGGGTTCCGGTTACAC
>CAKQQG010000025.1 GCA_934270705.1 uncultured Oxalobacter sp. | reverse complement strand
TCGTCGAAGTACCCGATCCGAGATTGAATCAATTGGCCGAAATCGTGAAACCGGAACGCATCGTACCGGCCGTTGTCGAATTCGTCGATATCGCCGGACTGGTCGCCGGTGCATCCAAAGGGGAAGGTCTCGGCAACCAGTTTCTTGCCCATATCCGAGAAACGGATGCGATTGTCCAGGTCGTCCGTTGTTTCCGTAACGACAATGTCGTTCATGTCGCAGGCAAGGTCGATCCGTTAAGCGACATTTCCGTCATTCAGACCGAACTGGCGCTGGCAGATCTGAATACCGTAGAAAAAGTCATACAGCGCGAAATCAAGAAAGCCGGCGCAGGTAACAAGGAATCGGCCCGTCTGTGTGAATTGCTTGAAAAAGTGGCTGCACATCTGAATCAGGCCGAACCGGTCCGCTCGATGGGGCTCGACAAGGAACAAATGGAACTGCTTCGTCCGCTTTGTCTGATTACAGCAAAGCCGACCATGTATGTCGCCAATGTGTCAGATGATGGATTCACGGACAATCCGCTGCTTGACCAGCTCACACAATATGCCGAATCGCAGAAGGCTCCCATTGTCGCAATCTGCGCAGCCATCGAATCCGAAATCGTCGAGCTGCCTGAAGAAGACCGTGCCGAGTTCCTCTCGGACATGGGTATGGATGAACCCGGGCTGAATCGCCTCATTCGTGCTGCTTTCAAACTGCTTGGCCTGCAAACCTACTTCACTGCCGGTGTCAAGGAAGTACGGGCATGGACAATTCATATCGGCGATACCGCACCGAAAGCAGCCGGCGTTATCCATACCGACTTCGAGCGTGGTTTCATTCGGGCCCAGACTATCGCCTTTGAAGACTATATCGCCTGCAAGGGCGAAAACGGTGCACGCGAAGCCGGAAAAATGCGCGCAGAAGGAAAAGACTATATCGTCAAGGATGGCGATGTTTTAAATTTCCTTTTCAACGTATAAAACTCTTGATCTACAAAAAAACCGGTTGCAGTCGCAACCGGTTTTTTTATTCATTTACCCTCGCTCAGGCGAAGAAACTTCTGCATCAACTGCTCCGGCGTCTCCACACAATCCGGATTCCTGACGATACAATCCATCGGACATACCTGCTTGCACTGCGGCTCGTCATAATGCCCCACACACTCGGTACACCGGTTGACATCTATCTCGCAAATTTTCTTGCCTAATGTGATCGCCTCATTCGGACATTCCGGTACGCATATATCGCAGCAGATACAATCTTTCGTTATCAACAACGCCATCGATTCACCAAATTCCCTTCAGTCAAAGTCATTATCGACCATCAGACATTTTTTCCCTTTATGTCATTGACCTTGTTCCTGAGCCACTTTTCCACGGACGGGAACACGAACTTGGATACATCGCCTCCCAGAAAAGCGATTTCCCGGACGATCGAACCGGAAATGAACTGGTATTGGTCGGACGGTGTCAGAAACAACGTTTCCGCTTCAGGCATCAGATAACGGTTCATTCCGGCCATCTGGAATTCATACTCGAAATCCGACACGGCGCGCAATCCCCGGATAATGACACTGGCATTATGCTCACGGACAAAATCCTTGAGCAAGCCGGTAAAACTTTCAACCCTGACATTCGGGTAATGACCGAGAACTTCTTCGGCAATGGCCATCCGTTCTTCCATGGTAAAAAAGGGCCTCTTGGTCCGACTGTCAGCCACACCGACAATCAATTCGTCAAACAACCCTGACGAACGACGAACCAGATCTTCATGCCCTCGCGTCAACGGGTCAAATGTTCCAGGATAAACAGCAATAACCATTTTTATTCTTTCAGAAAGGAAACACTCGTAATATTAACTCAAGATAAGCCCGATGCCTGCATCTCAAACAAATGATAATAAACCTGCCCAGCCTGCCCCGCCCTGACAAGCCGCAGCGCGGATACATCATTTCCCGGCCATAAAGCCAGCTGTTCCTCCGTCAACTGCATATCGGACTCCATATAAATCAGTCCGTCTTTCGCCAGCAATTCTGCACAAAGCGGCACAATCTTCGGCAGCCATGCCTTCCGGAACGGCGGATCCAGAAAAATCAGATCGAATGTTTTCTCCTGCCGGACAAATTGCACAGCCATATCCATGGCATCTGCGTGAAAAAGCGCAATCTGCGACGCCTTCAGCTTGTTTTTCACACGTTGCAGCTGCTCATATGCCGCACGGTTTCCCTCAATCATGATCACTTGCGCCATTCCCCTGCTGGCTGCTTCGAACCCGAGCGCCCCCGTTCCGGCGAACAAATCAAGGCAACGCATATCCTGAAAACGCGCCCCGCGCAAATGATGCAACCAGTTGAACAGGGTTTCACGCACACGATCCGATGTCGGACGCAGTCCTTCCACATCGGTGACAGCAAGCGGCGTACGCTTCCATTGTCCACCGACAATATGGATTTTATGACTGTTATGGCCGACAGAATTTTTCCCGTTTCTTGTCTGACGTCCCATTTCAAATCACCTGCGACACCTGCATATCCATCACTGACCGACGATTACAGTCACCATTTTCCCTTCGTTGAGTTTTCGGTTCATCGCATCCTTTACATCCGCCGCCGTAACCTGAGCGACTTTTTCAGTCCAGTGATCCAGATAATCCAGCGGCAAGCGATAGTAACCGATCATGGCAATGAGCTCCAGCACCTTGAGATTGTTATCCATCTTCATGGCAAAACTGTTGACCAGATGATCACGTGCCGATTGCAACTCTGTCGCATCGGGCCCTTTACGTAAAAAATCATCCAGTGTGGCATTGACCACACTGATCGCATCAGTCGCCTGTTTCTTTTCGGTCTGCAAACTGATTATAAAAGGCCCTGGCTGAAGCATCGGCTGGAATTGGCTGTAAACGCTATATGACAAACCCCGTTTTTCCCTGACTTCATCCATGAGTCTGGAAGAAAAACCGCCGCCACCCAAAATATAATTGCCGACAGTCAACGCAAAAAAATCCGGATCACCCCGTCTGAGGGCAGGCATACCGATCAGGATATGTGCCTGTGTAGCCGGATGTGCAATAACGTTCGTTTTGCCCGCCGGAACAGTTACATCGGGAAGTGTCGGCAAATCCCGGTCCGAAACGATCAGACCACTGCTGATCTCCCGCGCAATTTGTCTCGCCCTTTCCACATCGATATCGCCAACAAGACTGATAACCGCTCTGTTGGCAACGTAATGTGTCTTGTGAAATTCCATCATATCCTCACGCGTGATTCGCTCCACAGACTCTGGTGTCGAACTCTCTCCGTAAGGATGCGCCGGATAAATGTCCTTTCTGAAAGCTTTGGCGGCAATCGAGTCCGGACGTGTCATTTCTTCCTTGAGCGAAGCGACAAGCCGGGCCTTGTCTCGCTCCAGCAAAGCTTCCGGAAATGACGGTTTGGCCAATAACTGGGCCATCATCCGGATCGCGGACTCCGATTCTGCATGGCCAGACATCACCCGCAATGAATAGCCCGCCCGATCCATACCCGTCATGTTTGAACGCAACGCTCCGGCATCGGCAAACGTATCCAGTATCTGCGCTTCCGTGACATCTTCACGGCCCTCACCAACAATTCCCTTGTCCAGCGAGCCGTTAGTCAATGCCGCAAGTCCTGCCTTTCCTGCCGGATCCCTTCTCGAACCCGCATCGAACTCGACACTGATATCCAGCACCGGAATCGCATGCGTCTCGACAAAAAAGACACGCGCCCCGTTTTCCGTCACCCAATGCTGGATAGGCAACGCTGCATATACCTGAACGCCATATAACAGGCAACCCATTAAACCCGCTTTCAGCAACCGGCATACCTGATGCAACACATATTCTGGATTACTCATTTTCTTATATCGACTAGTTGGCATTAAATGGATATTTCTGTCATTGTCCTTCGTGTGCAGCCTGTTTCGGCAAAGCTTCCGGTATCAGTGTGGCGACCGTCAACCCGTCATCCGAAAAATACTTTTTCGCCACCTGTTGAACCTGCTGCGGCGTAACCGCCTTGAGCTTTTCAATCGTCCGGTCAATCTGACGGTGTCCGACGCCCGTCATCTCGAACACACCGATTTCCATCGCCTGACCAAACATGGAATCCCGCTTGTATATCTGTGACGAAATCAGCTGCATCTTCACACGTTGCAATTCGGCTTCCGATATCCCTTCTTCAGCGATCCGTGCAATCTCACTGCGCAGCCGTTTCTCGAGATCATCGACCGATACACCGTTGGAAGGTACACCCTGCAAAACAAACAATGCCGGACCTCGTGAGAGCGCCGAATAACTGGCCCCTACTGCCAGCGCCACCTTTTCCTGGCGCACCAGAGCTGCCGGCAAACGTGCATTGTCATAGCCATCCAGTATGGAAGACAGCACATCGAGCGCATACACATCCTGATCCTTTTCGACATCACGCAACGCAGGAACCTTGTATGCCAGCACCACCATCGGATTTTCTGCCGGCGCTGATACGGCTACCCGACGGATACCATGCTGCTCAGGTTCTTCCTGTGGCTTGACCGGTATGATTTTTTTGGGTTTGAGTCGTCCGAAATGTTTTTCCGCCATTGTACGGACGGTCTGCGCATCTACATCACCGACGACGACCAGTGTCGCGTTATTCGGTGCATACCAGCGTTCATACCAGTGACGCGCGTCATTGACCGTCATATTCTGCAAATCGTTCATCCAGCCGATGATCGGCCAGTGATAAGGATGCGCGACAAACGCACTTGCACGCAAAGCCTCATCCAGTCGTCCTTCAGGCTGATCGTCCGTTCTCCAGCGCCGTTCTTCCATCACCACCCGGATTTCCTTGCTGAAATCCGAAGCCTTGAATTGCAAATTGCGCATACGATCGGCTTCCATTTCCATCATTTTGTCCAGATGATCTTTCGGAATCTGCTGGAAATACGCCGTATAGTCGGTATTGGTAAATGCATTGTCCTTACCACCCAGTCTGGCGACCGTCTTGCTCAGACTGCCCTCCGGAAACTTCCGTGTTCCCTTGAACATCATATGTTCCAGTACATGCGCCACGCCCGTCGTTCCATTGCTTTCATCCATGGAACCGACACGATACCAGACCATATGAACCGCCACAGGAGCGCGATGATCTTCCCTGACAATGACCTTCATTCCGTTTGCAAGATAAAACTCTCTGGCAGGTTCGGCATGCACCCCGTTTTGTACCCAGAACAGGACAAACATCAGACCAAAAAGGATTTTTAGAATTTTCATACTGACAGCTCTGTTAAAATCAAAGTTTCAATAAATCTTCGCATTTTGCATCCCCTTTCAGTATACGACGGTTGCCAATGTTTAGTTTTTTCAAAAAAAAATCCCCTGTCGAAAAGACAGAAGACGACATCAGCGTACATGCATCTTCCGGGATCGCTGCCGAAACCGCGGACACCCCGACTGATGCCAATATAGAGACTGGCACCACGAATGCCAAGCCGGAAGAAGAAAAAACATCCTGGTTCGCACGCCTCAAGGCCGGCCTCGCAAGGACATCTGCCAATCTGAATATCTTTGGCGGAACAACCATCGATGAGGAATTGTTTGAGGAACTGGAAACGGCATTGCTGGTCTCGGATGTCGGTCTGCCTGCAACCGAATATCTCCTGGACGAACTCCGGAAAAAAGTCAAACAAAACCGATTGACACAACCATCAGAAATCAGGGAAGAACTGATCCGGCTACTGACGGCACTGCTGACGCCGCTCCAGAAAAATCTGGAAATCGGTCGTCATACCCCAATGATCGTCATGATGACCGGCGTCAACGGTGCAGGAAAGACCACTACGATCGGAAAACTGGCAAAACATCTCCAGCGTCATGGACAAAGCGTTCTTCTCGCAGCCGGAGATACCTTCCGTGCCGCCGCACGTGAGCAACTGGCCATATGGGGCGATCGAAACCGGATTACCGTCATCGCGCAGGAATCAGGCGATCCCGCAGCCGTTGCATTCGATGCCGTCCAATCCGCCAAAGCGAAAAACATCGACGTCGTCATGGTCGATACCGCAGGCAGGCTGCCGACACAACTTCACCTGATGGAAGAACTCAAAAAGATCAAACGCGTTATCGGCAAAGGCATGGACACGGCACCACATGAAATCATACTCGTTATCGACGGCAATACAGGCCAAAACGCACTGGCACAAGTCAAGGCCTTCGACGAAGCACTCGGACTAAGCGGTCTGATCGTCACCAAGCTCGACGGCACCCCCAAAGGCGGCATTCTGGCAGCCATTGCAAAAAACCACCCTGTCCCCGTCTACTTCATCGGGGTTGGCGAAAAAATAGACGATCTGCAACCTTTTAATGCCCAAGAATTTTCAAAAGCATTGCTGAGCTAGAAAATGAGTGCAATGATCCAATTCCAGAATGTATCCAGGTGCTATCCCGGGAACATCGTCGCCGTACAGGATATCAACCTGACCATCGAACAAGGCGAATTCGTTTTTTTGTCCGGTCCTTCCGGCGCCGGAAAATCAACACTCCTGAAAATGATCGCCGCTATCGAACGTCCCGATACGGGAACACTGACCGTCAACGGTCAGGACATCGGTGGACTCAAGCCGGCAGGCATACCGTTCTTGCGACGCAATCTTGGACTGATCCTCCAGCAACAGCATTTACTGAACGGCAAAACCATTCTCGAAAACGTCATGCTTCCCCTCTTCGTCACCGGCACGCCAGAATCCGAAGCGCAACAGCGCGCATATGCCGCCCTGGAAAAAGTCGGACTTGCAGAACGCGCAAACTCTCTGCCGCTGACGCTGTCGGAAGGCGAGCAACAGCGTGCGGCCGTTGCACGTGCCATTGTCAACCAGCCGCAAATCATTCTGGCCGACGAACCGACTGCGAATCTTGACCGTGCCAACGCCGATAAAGTGCTTGATGCCATCGCTTTTTTTCAGTCTGCCGGCGTGACCTGTCTTATCGCCACTCATGACGACAGCCTTTTTCCAAGAGCCGACCGGATCATTTATCTTGATCGTGGCAAACTGCATCATATCGACCAACCCATAAAGGGTGAAAAAGCATGAACACCTGGCTCCGCTATCATGTCTCGGCAATCCGCCTCGCACTTGCCCAATTCAGACGCTCTCCGGGACATTTCTTTTTCAATATTCTGGTGCTTTCCATGACGCTGGCACTGCCTTTCGGCGGCATCACCCTGCTCGACAATATCCAGTCCGTTACGGGACGGCTGTCCGTTTCGCCCGAAATCAGTCTCTTTCTGAAGCAAAATACCGAACGTGCCAATGCACAGGCCATGGAACCAGCCATCAAACAGCTCCTTGGCACAAGCAAGATTGCCGCCGAAGTAATTTTCATTCCGAAAGAAACCGCACTGGATTCGCTTGAGGAAAAAACCGGCCTGCAAGGTATGGCCGACTCACTCGGCAAAAACCCTTTACCCGATTCCTATATCATCCGTCTTTCAGACAACACCCCGGACGGTACGACACTATCAGCCAGAATCGAAACCCTCACCGGACAATTACAACAACTCCCCGAAACCGACAAGGTACAAATCGACTCGGCCTGGACCAAACGTCTGGCCGCATTGCTGGGCATCATGCGGATGGGACTGGTGTTTCTGGGCATCGTACTGGGTATCGTCGTGATTATCGTCACGTTCAACACCATTCGTTTGCAAGTTTTGATGCATCTCGACGAAATCACGCTCTCATGGCATGTCGGTGCCAGTCGCGCCTATATCCGGCGCCCGTTTTGTTACATGGGTATCTTTCTCGGACTCTTTTCCGGAGTGCTGGCACTGATACTCGTCGGCCTGAGCCTGTATCCTTTCAACAGCGCCATCAATGAACTGGCCCAGCTCTACGGTTCCGACTTCCGGCTCTCCCCCCTGAATTTGGGTACATCCGCAATTTTATTGCTGGCCAGCGCCACGCTGGGCTGGCTGGGGGCGCTCCTGTCCGTCAACCGCCAGTTGAGAAAAATCTACTGAAACCAGCCGCACAGACGCCTCGCCTTATGCCATCTATCGCATCATGATGCAGAACAAACCAGAACAACCGTTTTGCCATAGAGTGGACAAAACACCGCAAACAAATATAAATTAGCACTCAACATCAAAGAGTGCTAAAATAGAACATATAAGTAATTCAATTCATATATTCAAATATACAGGAGAAAGAATGAACGCAAAGTCCGCACAAGCCCTGATGCCGGTCAGCCGTCATACCTTGGCTCCGGTTATTACAGGTTCGCTCGGCAACCTCGATGCGTACATCACAGAAGTCAATCGTTTGCCTATCCTGACCCAAGAACAGGAAACCGCTCTTGCACTGCGCTACCGTCAGCATAACGATCTGGCGACTGCACAAGAACTGGTTTTGTCTCATCTGAGACTGGTCGTTTCCATTGCCCGAAACTACCTGGGATATGGGCTGCCCCATGCAGACCTGATTCAGGAGGGTAACATCGGATTGATGAAGGCGGTCAAACGCTTCGATCCCGGCATGGGAGTCAGGCTGGTTTCCTATGCCATTCACTGGATCAAGGCAGAAATACACGAGTACATTCTCAGAAACTGGAGAATGGTCAAGGTCGCAACCACAAAAGCCCAGAGAAAACTGTTTTTCAACTTGCGCAGCCACAAAAATGGTACGGATGCCATGACAAGGGCGCAAATCCGCTCGCTTGCCGAAAAACTGAATGTCCGTGACGAAGATGTCGTCGAGATGGAAACCCGGCTCAACGGTCATGATATCGCACTGGAAACCCAGCACGATGATGATGACGAGAATTTTGCACCTATCGCCTATCTGTCATCCGAACAGACAGAACCGACCCATATTCTGGAAACACGGCAAAACGACCGTATCCAGACAGAAGGGCTCAGCGAAGCACTGGAAAAACTGGATCCCCGTTCGCGCCGTATCATCGAGGCAAGATGGCTCCAGAACGATAACGGCAGCGGTGCCACATTGCACGAACTGGCTGCCGAATTCGGTGTTTCCGCAGAGCGAATCCGGCAAATAGAAGCAGCAGCGCTCAAGAAAATGAAAAACATATTGGCTGCATACAGTTGAAAAGGTGCCTTTTGGCACCTTTTCTTTTTTATCTCCTGAACAAACGAATCACCCTTTCAGCATCCTGAGATCCCGCATCCCTGAAAGCATGCGCATAAATCACTTCGAACGTCAGTGACAGTATTCCGTCATCCGTTCTTTCAGCCTCCAGCCTATCAAGCAATCTCCGGTAAGCCAGCTTCCCCGATAAACCGGCGGGACGACATGATAATGGATTACCGCCCAATGCCCGTACATCTGAAAGCAAACGCCCGATTTCCGTATAAGTCACGACAATCCATTCACGCTCCAGCACAGGCGCCTGAAATCCCGCATTGACCAGATCATCACCGATAGCCCGCATACTCGTGAACGGCAAAACATGGGAATCCGCTTCTATCTCACCATATGCATTCCGCAACAATTCCAGTGTCTTTTCACCGAAACAGGAAAATATAACCAGCCCATCATCCCTTAAAACCTGCCACCACTCACGAAATACACGTGCATGATCGTCATGCCAATGTACGGCCAGATTGGACCAGATCATATCGAATGTCCCAGCCGGAAAGGGCAAACAGCCAAAATCACCGCAACAAACCCTGCTTGCGGTCATTCCTATCCTTCCGGCATACCCGGCAGCATGCCGTACTCTGGCACACGCTGCATCTACGCCATAAACCCGAGCATTCCCGAAAATGTGCGCAAGTCCATCCATATCATCCCCGTCACCGCATCCGGCATCCAGAATATCCGCAGGATCGACTTTCATGACCGACAAACGCTCGTACATTCGGCTGGCGATCTCTCTTGTCAGAAAACGGGTATCGGTTGTTTTATTCGCCTTTTCAAACAATAAACGTACCTTCTGCAAATCAACAGGCATACAATTCTGTTTCCGAACGATGATGAAAAACATACCTTAACATGAGCGAAGCATAGCCGCTTTGGAGAAACCAACCGCGCATGTTAGCGACCGAAAAATGATGGCTGATTATATGCACTGCCTGACCGGCCTTGCCAGTTTTACCGGCAAGATCCCCTGCCCCTGTGTCCTGTGTCACGCAGCCAGCCATTATGGAATTTGCGACAGCTGCACCCGACATTATCTGGGAAACCCGGCACCACGCTGCCATTGCTGCGGCCATGATATACCGGAAACACACACCACTGGCCATTCAACCCTGTGCGGAGCCTGTCTTGCCAGACATCCCGCCTTCGATGCCACCATCGTGGCAACCGACTATATACCGCCATTCGATTTTCTGATTCACCAGCTGAAATTCGCCCATCAACTGACACTTGCCCCCCTGATGGGCAAACTGATCGACAACGCCATCGTGCAACAGTCCAGTACTGACTGGAAAGCACCGGATATCCTCATCGCTGTACCGTTGGGAAAAGCCCGCCTGATCGAACGTGGCTTCAATCAATCGCACGAAATCGCAAAAACGCTGGCTCGTGCGATGAAACTCCCATTGCATACCGGCCTCTTATACCGAAACCGGGAAACGGCCAAACAATCCACGATCTCATTCAACGAAAGAAAACAAAACGTCCATAATGCTTTCACTGCCAGTGATAACGCCATCGCCTTCATTCGCGGGAAACACATCGGCGTTGTCGATGACGTCATGACCACAGGACACACACTGGACGAAATCGCACGTATTCTGAAAAAAGCCGGTGCCAGATACATCACCAACTTTGTTTTCGCACGCACCCCATCCAAATTCTTACAGGAGAACTGAAGTGTTTCATGTCGTACTGGTCGAACCGGAAATCCCGCCCAACACCGGGAACATCATTCGTTTATGCGCCAATACCGGCGCACAACTGCATCTGATCGAACCATTGGGATTTCCGCTCGACGACGCGAAAATGCGCCGTGCCGGACTGGACTACCATGAATTTGCCACCATGAAGGTCCACAAAAATTGGGGAACGTTCCTGCAAGACGAATCTCCTGTACCATCACGCATGTTCGCCTTCACGACACACGGCGAAAACCGCTTTTCCACCACGGCATTTCAGCCAGGAGACTTTTTCATCTTCGGTTCGGAAACCAAAGGACTCGCCCCAGTAATACACAGTTTCTTCACCGAAGGCCATCGCATTCGCCTGCCCATGCGTCCAAAAAACCGAAGCCTGAACCTGTCCAACAGTGTCGCCGTCGTCGTCTATGAAGCATGGCGGCAAAACGGATTCGCCGGCAGCATCTGAAAAACAAAAAAACCCGATACCGGCTATAACCGGTATCGGGTTTTTCCGGAAAAATCAGGTTAACTGAACATGGACTTGACCTTGTCCATCCACGATTTTGCCTGCGGGCTATGCTTGGCACCACCTTCCACGATCAACCCGTCGAATTCACGCATCAACGCTTTTTCACGGTCGGTCAAATTGACCGGAGTTTCCACTCTCACATGACAGAACAGATCACCCGCCTGTGAAGAACGGACACCCTTGATTCCCTTCCCTTTCAGGCGGAAAGTCTTGCCGGTCTGGGTTCCAGCCGGCACATTGAAAGCAACACGGTTATTCAAAGTCGGCACCTCGATCTCACCACCCAATGCAGCGATACCGAACGAAATCGGTATTTCGCAATGCAGATCATCGCCTTCACGCCGGAAAACCTGGTTGGGCAATACCCGGATTTCGACATACAAGTCACCCGGAGGCCCACCGTTTTGCCCGGGTTCGCCATTGCCGGCAGAGCGAATCCGCATACCGTCATCAATCCCGGCAGGAATCTTGACTTCCAGCGTCTTGTTGCGTCTGATTTTGCCTGCGCCATGACAGGTCGCACAAGGCTCCTTGATAACCTTGCCTGTTCCATGACAGGTCGGACACGGTTGCTGGATACTGAAGAATCCCTGCTGCATCCTGACCTGTCCCTGTCCGTTACAGGTCGTACACGTCGTCGGCGATGTCCCGGGTTTCGCTCCCGAACCGTGGCAAGTCTCACAATTGTCCCAGGACGGTACACGAATCGTCTTGGTACACCCTCTTGCCGCTTCCTCAAGCGAAATGTCCATATTGTAGCGAAGATCGGCACCCCGGTACATTTGCGGACCGCTGCTCCTCTGCTGACTGCGCCCACCACCGAAAATATCGCCGAAAATATCGCCAAAAGCATCCGTAAAATCCGCCGCTCCCGGATGTCCACCCATATTCATATTGGGATCGACACCGGCATGACCGAAGCGGTCATAAGCTTCCCGTTTCTGTTCATCGGAAAGAACCTCGTAAGCCTCCTTGACTTCCTTGAACTTTTCTTCAGCGGTCTTGCTATCCGGATTGCGGTCAGGATGATACTTCATCGCCAGCTTGCGGTAGGCTTTCTTGATCTCATCCTCTGAAGCGTTTTTGGCAACCCCCAAAACATCGTAAAAATCTCGTTTTGCCATCTTGTCCACTTTACAAAAAGCGATTCCGAACTATCAGAATACGCCAAATACCCTTATCGTTTCCCCAAGGATCAGGCTGGCATCCGTTCAACATATCTGAAACGGTCAAACAGAACGCCGAGCAGAAAAACACGTCAGAAGACGATCATTTCTGCCCGGCGAAAGTATCCCAAGGAACTTGATCAGTCTTTATCTTTCACTTCCTTGAAATCGGCATCGACGATATCATCCTTGCCATCCTGCGAAGCGGAAGCGTTGTCTGCTCCCGGAGCCGCACCCGCACTGGTACCACCAGCTGCCGCCTTGGCCTGCTGTTCAGCATAAACCGCTTCACCCAGCTTCTGGGCAGCATTTGCAAGTGCACTCATCTTGGCATCGATCGCAGCCTTGTCGTCACCCTTCAAGGTTTCTTCCAGATCCTTGATCGCGTTTTCAATCGATTCCCGGGTCGCCGCATCAAGTTTGCCACCATGCTCATCCAGCGACTTGCGTGTCGTATGAACCAGCGCATCACCCTGATTGCGCGCTTCGGTCAATTCACGGATCTTGTGATCTTCGGCCGCATTTACTTCCGCATCCTTGATCATCCGCTGGATTTCCTCTTCGGACAAACCGGAATTGGCCTTGATGGTAATCGTGTTTTCCTTGCCGGTTGCCTTATCCTTGGCGCTGACATGCAAAATACCGTTGGCGTCGATATCGAACGTGACTTCGATCTGCGGCATACCGCGCGGTGCAGCCGGAATACCTTCCAGATTGAACTCGCCCAATGCCTTGTTGCCGGCGGCCATTTCACGTTCACCCTGATAAACCTTGATCGTCACAGCCGGCTGATTGTCTTCCGCCGTCGAGAAAATCTGGCTGAACTTGGTCGGAATCGTCGTATTCTTCTGAATCATCTTGGTCATCACGCCACCCAGGGTTTCAATACCCAGAGACAGCGGGGTGACATCCAGCAGCAACAAGTCCTTGCGATCGCCCGACAGGACAGATCCCTGCAGCGCAGCACCGACAGCAACCGCTTCGTCCGGATTGACATCCTTGCGCGGATCCTTGCCGAAAAACGCCTTGACCTTTTCCTGAACAGCCGGCATACGGGTCATACCGCCAACCAGAATGACGTCATCGATATCGGACACGCTCAGACCGGCATCCTTCAATGCAATCCGGCACGGTTCGATCGTTTTTTCGATCAATTCTTCTGCCAGAGATTCCAGTTTGGCGCGGGTCAGCTTGATATTCAGGTGAACCGGAGCACCATTGGCCATTGCGATATACGGTTCATTGATTTCCGTCTGCTGCGTAGAAGACAATTCGATCTTGGCACGTTCTGCGGACGCCTTGATACGCTGAAGTGCAATCGGATCCTTCTTCAAATCAATACCGTGGAGCTTCTTGAATTCGTCGATAATGAAATCGATCACACGCTGGTCGAAGTCCTCGCCACCCAGGAAGGTATCGCCATTGGTGGAAAGCACTTCGAACTGCTTGTCACCGTCGATATCGGCAATTTCGATAATGGAAATATCGAACGTACCGCCACCCAGGTCATATACCGCGATCTTCTTGTCACCCCGACCGGCCTTGTCGAGACCGAAAGCCAATGCGGCAGCAGTCGGTTCGTTGATGATACGCTTGACATCCAGACCGGCAATACGCCCTGCATCTTTGGTGGCCTGACGCTGCGCATCGTTAAAATATGCCGGAACAGTGATGACTGCCTCGGTCACTTCTTCGCCCAGATAATCTTCCGCGGTCTTTTTCATCTTGCGCAACACTTCGGCGGAAACCTGTGGCGGAGCGAGTTTCTTGTCATTCAACACGGATACCCACGCATCGCCATTGTCGGCCTTGATGATCGAAAATGGCATGAGTGGCACATCACGCTGTACCTCCGGATCGTCATATTTGCGCCCGATCAAACGCTTGACAGCATACAGTGTATTCTTCGGATTGGTAACCGCCTGACGTTTTGCAGGTGCGCCGACCAGAATCTCACCATCTTCCAGATAGGCGATAATCGAAGGTGTTGTACGTGCACCTTCCGAATTTTCGATCACTCTTGGCTGGCCGCCTTCAATAACGGCAACGCAGGAATTCGTCGTTCCCAGGTCAATACCGATAATTTTTGACATACTGTTTATCCTTTCAATACCATAATTTTTCCGGGCGGAAGAGGAACACTTCAACGTGCAACTGACAACCTGTTTCGCTCCCGCACGCTACTGTTTCATAGATAGGGACACTTCCCCCGATTTCAAGACTTTTTGGAAGCAGCGACGACAACGACAGCCGGTCTTAACAGCCTGTCTGCCAACGAATAGCCTTTTTGCAAAACAGAAACCACCGTGTTGGGATCCTGATCCGCCTCGACCGTCTGGATAGCCTGATGTTTCATTGGGTCAAGCTTGTCGCCTGGTTCAGGAACAATCTCTGCAATCTTGTTCTGTTCGAATACCTGCCTGAGCTGTCGCAATGTCATATCGACACCTTCCTTGATTGTATCGACAGTGGGAGCATCCGTCTTGATCGCCATCTCAAGACTGTCCTTGACAGCCAGCATCGACTTGGCAAAATTTTCAATTGCGAATTTATGCGCCTTGGCGATATCTTCCTGCGCACGTCTCCTGATATTTTCGCCTTCAGCCCTGGCACGCAAAAAAGCATCCTGCAGTTCCGCAGCCTGTTTTTCTGCATTGGCCAGTCGTGTTTCCAGCGAATCTTCCTGATTCACAACCTTTTCATCAGGCGCATCCGGATTTTCCTGACTCGTTCCGACCTTGTCGCTTTCCGTATTCTGGTCTTGCACTGTTTCCTCCACTTCGATGTCTTTCACATTCAACCGATAGTGGGGGCGCGCATGACCATTTCAAGAGACGATGGGAAAAATATTTTGAAAATCGTGCGATACCGTCGGCAGATCAATCCTGACGCAGCATCTCGCGTGCATGATTGAGCGTCGCATCCGTCATTTCGACGCCGCCCAGCATACGGGCGATCTCATCGACTCGCCCAGCATCATCGAGCAACGCAATGCGTGAAACAGGATGTGAAACATGCGCGGCGGCAACCTTGCTGACCTGAAAATGCTGGCGCGCCTGACTGGCGACCTGCGGCAAATGCGTCACACACAATACCTGATGCTCCTGTCCCAGCCGTTTGAGCAAACGACCGACTACCTCAGCCACTGCACCGCCGACACCGGAATCCACTTCATCGAAAATGAGCGTCGGCGTGGCAGTCGCACGTGACGCAATCACCGATATCGCCAGTGCAATACGAGCCAGCTCACCACCGGATGCCACCCTGGCCAGCGGGCGCAGCCCTGTTCCGGCATGACCGGCCACCATAAATTCCACCTGATCCATGCCATACACATGTGCCTGACAACGGCTGATATCCACCGAAAAACGCCCGCCTGACATATGCAAATCTTCCATAATGGCCGTCACGGCCCTGCCCAGGTCGTCAGCCGCCTGCCGCCGTTTATTCGAAATTTCTCCCACCAACGCGTAATACCGCTCTTTGGCATGCTGTTCCTGCTCTTCCAGCACCGCCAGATCCGAAGCCTGCACGCATCGCGCCAAAAGCTGCCGCCGGTTTTCAAGCTCTTCAGGCAACTGCTCAGGTCGCACCCTGAATTGACGTGCAGCCGAATGCAATATTTCCAGCCGCTTTTCCACCGTCTGCAGCTGCTCCGGATCAAGATCGGTACGCGACAGATAATCCCTGAGACTGTAAGCGGCTTCCTGTAGCTGGATACCGGCCGACTCCAGCAATTCGACAGTCGGCATGAGCTTCGCATCGATATCTGCCAGTCTTGAAAGCCGCTGTCTGACAGCATTCAACCTCGACAACATCGGCATATCGGACTCGGAAAGCTCCGACAACGCCTCACCGCTCCCCTCGATCAGACTCGCCGCATGAGACAAACAGTCATAATCGCTGTTGACCTGTTCCCATTCACCGGGTTTCGGCGCAACCTTTTCCAGTTCACCGACCTGCCATTCGAGCTGTTCCTTTTCGGCCTGCCATTTCGCCGAATCCGCTTTCGCTTCATCGATCTGCTTGCGCAAGGCCTGCCAAGCGCCGAACCGTAATGCCAGTTCCGCGACATCATTCTCAATTCCTGCATGCCGATCCAGCAATTTGCGCTGTTCATCCTGTCTGAGCAACAACTGATGCGCATGCTGCCCATGAATATCGACCAGCATCGCCGCCAGATCGCGCATCTGCGATGCCGTCACCGGCACACCGTTGACGAACCCTCTCGACCTTCCTGAACGGTCGATCGTCCTGCGCACCAGAACGGATTCGTCTTCACAAACGATCTCATTGGCTTTGAGCCAGTCTGCCACTTTATCGGCCGCATTGAATTCTGCACGGATATCGGCTTTTTCGGCTCCCTCCCGAATCATGCCCGGATCCGCACGCCCGCCAAGCACCAGCGCCAGCGCATCGATCAGAATGGATTTCCCGGCACCGGTTTCACCGGTCAATGCAGAAAAACCGGAATCGAAATCCAGTTCGATCGAATCGACAATGACAAAATCCTGTACCGACAGCGTGCGCAGCATGGCAATTCCGTATCCTTATCCCAGATGATATGGCACTCCCAACAATTCTCCCTGCATATGAAATTCCCGTCTCAGTCCACTTTTTCCCGTCTTGAAATTTCGTTCCAGTGCAACTTGTTGCGTAAGGTATCGTAATAACTCCATCCCATAGGGTGCAAGAAGGTAATCGTATCGGCAGAGCGCTTGATGAAAATCCTGTCGGATACACGCAGACTTGCAAACGATTGCGAATCGAAATTGATACTGGGCTGGTTGGCCTCGACGACTTCGACCACGATTTCACTGGTATCCGGAATCACGATCGGCCTGTTAGACAAGGTATGCGGCGCGATCGACACCAGAACGATACCCGCCAGATTGGGGTGCAACATGGGGCCGCCCGCCGACAGTGAATAAGCCGTCGATCCCGTCGGAGTCGAGATAATCAGTCCGTCTGAACGTTGCTGGTACATGAAGTGGCCATCGACATGAACCCGGAGATCGATCATGCCGGAACCGCCGCCGCGTGAAATGACAATGTCGTTAAAAGCGACCGAATGGTGAATCGTTTCACCGGATCGAATGATCGACCCTTCAATCAGAAAACGTTGCTCGGAAACATATTTTCCCTTGAGCATCTTGTCCAGCACCAGCAACATCCGGTTTAACGGAATATCCGCCATAAAACCGAGATGACCATGGTTGATACCGATCATCGGTACACTGTAAGGCGCCAGTTGCCGTGCAATACCCAGCATCGTACCGTCACCGCCGATGACGATGGCCGCCTCTGCCTGTGCACCGATTTCCTCGAGATTCATCGATGTAATGCCCGGAAGCGAAATGTTGGACGCCGTTTCCGATTCATAGACGACCGTATAACCTGCCTCGACCAGAAAATTGGCGACTTTTTCCATCGATTGTGTAATGCTGCTGATATACACCCTGGAAACGAGTGCGAAAACTTTTTTCTTCGTTTGCATGTTTATCTGAGGATGAACTGTCAACGCTTTCAGATTACACCAAAATACACATCTGAAACATAAAATTATCCTCAAACCAACAACTGCCGCCACAAAACGGTCATGACACCGCATATACTCACACAAGTGCAGACACGGAGTCGCAAGGCAACCGATACCTTTGCCGTATTACACCGTACAGTACAACCTGCACGCATCACATACGGCCACCGGTTTCTGACGAAACGCATACAAACAGGGCAGGCTAAAAACAAAACGGATATTTGATTTAAAATAGGATGATCGATATAACGAGCATCCGTTTGAACATGTCACTCGAACCTCGCGCGCAAACCTTGCTGAAGACACTGGTCGAACGCTATATCGCCGAAGGTCAGCCTGTCGGCTCTCGTGTTCTGTCCAAACTGTCCAAACTGGATCTGTCGCCAGCGACCATCCGCAACATCATGGCCGATCTGGAGGAAATGGGCTTTGTCGCCAGTCCGCATACATCGGCAGGCCGCATCCCGACCCCGAAAGGCTTCCGTGTTTTTGTCGATACTCTCCTGACCGCACAACCGGTCAGTGAAAACACCATCGAATCCAGCCTGCAACTGACCACCCGTATCGGACAACCGCAAAAGATCATCGCCAATGCAGCACAAATGCTGTCGTCCCTGACACAATTCGCCGGTGTGGTACTGGCGCCCCAGCATGAATCCGCCTTTTCGCAAATCGAGTTTTTGCGCCTTTCCGAAAAACGGATCCTGCTCGTTATCGTCACACCGAACGGCGACGTGCAGAACCGGTTACTGCTGACCGAAGCAGACTACACACCTTCGCAACTCAACGAAGCAGCCAATTACATCAACCGGCATTACAGCGGATTGAGTTTCAACGAAATCCGTCTGCGCCTGCGCAACGAATTGAAAGAAATCCACGGCGACCTGACCAAACTGATGCAAACCGCCATCGAGGCAGGCAACGAAACCATCGCCGACAATACCGAAGATGTTGTGATTGCCGGAGAAAACAACCTGCTCAACGTCCACGACTTCACCTACGATCTCAATTCCCTTCGCAAACTGTTCGCCATGTTCGAGCAGAAAACCCAGCTGATGCAACTGCTCGACATCTCAAGCAAAGCCAGCGGCATCCAGATTTATATCGGCGGCGACTCACAACTGGTTCCCGTGGATGATATGAGTGTCGTGACCGCCCCCTATCAGGTCAACGGAAAAATTGTCGGCACTCTGGGCGTCATCGGTCCGACACGTATGGCCTACCAGAAAGTCATTCCCATTGTGGACATCACCGCACGTCTGCTGTCGAACGCGCTGAGCAACTCCAGCTCCATCAACGATACCGATTGATCTCATCCCGTGTCAGGATCGCCGCACGTCTGGAAATCATGGCATAGTTTTCGTTTTCGCCGATACCGGCATAAAGAATGGCACGCGATGAATTGATCATCATGCCGCGCCCATCGGCCGTTTTTCCTGCCGCAACCGTCGCTTCCACATTTCCCCCCTGCGCGCCGATTCCCGGAATCAGCAACGGCATATCCCCAACAATACCGCGAACCTCCGCGATTTCATGAGGAAAAGTCGCGCCGACAACTATCGCACACTGTCCATGCACATTCCATTTTTCCGCAACCAGACGAGCGACATGCTGATACAACGGAACCGTTTTGCCGGATACATTGACTTCCAGAAACTGGAGATCGGATCCACCCGGATTGGATGTACGCGCCAGAATAATGGCGCCCCGGTCACGATACTCGAGATAAGGTTCGACAGAATCGAACCCCATATAAGGACTCAGCGTTACGGCATCGGCGTTATAGCGTTCGAACGCTTCGCGGGCATACTGCTGTGCCGTCGCACCGATATCGCCACGCTTGGCATCCAGAATCAGTGGAATATCCGGATATTGCTGCCTGATATACGTACAGATCGCTTCCAGTTGATCCTCTGCACGTGCCGCATGAAAATAGGCGATCTGCGGCTTGAATGCACACACCAGATCGGCCGTCGCATCCACGATTCCCTTGCAGAACGTATAAATCGCATCCGTTTTTCCCCGGAGATATTCCGGAAACCGGTTGATATCCGGATCCAGCCCGACACATAAAAGCGAATGGTTCTTATCCCATGCAGCCGATAATTTTCCGATAAACGTCACTATCAAATCTCCGTCCATAAATAGCTTTTCCGAAACCGGACATATTATCACCCGGCAACAAGCCGCTTATCCAGTAAAGAATAAACACCGGATGCATTGTCCGATACCGGAACAGTCCGCACCTGCCGTTTCATGAAAAACAACGATACATCACAATAAAAAGGCAGCTTGCGCTGCCTTTTTCAAACCCCTTACACCTTCATTTCACCTTCTCGGTCTGCTTGCCGACAGCACTGCAATCGTTTTCGATCACAATCACAGTCGGTGGAGCCGTCACACGGGATGCCGCTGGCGCACTCACTGGCAACGGCTTCTCGACAGGCGCGACATAACCTGCCGTCATCGGCAACAACGGAACCACCAGCAATGCCACGATATTGATGATCTTGATCAGTGGATTGACCGCAGGCCCGGCCGTATCCTTGTAAGGATCACCGACGGTATCACCGGTCACTGCAGCCTTGTGCGCCTCGGACCCCTTCCCGCCGAAATGTCCGTCCTCGATATATTTCTTGGCGTTATCCCATGCCCCGCCACCCGTCGTCATGGAAATGGCGACAAACAACCCTGTCACGATCGTTCCCATCAGCACACCGCCCAATGCAGCCGGGCCAATCAGCAATCCGACCAGAACAGGAACGATCACCGGCAACAACGAGGGCACAATCATTTCACGAATCGCGGCAGATGTCAGCATATCGACCGCCTTGTCATATTGCGGTTTGGCGGTGCCTTCCATAATGCCTGCGATTTCCCTGAACTGCCGCCTGACTTCCAGCACTACCGCACCGGCTGCACGCCCCACGGCTTCCATCGCCATCGCACTGAACAAATAAGGAATCAGACCACCGATAATCAGGCCGATAATCACGCGCGGGTTCGACAAATCGAATGCCGTTGACAAACCGATCGAATCCAGCGCATGGGTATAATCCGCAAACAACACCAGTGCGGCCAGTCCTGCGGAACCGATCGCATATCCTTTTGTCACAGCCTTTGTCGTATTGCCTACCGCATCCAGAGGATCGGTCACGGCACGTACCGATTCCGGCATTCCGGACATTTCCGCGATACCACCTGCATTGTCCGTAATCGGACCATAAGCATCCAGTGCCACCACGATACCCGCCATGGACAACATGGATGTCGCCGCCACCGCAACACCATACAAACCGCCACAGAACTGGTACGTCACATAAATGGCGACACAGACCGCAAGAACCGGATACGCCGTCGATTTCATCGACACGCCCAGACCGGCGATGATATTCGTACCGTGCCCCGTCGTCGAAGCCTCGGCAATATACCTGACAGGCTTGAAATCCGTTCCCGTATAGTATTCCGTGATATACACCATCAGGCCGGTCAACACGATACCTGTCACCGTCGCGCCGATCATCTGGTAACGCATCCCCTCAGGCATAATCCAGCACGTCACGCCGACAAACCCGATCAGTGAAAGAACAGCCGACCACCACAACCCTCTGTACAACGCCGACATTACCTTCTTGTTCGGATCCGCCTTGACCATCTGGCAACCGATAATGGAACCGACGATCGAAACACCGCCGAGCAGCAGCGGATAAATCACCGCCTCTGTCGTCGCCTGCGTTACAAGCAATGCTCCCAGCAACATCGTTGCGATCAATGT
>CAKQQG010000024.1 GCA_934270705.1 uncultured Oxalobacter sp. | reverse complement strand
GTCGATGCCCATGCGCGTTATCTGAACAGTCACGGCAACCGCAAGGTCATCATCCAGGGCAATACCGATGATCGCGGCGGCAGCGAATACAATCTGGCGCTGGGTCAGAAACGTGCGGAAGCCGTTCGCAAGGCGATGTCCCTCATGGGGGTTCCTGACAGCCAGATGGAAGCGGTTTCGTTCGGCAAGGAAAAACCGAAGGCTCTGGGCAACAATGAAGCGGCATGGGCCGAAAACCGTCGTGCCGATATTGTCTATCAGTGATTATGAGAAAAACATCCTGTGTTTTGATGGCGCTTTTCGCATGTTGTGCGGTATTGCCGGTCCAGCAGGCCGGCGCCGCGCTGTTCGAGGATGACGAGGCACGCCGCCATATTCTGGATATGCGTGAAAAGATGAAGGAAGTCGAGCAGGAAAAGGCCGACAAGGCCAGCTTGCTTGCCGTCGCAAACCAGAATGAGGCATTGCGCGATGAAATTGCGAAATTGCGTGGCCAGATCGAGGTGCTGACCAATCAGATCACGACGCTGGAAAACCGGCAGAAGGATTTTTATCTGGATCTGGATACCCGTCTGAAAAAGCTGGAACCGCAACAGATGACGGTAAATGGCCAGTCCGTTACGGTAGAGGCGGACGAGGTGCAGTCTTTCAACAAGGCTGAAGAACTGTTTGCCGCGGCCAATTACAAGGGGGCCGTGACGGCGTACAGCGATTTCATGAAAAAATTCCCGAAATCCCATTTGCTGGCAAAGGCTCAATACCAGCTGGGCAATGCCTACTATTTGCAGGGAGATTACAAAAATGCGCTGAAAAACCAGTCGGCTGTGGTCAGGCGTTATCCGAAAAACGTGATTACGCCGGATGCCATGCTCAATATGGCAAGTTGCCAGCTCGGCTTGCAGGATATCGATGCGGCAAAGAAAACCCTGTCGGAGCTGGTGAAGAAGTATCCCAAGTCGGAAGCCGCCAAAGGGGCAAAGGAACGACTGGCGAAACTGGGCTGACAGGCAGGTTTGGTATGTGGAAAAGGGGGGATCGTCCGATCCCCCCTTTTTTGTGTTTTACAAGGTCGCGGGCTGGCCGGTAGCGGTATGCCTGGCATGGCTGGCGACGGTGGTTGTTACCGTTTTCTTTTCCTTGCGTGCGCGTGCTGTCGGCAGGCGGCGCAAGTGGCGCAAGGCATTGAGATCGCGGATTTCGATGGTTTTCTGATCCACGCTGATCCAGCCGATTTCATGGAGTGCCGAGAGTGTCCGGCTGACGGTTTCCAGTGTCAGACCGATATAACTTCCAATTTCGTGTCGTGTCATGCGCAGGTTGAAGATGCGGTGCGAATATCCCATTTGCGCGAAACGGTCCGAGAGGGAGACCAGAAAGCGTGCGACACGACCTTCCGCCGAGAGAGTGCCGAGCATGCAGATCATGGCTTGTTCACGGATGAGTTCACGGCTCATGACGCCATACATGGCATGTTCGAGTTCGGGATAGGTCTTTCCCAGTGAGGTCAGTTTCTTGAACGGCACCAGAATCAGGTCGCAATCGGACAGCGCGACGGCTTCGGACGTGTGGAACCGGCTGTGGATACCGTCCACACCCAGCAAGTCGGATTTCATCGGAAAGGAAAGTACCTGTTCGTTGCCCAGTTCGTCGATCATGACGGTTTTGAGAAATCCCGAGTTGACGATGTAGAGCATTTCGAATGGCTGGCCGATGGTGTGTATTCGCTGGCCGGTCTTGAACTGGATATGCTGGAAAAGAACGTCCTCGCCGGCGGATGGCGTACCGGCCGGTGCCGGAATGCGTAAAAGCGCGCAGATTTCCGCGAGGTTCGACCAGAGTTTTCCGCTTTTTTGCCGACCGGCTTCACGTGAGAGGGAATGGGCGGGTTCCTGGAAGGATGGGGTTGGTTGGGGTGCAAACATTGTAGGTACTCCCGATTGGAAAGGATGGACGGGTGTCGTTGTGCAAAATTATTTCAAAACAACGAGTTGCAAGATGATTGTTTCCTTGTGACATTCATGATGCTGTTTGAATTATGTCAATTTCACGGATGAGTGAATATCGGTGGAAGCTGAATCTCGGTGTCGGAAAAATACGTGGCGTGTAGGAATATTCTGACCTGTTTCAGATATTTTCTGTTCCGGTGACACGGTATGGGGAGGTTTGACGGAAAAAAACGTTTGACGGATGGCGAATCTTTATCAGGTGGTTTCCAATGGGAAAACCGAATTTTGATCCGGACCGGAACTTTTGTGTGCCGACTCTCTCCAAGTCCTCATAGTCGCTTTGCCGGTGAGTGAAGGGTTCATCCGGTTGCAGGCGGTCTGGGTTATCTGGTTCGTTGACGAATGCAGCAGGTTTTACAACAGGAGGACATTATGGTTTCACCATCGAAAAACCGCTTGGAAGATAAGCGAGGCGACAGACCGTCCAGACGCGGTTTTGCCGCCATGGATCCGGAGAAGCAGCGCGCGATCGCCAGTATGGGGGGCAAGGCGGCGCATGCCAAGGGAACGGCTCACCAGTTCACATCGGAAGAAGCGCGTGCGGCAGGGCGCAAGGGGGGTGCGGCTGTCAGTCGGGATCGCAAGCATATGGCGGAAATCGGTCGCAAGGGCGGTGCCAATGGCGCCCGTCAGGTTTTGCGGGAATCCGGTGCTGCGGATTGAACAGGCTGTTTTGTACGAAGCGTTCTGTTATCGCACTCAGTGAACAAAACGGTAACAGGGTATCTTGCGAATCATGGTCTTGCCCTGTCGGGAAAAGGGTATCCATGAATTGTCGCGTTGACAAAAGCGTCGGAAAAGGAGATCGGTATGACGGCAGTCAGAATCGAGGAACGCATGGGGGATGACCGGATGCCGGTTCATGAAGTGAAACAGATGATGTTTTACGGGATACGCTGGAGTGCCATTTTTGCCGGAGTGGTGGTCGGTATCGCCGTTCAGGCGATGTTGGGACTTTTGGGATTCGCCGGCGGTCTGTCGTCCATGAGCGGTGTGTATTCGGGAGAAAGCGCATCGTTCGGTCCGATGTTGTGGGCGATGGTTTCCCTGCTGGTTTCAGCGTTTGCGGGGGGATTTTTCGCCGCCCGTTTTTCGGGGTCGAGGAGAAGGACCGATGGCGCCTTGTATGGTGCGGTCAACTGGGCGGTATCGGTGTTGTTGTTTGCATTGATATTGTCCACGACAGCCGGTACCATACTCAATGGTATGTTCGCGGCTGCCAATACGACGATTGTCTATTCCGGTACAGTGGTGAACGTGCCGCCCGCGGTTGTTTCCGGTTTGCAGCAGGAATTGGGCAACGATCTGGACGCCGCGGACTTGCAGCAGTTGCAACAGTATTTGCTGGCCGGGCAGCGCAAGGAAGCGGAAGCGTATCTGGTTTCGCACGGCATTGCTGCCTCACGTGCCGCTACGATCGTCGATGATGCGATGGAGCAGATCGGCAGTTCGACGGTCATCGCCACCGAACCGCTGCTTTCGCCCGAACAGCTTGTCAAGGCCGTGACGGCGGCGGCCTGGATGGTATTTGTCGGTGTGGCGTTTTCGCTGATTATTAGTGTTTGCGGCGGTGTGATCGGTGCACGGTATGTGGCACGCCGGATGCCGGACAAGAAAAGGTACGCTCGCATGTCCTGACCAAAGCAGGTATCGGTGATGTGATCCGGTATCTGTCATGTTGCCGCTGTATGCACCAGTCGGTTATGTATCGGACAAAGGATGGATGGCATGATGAATGGGGAACGGCAGGACGGCTTTCATGAACAGGAGCGTATGGTGCAGGCGTGGTTCGGTTTGTTGCGGCAGGCCGAACCTTCGAGCCGGCTGATCGAGACACATGTTTCCTGGATCGTGATCAGCGGACGGTATGCCTACAAGATCAAGAAGGCGTTGTATCTCGATTTTCTGGACTATTCCGATCTGGCGACACGCCATTTCTATTGTCGAGAGGAGATCAGACTCAATCGCCGTACCGCGCCGGAAATCTATCTGGATGTCATCCAGATCGGCGGCGACCGGCAGGCGCCGCGGTTGCGCGCCGATCCGCCGCTGGAATATGCGGTCAGGATGCGTTCTTTCGAAAATGAGCGGCAGCTCGACAGGTTGCTCGGACGTGATGGGCTGGAGGTTTCGCATATCGACGGGCTGGCCGATACGGTAGCCGGTTTTCATGCATCATTGCCGTCATTGCCTGAAGATGCGGGAAATGGGCGTGACGGAGCGGACGATACCCGGCTAGAACTGATGGCGGAAAATCTTCAGGAAGTTCGCAAACGTCTGGTGAATCCGGAAGATATCGTCTTGTGGGAAGCACTCAAGCAGGCGCAAATCGCCGAATTCATGGCGTGCCGTGACAGGTTCGTCCGGCGGCGGCGCGACGGCTTCTTCCGCGAGTGTCATGGCGACCTGCATATGGGTAATCTGGTCGAGATCGGTGAGAAAATCGTTTTGTTCGACGGTATCGATTTCAATCCAGAATATCGCTGGATGGATGTCATGAACGACGTCGCATTTGCGTTCATGGACTTGCTGTATTACGGGAAACGGGCGTTTGCCTGGCGTTTTCTGAACCGTTATCTCGAAAAAACGGGTGATTATGACGGTGTGGCGCTGTTGCGTTTTTATGCGTCCTGCCATGCGGTGGTCCGTGCCAAGGTGCGGTTGATACGCTTGTCACAGGACGGCACTCCGGTGGCGTCCGACGATACGGTGCGGCGTTATATGTCGCTTGCGCGCGATTTGCTGATCCAGCGCAGACCGGCGCTCGTCATCACGATGGGATTGCCGGGCGCAGGCAAGTCGGTATTGGCGCAAATGGCGGTCGGAGAGTTGTCAGGGATCTGTTTGCGTTCCGATATTGAACGCAAACGTTCGGCTGTGGATGATGCCTTGCGTTATTCGGAACAGTCGAAGCAGCAGGTATATGAGGATTTGCTGGCGAAAGCCGATATCTTGCTGGCGGCTGGGATGACGGTGATTGTGGATGCGGCTTTCCTGCGGCATTCGCGCCGCGTCCTGTTTGCAGAGCTGGCCAAGAAGCGATCCGCTCCGTTTGCGATTGTCAGTGTTGTCGCCAGTCCCGACACGTTGTACAGACGGCTGGCCGAGCGGCAGCGGCTTGGAAACGATCCATCCGAGGCTGGCCCTGAAGTGTTGCCACTGCTTGCGAACAGTATGGAAGCGCTGTCGCCTGACGAGGAAGCTGTAACAGTACGATTCGTCAATGAGGGACAATCCGGGCCGGATGCCGCCGCGCCGCAGTGGCAGATGTTGCGGCAGTTGACGGGGTACCGTCCTTCCATGCTGTGACATAAGCTGGGATGTCCCGGTTATGCCAGCCTGTCCAGACGCAGTATCTTGCCCAGCGTGCCGGTTTCGAGACGTGAGCGTTCCAGTTCCTCTTTTTCCCAGATTTCCGGCAGAACGTGCATCGGTTCGTCCAGTGGTTCGTCCGAGAGTTTGAAGGTTCCCCAGTGCATGCCGATGAATTGCCTTGCGCCGATGATTTTGAAAGCCCTGACGGCTTCTTCCGGATCGATATGCTGGGCGCGCATGAACCAGCGCGGGGCATAGGCGCCGGCCGGGATCATGGCGGCATGAATGTCTGGAAAACGCTGTGCGATTTGTGAAAAGCCGTCGAACCAGCCGGTATCGCCGCAATGGTAGATACGCAGTCCGTTGCGTGCGATGACATAGCCGCCCCACCAGCTGGTGTTGATGTCCGTCAGGGAGCGGCGGCTCCAGTGTTCCGCCGGAACGAAGGCCACGTCCAGCCCCTCGATGGATTCTTCTTGCCACCAGCCCATTTCGATGACGCGCGGAAAACCGTTGTTCAAGAACCACTTGCCCAGTCCTTTCGGGACGACATAGACCGGAGCGGGGCCGATGCGCCTGAGTGTCGGTGCGTCCATATGGTCGCGGTGGTTGTGGGTGATGAATACCACGTCGATTTTCGGCATGGCCGGCCAGTCGATGCCGGGTGGCGAATTGCGCTTGATGAAACCGAGGGAGCGGGAAAGCACCGGATCGATCAGCAGATTTTTCCCGCCGAGCTGGACGAGAAAGGATGCCTGTCCGATCCATGTCAGGGTATCGGCAACCGAGCGTCTGAACGCACGACCGTCGTTGGCGATGTAGGGAATCGCCACGCCGGTGGCAGGCGATTTCGGGCGTTTCTCATCATGCCAGCCAAGCAGCCATTTCAGCGTCTGGCTTCCGGCTGGCTTGCGGAAGTTGCCTTTGAGATTGGAAAAATGCATGTCCGGTCACTCCTTGTCGCCGCTATTTTACCTTGTATGGATGAAGATGGCTTCGGGATGCGTTGGTGTGGCCGGACGACATTTTTGCCGTCGCCGGTTCGATAGTGTATGTTTTTTGACGCATTTCGCCAAAAAAACATGCTTTGTATGACCGGATTTCGCCCGGTTTTAAAGGCCGCGTTTACAATGTCGCCGTTCTGGTGCTCGCATATCTGTCTGATGTGCAGTTAAACGGGAAACACGAAGCCGCAAGTTTCGGCCAACGTGTGCTGCCCCCGCAACGGTAAGCAGGTGTTCCAAATGAGGGAACAAGTCGTCCATCCGCGCCACTGTGCCTTGTGCATGGGAAGGCAGGACGGCCGGTTTCGGTGAGATGCCGAAAACCTGTAGCCCGGATACCGGCCCGAACGAAAGAGGTTGTGCCGCGGACGGGGAATGCCGCAAGACGTACCGTCAGTTTTTCATTTCTCCGGTGTTTTTCTTTTTTCCGCTTCCCGTGGCACGTTGATGGACGAGAGTCCGGCGGGGTCGCCGGCTCGAAGTATGCAAATGGAATAAACAATTCATGTATCTCCACGTTTCAGATCGTCGCCGTCGTCGTACGGCGATCAGACCGCTTTTACTCGTTTCCGCGCTGGCCTGCTGTTTTGCCGGTTCCGCCTATGCGCAGGAAACCGTTGAATCCGAAGAAAAAACGCTTGAACCTGTCGTCGTGACGGCTTCGCGTGTCGAACAGCTGCAAAAGGATGCCATTCCCAGCACGACCGTGATTTCGTCCGAGACGATCCAGAACAAGAAACTCGCCGATTTGCCGTCCTTGTTGAAAAGCGAGGCAGGGATCGATTTCGCCAGAACGGGCGGCAGAGGGCAGACGACGTCCGTTTTCATGCGCGGTGTCAATTCCAGACAGTTGCTCGTCATCGTCGATGGCGTACCGATCCAGGACGGGAACGAACTTGGAACGCCGCTGATTCTGGAGCATTTACAGCCTGACCAGATCGATCATATCGAAGTGGTGCGCGGCAATGTTTCCGCCATTTACGGCTCCGGCGCGATGGGCGGTGTCATCCAGATTTTCACCAAGCAGGGTACCGGAAAACCGACGGCGAATGTGTTTGCGGAATACGGCTCGCACGATACGACCAAGATCGGCGCCAGTGTTTCGGGCAAGACGGAAGGGGGAACGAGTTTCGCGTTGTCGGCGACCCGTTTCAGAACCGACGGAATTTCCGCGATGAACACGAAACGTTATCCCAACGAAAATTCCGATGATGATTACGATCGCAATCTCAGTATCAATGCATCCCTTTCGCAAAAACTCAATGAAGATCATGAATTGGGTGTGAAGTTGTATATGTATGACGCCAAGTTCGAGTATGACGGCGGTGGCTGGGGAACGCCGGGACAGAATGACTGGGGCAAGTCGAAACAGTGGATCGGTTCGGTTTACAGCAAGAACCGGATTACCGCGGACTGGCTTTCGACCGTGACCTTGTCGCAGTCGGAACATCGCCGTGAATACAATACGGAATATGAGTACGGTGGCGATTATCAGTCTGTCATGAAAACGGAAACCAGTATGCTGCAATGGAACAATACGGTTGTCTTGTCGCCTGACTGGATGTTGACGGCGGGACTGGATGCCGCTGCCGAAAAGGTAAGAAACGACGATGAATCGCATAGCCGCGACAGATACAGCGCGTTTGCCGGGTTGCTCGGCAAGATAGGGGATCACAATATCCAGGCCAATGTCCGTTATGATCATGTCGATGACGCCGGTTCGGATACGACCGGTTATCTGGGCTATGGCTATGACCTGACGCCGGAATGGAAGCTGCTTGCCAGTGTTTCGACTTCGTTTCTGGCGCCGAATCTGTACCAGCAATATGATCCATATAGCGGAAACGAAAATCTGGAGTCGGAACATTCGACCAATTACGAAGCCGGTATCCAGTATGCCACAGGCAAGAATTTGATCCGGTTGAGCGTGTTTGAATGGCATACGCGCAATCTGATCGACTATGTTGCGACCGGTTACTACACCGGTGAGTATTCCAACGTGGGACGTGCCAAGAATACGGGTGCGGAACTGACGGCGCAGACCGAAGTGTTCGGACTGGATGTGGGCTCCACCATGACCTGGCAGAATCCGAAGGATCGTGAAACCGGCGATCAGCTCGACAGACGGGCCAAGTTCTTCGGTACGTTGAATGTGTCGAAGACTTACGGTAAATGGTATATGGGCGGTGATGTCCAGTACACCGGTCATCGGCCGGATGGCGACCATGATCTGGGCTCTTACACGCTGGTCAATCTCAACGCACGCTACAACATCACCAAAGAAGTGTCGCTGTATGCCCGTATCGAAAACCTGTTCGACAAGGAATACGAAACGGCATACGGTTACAACCAGATGGACCGTGCGGCCTATGTCGGCGTGAATGTGAAGATGTAATAGAATATGCCCCTGTTCGGAAAAAGGAAAACGGCAGGGGATATGTCTGGTACACACCGATACGAAAACCGGTTTGTCGGCTTGCGCCGGCGAACCGGTTTTTTCTATGCCTTGTTGCCGGTTCTGGCAGGCAGTGTGATGCCGGACGGGCTCGCGCAGGAAAGTCATGAAGAAGGTGCGATGCTTGCGCCGGTGGTGGTGACGGCTTCACGTGATGAACAGCTGGAAGAAAACGCGATTGCTTCGACGACGGTCATTACCGCGCAAGCGATCCGGAACAGGCGGCTGGCCGATTTGCCGTCTATTTTGCGCAGTGAGGCGGGTATCGAGTTCGACCGGATGGGTGGGCCCGGGATGGTCACGTCGGTTTATATGCGGGGCAGCAATGCCAACCGTGTGCTGGTGCAGATCGACGGCGTGCCGGTCAACGACGGTTCCGTGATGGGGTCTGCGGCCTTGCTCAGTCATCTCCAGCCGGACCAGATCGAGCGTATCGAGGTGGTGCGGGGCGATGTAACCGCCATTTACGGGGGCGGTGCGTCCGGCGGTGTGATCCGGATTTTCACGAAGCAGGGCGAGGGCAAGCCTTCGGTCCGCCTGTTCGGGGAATATGGCAGCCGCGATACGTCACGGATGGGAGCGGGTGTTTCCGGCAGGGTGAACGATACGCGGTTTTCGCTTTCTGCCGTTCATTCGGAGACGGACGGGTTTTCCACGATGTCGTCCTCGAAAAATCCGCTGGTCAACGGCGACAGGGACGGCGACCGGTTCGATACGGTCAGCGGCAGTCTGTCGCACCGTTTCGGTACGGATGGCGAGATCGGCGCGAGATGGTATTTCAGTGATGCACGGTATGATTACGATGTCGGCAGCGGTCCGGACGAGATCAATACGGGCGAAAACCGGCAGTGGGTGGGGGCGCTGTATGGCAAGCGGCGGATGACTGTGGACTGGTTGTCGAGCGTGACGCTTTCACGCATGGAAATAGACCGGCATTACGAGACGGAAAACGGTCTGGTCAGACCGCCCATGAATTGGGGCGGGACGATGTTGCCGGCGTATGACCCGAACGGGACTTCGGATTCCAGGACGGAACAGACGCTGTTGCAATGGCAAAACGATGTGGCGTTGTCCGGTGACTGGAGTGCGACAGCCGGTGCCGATGTGGCGCATGAACGTTCGGAATCCGGAAAAAACGGGGTGGACAGTGTGGCGAGCCGCAACCGGTACAGTCTGTATGGCGGTGTGTCGGGCAAGACGGGGATGCATGACTGGCAGGCCAATGTGCGTTACGATCAGGTCGATGATGCCGGTTCGGAATGGGCGGGGTATCTGGGGTATGCCTGGCGGATGGCGCAGGACTGGAAACTGACGGCTTCCGTTTCGTCTTCGTTTCTCGCGCCGAGTCTGTACCAGTTGTATAACCCGATGTACGGCAATACGCAGTTGAAGGCGGAAACGTCCCGTGCGGGCGATGTCGGTATCGAGTATGCCGAAGGGGTGACGCGGGTGCGGCTGACGGCGTTTGCATGGTACACGCGCGATCTGATCGATTTCGATTCGGATTTGCGCTACATGAATATCGGCAAGGCGCGCAATCGCGGACTGGAATTGACCGGACGGACGGTGCTGGCTGGGCTGGATGTGGATGCTGTCGTGACGCTTCAGAATCCGGAAGATTGTTCGACAGGTGAAACCCTGTTGCGCCGGGCGCGGCGGCTGGCGTCTGTCAATGTGTCGCGGACGGCAGGACGGTGGTATGCCGGCGGCAGTGTGCAATATACGGGAGAGCGTACTGACAGCGGTCATGATTTGCCGTCGTACTGGCTGGCGAGTCTGGATGTACGCTACCGGCTGTCGCAGGAAGTGTCCCTGTACGGGCGGATCGAGAATCTGTTCGACCGGGATTATGAGACGGTGTACGGCTATAACCAGCCCGGCAGAGGGGTGTATGTCGGCGTGAGCCTGAAGATATAGGGATTAAAATGGTGTTTTCCAATTTTTATGAGGCCGGGTGATGCCGGAAAATGGCGTGTCTTGCATGCTGGGCGAACGGCAGTCGCGGATGGTCTGGCTGCCGGTTTTGTTGTGTCTCTCGGTTGCGGGTGTGTCGCTTTCCTGTCTGGTGGGTTCGGCAGAGTTGCCTTTTCATGCGTTGCCGGATGCCTTGATGGAGCTGGTCTCAGGCAGGCGTGAATCGCTGGCGGCGGTGATACTGGGTTTGCGGCTGGAACGCGCGTTGTGTGCTTTTCTGACGGGGGCGGCGCTGGCGCTTTCGGGATGTCTGATGCAGGCGCTGTTACGCAATCCGCTGGCCGATCCATATATATTGGGCGTATCAGGCGGCGCTTCGGTCGGTGCGCTGGTGATGCTTTTTGTGTCTGCCGCGTTGTGGGCGGTCAGTGCGGTGGCTTTTTGCGGTGCGCTGGCTGTCGCGGTGGTGTTGTATGCGCTGGCCGGGCGGGATTTCGCATCGGAAGACGGTTCGTCCCGTTTGCTGTTGACCGGGGTCATTCTGGCTTTCGGCTGCGGGGCTGTGGTGACGCTTTTGCTGACGGTCGCGCCGGATCATGATTTGCGCGGGATGGTTTTCTGGCTGGTCGGTGATTTGTCCGGTGCGACGTTCAATATTGCGCTGGCGTTGCTGGTCGCGCTGGTGTTTTGCAGGGCATGGCGAATGTCGTCCGCCATCGATTTGCTGGCGCTGCATGCCGATATGGCGCAAACGCTGGGTGTCAGGACGTCTTCGCTCAGGCGCGAACTGTTTGCAGGCGGGGCGTTGCTGACGGCTGCGGCGGTGACGACGGCGGGCAATATCGGTTTTGTGGGGCTGATCGTGCCGCATGCCTGCCGGATGATGTGGGGACCGGATCACCGTTTCCTGTTGCCGGCCGCCCTGCTCAGCGGCGGGTTTTTTCTGGTGCTGGCCGATACACTGGCACGGACGGTGTGTGCGCCTGTCCAGTTGCCGGTCGGTGTCGTGACGTCGCTGATCGGGGTTCCTGTTTTTCTGTATCAGCTATACCGGAGCCGGATGGTATGAGACTGGAAACCGATTCGCTGGATGTGATGGCTGGCGGGAAAAAGCTGGTGTCCGGGCTGGAATTGTCGGTCACGTCCGGACAATGCTGGTTCGTCTATGGGCGAAACGGTGCCGGAAAGACGACGTTGTTGCAAACGCTGGCCGGTTTGCGTGTTCCGGACGGCGGCAGGGTACTGCTCGATGGTCGTGCGCTTCCGGATTGGCCGATGGCGGCGCTGGCGCGCGTGCGGGGGTATTTGCCGCAAAGACAGCGGGATGCCTTCGGTTTTTCCGTTTTCGATCTGGTATTGTCCGTACGTTTTCCCTGGCGTGACGGCAGGATGCGGGTGTCGGAAGCCGATTGCGTACCCGTTGTGGACGCGCTGAAACAGATGGGGGTACTGGCGCTGGCGGAGCGTGATGTCCGGACGTTGTCGGGCGGTGAGCGGCAGCGGGTGGCGATTGCTGCCTTGCTGGCGCAGGATACGCCGCTGATGTTGCTTGATGAACCGGCAACGGCGCTGGATCTGGCGTATCAGGCGGCGTTGATGCAACAGATGGCGGTATGGAGCCGGGAGCGCGGGAAGGCGGTCGTGGCGGTGGTGCATGACCTGAATCTGGCATGGCAGGTGGCCACGCACGTGTTGTTGCTGCATGGGGATGGGCAGTGGGAAGCGGGTCCATGTGAGGCGATGATGACGACGGAAAAATTGTCGCGTTGTCTGCGTCATCCTGTCCGCGCGGCAGTGTGTGACGGCAGGCAGGTTTTTATGACGTTCTGACGGAAAGCGTATGTGGCAGATGATGCGCAAGATGATGGCAGGGGTATGTTTCCTGTTGTGGGTGTCGCAGGTGGCGGCTGCGGTCAGTGTGACCGATGACGAGGGCCATACTGTGACGCTGCCGCAACCGGCGCAACGTATCGTATCGCTTTCGCCGCATGTCACGGAGATGGTGTATGCCATCGGGGCGGGTGGTCGTCTGGTGGCGGTGACTTCGCACAGCGATTATCCGGAACAGGCACGCGCCTTGCCGGTGGTGGGAGATTTCCGGCAAATCGATATGGAACGGGTGCTGGCGTTGAAGCCGGATTTGCTGGTGGCCTGGAGTGGCGGCAGCCTTGCGCCACAGGTCGAGAAACTCCGGCAGGCGGGGATTCCGGTTTTTCACAGTCGTCCGGAGCATCTGGTGGATATTCCTGACAATATGGTCCGGCTGGGGGTGCTTGTGGGCAGGGAAGCGGCGGCAAGGCAGGTTTCGCAGCAGTGGCTGGCACAGCTGGAAATCCTGAAGAAACGGTATCGTGACCGGACGCCGATCAGCGTGTTTTATCAGGTGTCCGATGTTCCGCTGTTTACCCTGAATGGTAAACATATCGTCAATGAAGTGATCGGGCTGTGCGGCGGGCGCAATGTGTTCGCCGGTTTGTCGGTGGTGGCGCCGCATGTCAGTACAGAAGCGGTGCTGGCTGCCGATCCGGAGGCGATCGTCAGTACGCGCGGAATGGGAGTGGACGGGTTGTCGGCATGGCGGCGTTATACGATGCTCCCGGCGGTGCGGTACGGCAATCTGTTCGCCATTCATCCGGACTGGCTGGATCGTCCCGGGCCGAGGATGCTCAAGGGGGCGGAGATGATGTGCAAGGCACTCGATGAAGCCAGGGCGAACAGGCAGGCGGCGAAATAGCGCAGGGTTTGGTGGTGTGAGGGGATATAAAAAAGGCAGCCGGAAGGCTGCCTTTTGTCGCGTGTGACACCACTCAGATTTCCAGATTGTCGATCAGACGGGTTTCTCCGAGTTTGGCGGCGGCCAGAACGACCAGCGGTTCTTTTTCAGCCAGTTCGCCTGCAGTCGGCGGTTGCAGGTTGGAGCGTTTGCGGATGGAGATGTAGTCCGGAACCCAACCGCGCTGACGGAGTTCTTCCATGGCATGCTGTTCGAGTTTGTAGATGTCGAGATAGCCGCCATGCATCTTGTCGGCGATGCTTTGCAGGGTCCTGTAAAGCGTCGGTGCTTCTTTTCGCTGCTCCTTCGTCAGGTAGGTGTTGCGCGAGGACAGGGCCAGACCGTCATCGGCGCGCCAGGTTTCGGCGGCGATGATTTTGGTCGGCAAGGCGAATTGTTGCGCCATGCTGCGCACGACCATCAGCTGCTGGTAATCTTTTTTGCCGAAAATGGCGACGGCCGGATTGACGCAGGAAAAAAGTTTGAGCAATACGGTGGTGACGCCGTTGAAAAAGCCCGGACGGAATTTGCCTTCCAGGATGTCGGCCAGTTCCTGCGGCGGCTGGACACGGAATTCCTGCGGAACCGGATACATGTCTTTTTCTGTCGGTGCGAACAGGACATAGACGCCTTCTTTTTCCAGTTTCTCGACATCGGCACGGAAGGTGCGCGGATAGGTGTCGAAATCCTCGTTTGGCCCGAATTGCAGGCGGTTGACGAAAATGGAAGCGACGACAGGATCGCCGTGTTTTTTTGCAAGCCGCATCAGCGACAGGTGACCGTCGTGGAGATTGCCCATGGTGGGTACAAAGGCGGTACGCAGTTGCCCGCGCAGCTGGTTGCGGAGCTCTTCGATGGTAGTAACTACTTTCATGATGTGCCGGCAGTCCGGGAAAAGATAATGGTTAAAAAAACGAAAAAATCCGAAAACCGTATTCTGTGCTCAATTATTGTTTCGGGTCAACCTTATATAAATCGGCGCGCCTGATTCAACTTGTGTGATTTCGATGAGTGTTTCCTTTGCGAGTTCCAGCAGCGCCAGAAAATGCACGACGACCATGGCCACGCCTGCTCCCGGATCGAACAGATCGTAAAATTCGATGAAGCGAACGTGACGCAGCCGACGCAGGATGGAGGCCATGTGTTCCCGGACGGAAAGTTCCTGTTTGCCGACGGTATGGCTGGCGGACAGTTTGGCGCGGCGGATGATTTCGGCAAAGGCTTGTTGCAATTCATGCGGTGAAACGGCGGGCCATTTTTTTTCCGCGGTTTTCAGGACGACGGCTTGCGGCAGGAAAAAGTCGCTGCCGCATTTGGGCAGTTCGTCCAGCGTGCCGGCAGCCAGTTTCATGCGTTCGTATTCAAGCAGGCGGCGTACCAGTTCGGCGCGTGGGTCTTCGACTTCGCTGTCGTCTCCCGTATTCACTTTCGGCAGCAACAGGCGCGACTTGATTTCGACCAGCATGGCGGCCATGAGCAGATATTCTGCCGCCAGTTCCAGTTTTCGTTCACGGATACGATCCACGTAGTGCAGATATTGCAAGGTGAGTTGCGCCATCGGGATATCCAGAATATTGAAGTTCTGTCGTCGTATCAGATAGAGCAGCAAATCAAGCGGACCTTCGAAGGCTTCCAGAAAAATTTCCAGCGCTTCGGGCGGTATGTAGAGGTCGTCGGGGATTTCGGTGACGGTTTCGCCGTACAGACGGGCGACAGGGTCTGGCGCGCTTTTCGCTTCACCGGTAGTGTGGTGGATTTCTGACGGTGACGCGGATGTCTGGCCGGATTCGGACATGGCGGTCATTTGTCTTGCCGTGCGGTTTCGGCGCGGCGTTTGTCCAGCCTGAACGCGATGGTATCCGCAGGGAGTTTGCGCAAAATCGTCTCCTGTCGAACGTTTTCGGTTGTCGGTCGATATGGCCGGTTTTCACGTTCACGCGCCAGCAGGCGATCCAGTTCGGAAATGTAGCGGTGGTCCAGTCTGAATTGAATCATGGCGTTATTCTCGTTTACGGATGAGACGATGGCAAGTCGATGTTTTTACAGTATAACGGCGTGGATTAGAGATTCAGGACCCGGCGCATCATGATCGGCGAGATGTCCATCGAATCCCGTGCCGAAAATTCGATTTCGGGAGCCAGCTCGAAACCATAGGCTTCGTAAAGGCTCGTCAGCGGTTCCAGATAGCGATGGAGAAAAAGCCGCAGTTCGTCGATTTCACACAGTTGGGCATGGTGGATGACGGCCTCGATCAGATGCTGGGAGAGGTTTTGTCCGCAAAAGGCGGGAATGACGCCAAGCCGTCGGATTTTCCAGATGTGGTCATCCTCATCCAGTGGCGCCCAGCGCAATGAACCGGCTGCGATATCGTCTGCCATCAGGATGAAGGCGCCGCCGGCATGCAGGTCTTCATTGACCTTTTGCCAGGTGTCGTGATGACCGCCCGAGATGGGCGGACATTTGTCCGCCCAGGCCTTTCTTGTCAGTTCCGCGATGAGCGGCGCGTCTTCAAGCGATGCTTCGCGTACGACGATTTTCATGGCGATGTCCTAGCGCAAGCGCATGCCCGGTTTGGCGCCCGGCCATGGCTGGAGAATGTAGATGCCGGTATCGTCTTTGCCGGAAGCGGCCATGACCATGCCCTCGGAAATGCCGAATTTCATCTTGCGGGGCGCGAGATTGGCGACGATGACGGTCAGCTTGCCCTTGAGGTCTTCCGGACGGTATGCCGAGCGGATACCGGCAAAGATATTGCGCAGGCGGCCTTCTCCGGCATCGACGGTCAATCTGAGGAGTCTGTCTGCACCTTCGACGAGGCTGCAATCGACGATTTTTGCGATACGCATATCGACTTTGGCGAAGTCGTCGATGGTGATTTGTTCAGCCAGCGGTTCGATGGCCGGTACGTCTGCCGCATCCTTTGCGGGTTCGGTCGCCTGTGCAGGCGACTCGAACAGGGCGTCCAGCATTTTCTGTTCGACACGTTGCATGAGATGTTCGTACGGACGGATGGCGTGGCCGTCCGGCAGTGGTCTGGATACATCGGTCCATTGCAGCGGGGCGATATTCAGGAATGTTTCGACTTTTGCCGCGATGGCTGGCAGGACGGGCTTGAGGTAGATCGTCAGGATGCGGAATGCTTCCAGCAGACGGGTGCAGACCTGATGGAGCTCGTTGCCTTTTTCCGGGTCTTTCGCCAGAACCCAGGGCTTGTGTTCATCGACGTAGGCGTTGACTTCATCTGCCAGATGCATGATCTGGCGAAGTGCGCGGTTGTATTCCCGTTTTTCGTACAGGTCTGCGATGTCAACGGATGCTGCGCGCAGGGTCTCTAGCAGCGGTACCGGTGTGTTTGCCCAGCCTTGTGCCAGTTTCCCGCAGAATCGTTTGGTGATGAAACCTGCGGCGCGGCTGGCGATGTTGACGTATTTGCCGATCAGGTCGGAATTGACGCGCGCGATGAAGTCATCAGCGGTGAAATCGATATCTTCGACACGTTCGGAGAGCTTGGCTGCGAGATAGTAGCGCAACCATTCGGGATTCATGCCGATTTCGAGATAACGCAACGGGGAAATGCCGGTGCCGCGTGATTTGGACATCTTTTCGCCGCCGACGGTGATGAAGCCGTGGACGAATACATTGTTCGGCACGCGCATGTCGGCGAAATGCAGCATGGCCGGCCAGAACAGGGTATGGAAGTAAATGATGTCCTTGCCGATGAAATGGTATTGTTCCGTGTCCGGATCAGCCATGAAAGCATCGTAGTCGATTCCTTTTTTGGAGAAATAGTTTTTCAGCGACGCCAGATAGCCGACAGGCGCGTCGAGCCAGACATAGAAATATTTGCCGGGTGCATCCGGTATTTCGATGCCGAAATAGGGAGCGTCGCGGCTGATGTCCCAGTCGGAAAGAGCGTTGTCGCCACCGTCTTTTCCTTCGAGCCATTCACGGGCCTTGTTTGCGACTTCGGGCTGCAGGCGCGGATGACCATCGACTTGTCCAAGTGTCCATTCCTTGAGGAATGCGGTGCATTGCGGGTCGGAGAGTCGGAAAAAGAAGTGTTCGGACTGTTTCATGACGGGCGTTGCGCCGGTGAGAACGGAATAGGGGTTTTTCAGATCCGTCGGGGCATAGACGCTGCTGCAGACTTCACAGGTGTCGCCGTACTGGTCTTTGGCGCCGCATTTGGGACATTCGCCCTTGATGTAACGGTCTGGCAGGAACATTTGTTTGACCGGATCGAAAAACTGCTCGATCGTGCGGGTGGCGATCAGGCCACGGGCCTTGAGGCGGCGGTAGATTTCGCAGGAAAGTTCATGGTTTTCCGGCCCGTCGGTCGAATGCCAGTTGTCGAAGCTGATCAGAAAGCCTTTTAGTGGGGCGGCGCGTCCGGCGGCGATTTCCGCCACGAATTCACGGGGAGTTTTGCCGGCTTTTTCGGCGGCGATCATGATGGGAGCGCCGTGGACATCGTCGGCTCCGACGAAATACACTTCGCGCGTTTTTCCTTCATCTTCCTGCATTCGCTGGAAACGGACCCAGATGTCGGCCTGGATGTATTCCATGATGTGACCGATGTGAAACGGTGCGTTGGCGTATGGCAGCGCAGTGGTGACAAACAGCTTTCGTGACATGGTGAATAATGGAAATAGACGATAAAACACCATTTTACCAGTCCTGTGAGGCGATACGCGCATCTTTTGCGCATTTGCGCTAGACTTCAATTTCCATTGAAAGGAGAAAACATGTCCATTACGACGGAAACGGTCTGCAACGCGCTTTCGGCGGTTGTGGACGAATATCTGAAAACCGATTATGTCAGTGCGAAATGGGTCCGTGATATCGAAATCACGGGAAACGATGTCTCGCTGGTCATCGAGTTGGGTTATCCCGCAGCGAGCATGCATGCATTCATCCGGAGCCGGGTGACGGCGGCATTGCAGCAGGTGCCCGGAATCGGTCGGATAACGGTCGATGTCACGACGAAAATCATCACGCATGCCGTCCAGCATGGCGCAAAGCCTTTGCCCGGCGTGAAAAACATTATTGCCGTTTCTTCCGGCAAGGGTGGGGTCGGCAAATCGACGGTAACGGCCAATGTGGCGCTGGCACTGGCTGCGCAGGGGGCGCGGGTCGGTGTGCTGGATGCCGATATTTACGGGCCGTCCCAGCCGACGATCATGGGGATTTCGGAAAAACCGACGTCTTCCGACGGCGAGCATTTCGATCCCGTCCGCCAGTACGGTCTGCAACTGATGTCGATCGGTTTCATGATGGATTCTGTCCAGCCGCTGGCGTGGCGCGCGCCGATGATGACGCAGGCGCTGATGCAGCTGTTGCAGCAGACACGATGGGACGATCTCGATTATTTGCTGATCGACATGCCGCCCGGAACGGGGGATATCCAGATGACCCTGTCGCAGAAAGCGCCGCTGACAGGTGCCGTTGTCGTGACCACGCCACAGGATGTCGCTGTGCTCGATGCCCGCAAGGGGCTGATGATGTTCCAGAAAATGGGTGTGGATATTCTGGGTATCATCGAGAATATGGGGTCGTATGTCTGTTCGCATTGCGGACAGATCGAACATATTTTCGGCAAGGACGGCGGCAAGGTGATGAGCGAGATGTATGGCGTGGATTCACTGGGCAGCATACCGCTCAATATCGCGGTGCGTGAACAGACCGATGCGGGACGGCCGATCGTGCTGGCCGAACCTGACGGGCTGATCGGACGGGTGTTCAGGGATATCGCATGCGAACTGGCGGCGCGGGTGGCGAAAAAACCGAAGGATATGACCGGCATGTTCCCGCCGGTGAAAGTCGTTCCGTGATGCAGGGGACGGTTATACGTCGGCAAGCCGGAATACGTCGCTGACGGTATGTATCTTGCCTGTTTCCGTCGCGTCGTAACCGCCCAGCTGGTTGATTTCCTGGATGAATTCGCCGCTGCGCATGATGGAGAGCATTTCACGGATGGTGTTGCTTTCCAGCGTATCGCGTGCGATGGCGAAGAAATAGCGTTCTTCGACAAGCGGGACGAAGTCCAGCCCGAAACGGCGCGCCGCCGTTTCGACGCCGAAACCGACATCGGCCATGTTGCTGGCGATATAGGCCGCCACGGCGGCATGGGTGAATTCAGTCGTCTCGAATCCGTTGATGTGCGATGAGTCGATCTTGTTTTTGGCGAGCAGCGTTTCAAGTACCTGACGCGTACCGGAACCGATCTGGCGGTTGACGAAACGGATGTCGTTGCGTGTCAGATCCTTGAAGGACAGGATCCGTTTCGGGTTGCCCTTGGCGATCAGAAGACCCTGTTTGAGGTTCGCCAGATGAATGAGGCAATGGTCTTCACGCGAAAGGAATCGCAGGTAAAGCTGCAGGACGCTGTCTTCATAGACATCGACCGGCAAATGGAAGCCTGCGATTTCGCAGTCGCCCTGCGCCAGCGTGGCGAGCGCTTCCATACTGTTCTGGTAGCGCAGCTTGATGGGCAGTTCAAGACGGTTGATATGCTCCATCAGGGTGGAAATGGCGAATCCGTGGCTGGCGCACAACCGGATGGTCCGGTTGTTGCCGAGTACGCTTTTGGCCAGTTCGGTTTCCAGTTCGGATGAAAGGGTTTCCAGAGTGGGGGACAGTCGTGCGGCGATGCGTTTTTCCGCCCAGAGCAGGGTGGTGGCGAAGCGTGTCAGTGTCGTGCCGCGTCCACGGTGTTTCTCAAGCAGCGGCGTGCCGAATACCGATTCGGCCTCGCGCAAAAGCCCCCAGGCATGCCGGTAGGACAAGCCAAGCCCCTTGGCTGCCTGCAAAATGGCGCCTTCGGTCTGTATCGAGTCGAGCAGGCGCAACAGCATGGCCGTATCGATGGACGGCTTTTTACCGTAGGCGATCCGCCAGTGTGGCTCTATGGAAACTTTGTACATATAGTGAAAATGATACACATTTTGTATTGTATTTCATACTGCTTCGAATTTATATATGCAAAAAATAGCTTATAGCCTGTTAAATTCAGCGATGGTATTATCTGCCTGTTATTTTTCTCGAATATATTTTTCAATTTTTTTCATAGGGTGTAAGGTAAGGAGAGAATGGTATGTCTTTTTTGAAGCTAGGTAAGGAATATACCGTTGCCGGCGAAGGATTCAATCGCTGGCTGGTACCTACTTCCGCATTGATGATTCACCTATGCGTAGGTATGGGTTACGGTATGTCCGTGTTCTGGTTGCCAATGTCGAAGCTGGTCGGCGTATCGAAAGGCCTTGGCAAAGCTCTGGCATGTCCTGCGGACATGAGTATTTTCGCCCAATTGTTTACCACGGAATGCGACTGGAAAGTCGTGATGTGCGCGGTCATTTTCAGTATCCTGTTCTTCATGCTCGGTACGACGACCGCTATTCTCGGTAACTGGCTGGAACACGTCGGCCCACGTAAATGCGGTCTGGCTTCCTGCTGCTGCTTCTGTTTCTTCTTCTTCATGCTGGCTGTTTCCACTTATTTCCATCAGTTGTGGCTGGCATGGCTGTCCGCCATCATCGGCGGTATCGGTCTGGGTCTTGGCTACATCACGCCGGTTTCCACGCTGATCAAATGGTTCCCTGACCGCGTCGGTATGGCAACCGGTATGGCTGTCGGCGGTTTCGGCGGCGGTGCCATGGTCGGCGGCCCGCTGGCACAGAAACTGATCGCTTTTTTCGCTACCCCGACATCCGTCGGTCTGTGGCAGGCTTTCTTCGTCATGGCTTGCTGCTACACTGTCATGATGCTTCTGGGTTGCTTCACCATCAAGGTCGCTCCGTCCGGATACAAACCGGCCGGCTGGGTACCCAAGAATACCGGCAACATGGTCGATGACGGTCATGGTGGCCTGATCGAGGCTTCTTCCTTCAACGTTTCCACCAGCAAGGCTGTCAGAACGCCTCAGTTCTGGTTCTGCTGGTTCATGCTGTTCCTGAACATCGCTGCGGGTATCGGCGTTCTGGCTATGGCTTCTCCGCTGCTTCAGGAAGTGTTCGCCGGTAACCTGATCGGTATGCCGGGTGTTCCGTTCGACCAGTTGACCGACGCGCAAAAAGGTCAGGTGGCGATGATCGCGGCAGGTTTCACCGGTCTGCTTTCTCTCTTTAACATCGGTGGTCGTGTTTTCTGGGCATCTGCATCCGACAAGCTGGGCCGCAAGACGGTTTACTTCATCTATTCCATCGTCGGCGCCGTTCTGTATGCCTCGATTCCGACCCTGGCTTCTTCCCTGAATCTGGTTCTGTTCCTGTGCGCAGTTTGCGTTTGTATTTCTTTCTACGGCGGCGGTTTTGCGACGATTCCGGCCTATCTGGCCGACCTGTTCGGTACCCAGTTCGTCGGTGCTATTCACGGTCGTCTGCTGACGGCATGGTCCACGGCCGGTCTGCTGTCTCCGTTGCTGATCAACATCATCCGTGACGTTCAGCTGAATGCAGGTGTCGCCAAGGCACAGGCATACTCCGTCACGCTGTATATCATGGCCTGTTTCCTGGTCATCGAATTCTTCTTCGCCATCCTGATTCGTCCGGTCAACAGCAAGTACTACATGACCGAAGAAGAAGTCAAGGCTGCCAAGGCAGAACTGGAAGAAAAGGTTCTGGCAGCAC
>CAKQQG010000023.1 GCA_934270705.1 uncultured Oxalobacter sp. | reverse complement strand
CAAACGATTTCCGGACGCTGTCGTCATCGGTTCCGACCAGGTAGCCGAATGCGACGGTGAAGCCATAGGCAAACCGGGCACGTTCGAAAACGCATTCGCCCAGCTGAAAAAGATGCGTGGCAAAAAGGTCATTTTCCATACAGCGCTGTGCGTATGGAACGGACGGGACACCCGTCCGGACGAGACACTGCAAAAAACGACTGTTGATCCCTTCGTCACATTCCGCAACCTGCCGGATGACGAACTTCATGCCTATCTGAAAAAGGAAGAACCTTACGATTGTGCAGGCAGTGCCAAAAACGAGGCACTGGGCATCGTACTGCTGGAAAAAATCGAAAGCGACGATCCGACCGCGCTGACCGGATTGCCTCTTATCGCGCTGACCACCATGTTGCGGCACTGCGGTATCACCTTTTTCCCGAAAAGACCATGACACGAAAAGGCACGCTGTATCTGATTCCCAACACATTGGGAGAAGAAACCGACGGGAATGCCCTTTCTGGCATTTTGCCCGAGACCGTCGCCGACACCACTGCATCGCTGGATTACTTCATCGTCGAAAACGCAAAATCTGCACGCGCCCATCTGAAACGAATCGACAAGAAGCATCCGCTCAAACATCCGCTCCAGCAAATCCGGATGGCCGAACTCAATGTCAGAACGGACAAAGCAAGGCTACCGGAGCTGCTTGAGCCACTTATGTCGGGTCAGGATGGCGGTCTGATATCGGAAGCCGGGGTACCGGCCGTGGCTGATCCGGGAGCCGATCTGGTACGACTTGCCCACGAAAAAGGCATTTCCGTCAAACCACTGGTCGGTCCTTCGTCCTTGTTGCTGGCGCTGATGGCCAGTGGACTGAACGGTCAAAGTTTCGCTTTCAACGGCTACTTGCCCACAGATGCCGAACAACGACAGCGGCGCATCCGCTCGCTGGAAGAGCGCTCGCGCCACGACAGGCAAACCCAGATTTTCATCGAGACACCTTACCGAAACGACGCCTTGCTCAAGGCGTTTTGCACGACTTGCAAGCCGGACACGCGGTTGTGCGTCGCTACCGACCTGACGCTACCTTCGGAATCCATACAAACCTTGCCTGTAATTGCATGGAAGAAACGGATCGAAAAAGGACAAACACCGGATTTCCAGAAGAAACCGACAGTCTTTCTGTTGCTGGCAAGCTTGCCTGACTGACAGATGCTGTCAGGTACCGTCTGCCGAAAATCAGCGGGACGGTACCGCCGCACCGACTTCCAGCGTAAAGCCTGCCCCTGCATCCTTTTGCAGCAATCGCACCAGCAACGGCAACGCCTCTTTAAGCGATTCTGCCAGTTTCCATGGTGGATTGACGACAAACAGGCCGCTGGCGACAAAACCCGTTCCATCCGGAACCTGACTGCCGACGCGCAACGTGACATGCAACCATTCCCGTGAAACCGCCTGTTTGAGCTGACTGGCGAACCTACGTGACTCCGGTCTTTGCAGAACAGGATACCAGACAAGATAGGTTCCCGTCGGAAAGCATCTGATGGCATCCTGCAAAGCTTCGACAACCTTCCGGTAATCCGCCTTGTCTTCATAGGGTGGATCGATCAGAACGACTGCACGTCTCGATGGTGGCGGCAGCTGTGCCTTGAGTGCGGCGAATCCGTCCTTTTTTTCGACAATCGTCCGCTTGCCGCGAACTGGCGGCAGTCCCTGTGCCTGCCTGTCACGTGCCAATTCGGTCATATTCCTGTCCAGCATCCCGATCTCGGCCGGATGCAACTCGAAAAGACGCAACCTGTCCTGACTGCGCAATATCGCATCGGCAATGAACGGTGACCCCGGATATATCGCAAGCTTTCCATCCGTATTCAGTGCGCGTACATACGATAGATACTGTGCCAGTGACTCAGGCAAATGCGCCTCATGCCACAGTCTGGCGATACCGGACGCGAATTCGGCGTTTTTCATCGCCGCTTTCCCGTCCAGCGCATACACTCCTGCGCCTGCATGGGTATCGATATAAAAAACCGGCGCTTCCTTCTGGCATGCATGCACCAGCGTTTGCACCAGTACAACGTGTTTCAAAACATCGGCATGATTGCCGGCATGGAAAGCGTGCCGGTAACTGAACATGGCAAAATCCTGACCTGAAAAAACAAAACGGTTGGTTATTGTAACGCCGCTCCCGCAGTTTGCCGCACTGTTCAAAACAGTTCCAGAAAAAGCTTGGCGGCACGCGACAGGCGTTTTTCCTTTTTCCAGATAATCGCCGATGACGACTCGAGCTGGCATCCGGAAATCGCCATTCTGTGAAAATCTTCAGCGGGTCTGACCGACAAGGTCGATTCCGGCAAAATCGCCATCCCGATTCCCTTCTCCACCAGCGCCAGAATGGCCGATATATTGTCGCTCTCGCATACGATATCGGGCGAAATTCCTTTCGCCTTCATTTCGTCGACCACCATATCATGACAATAAATACCCGCCTGTCTGTGCATCAGAATCAGCGGCACACCGGCAAGCTCTTCCAGCGTCAGCGCGTTTTTGTCTCGCCACCGCTCATCGTTCTGGCGCGCGACGGCAAGCCATGACTCCGTCAGCAATGGCCTTTGTTCATACGCGCCTGCCGGTACCGGCAAACGGACGATACCGAATTCGATCATATCGGATTCCAGCAACTCGAGAATACGGAAGGTATTGCCTTCGCGCCACTGGAAACGAACATACGGATATTCCGCATGAAAGCGCGCGATACGCTCCGGAATATACATATTGCCGATCGCCGGCGGACTACCGATCGCCAAAATGCCATTGACGCCGTATTCGACATCTTTCACCTCACCGGCCGCAGCCTGCAACATGCCAAGAATCTGCTCGGCTCGCTGGTAAAATACATGTCCTGCCTGAGTCAATGAAAGACTGCGTGTGTTGCGATCCACCAGTTTGACGCCCAGTTCTTCCTCCAGTAATTTCAGCTGGTAACTTAACGGTGGCTGCGCGATGTGCAGGCGCTGTGCCGCACGGCTTATCTGTCCTTCTTCCGCAATGGCGCAGAAATACCGAAGCTGACGTATATCCATGACTTGTCCACCCAATATATATTTATTCAGTATTTATTCTAAACTTAAAAAGTATTTTTTATATAAATATCAGCTGTGTATACTGATACCAGTTCCGGTTTTTTCGTTCATTTTTCAGAAAATACAAGGAGATGGCGATATGAAAATCTGTATATTCGGCGCAGGCGCCATTGGCGGTTATCTGGCTGTTGAACTGGCTCTGGCAGGTAATGAAGTCTGCGCCATCGCGCGCGGTCCTCATCTGGAAGCCATCCGTAAAAACGGCCTGACGCTTCGGATTGGCGGCAAGGAAAAAAACGCAAAAATTCCGGCCAGCGATAACCCTGCCGATTTCGGACCGCAAGATTACGTGATTTGCGCCCTGAAAGCGCACCAGTCACATGAATCGGCAGGCCAGTTCGCTCCCTTGCTCGGCCCGGATACGGCAATGGTAACTGCCATGAACGGTATTCCCTGGTGGTATTTCTACAAGGAAGGCAGTCAATTCGAGGGACGCCATCTGGAATCGGTCGATGCCGGCGCACGCCAGTGGAACCTGATCGGACCTGAAAGAGCCATCGGTTGCGTGGTTGATCCCGCTTGCGAAGTCGTCGCACCCGGCGTGATCGAACACCATGAGTTCAACCGGTTCATATTGGGAGAACCGGATGGCACCGAATCGGAACGCGTCAAAAAACTCTCTGACGCCATGAAACAGGCGAACTTCGACGCACCGATCCGCAATGCGATCCGCTGGAATGTCTGGCTCAAGCTGTGGGGCAATGTCTGTTTCAATCCGATCAGTGCCTTGACACATGCCACGCTGGATCAGATCACATCGGGCGCACTGCGTGAAGTCTGCAAGAAAGCCATTTACGAGGCCAAGGCGGTTACGGAAGCACTCAACATCTTCATTCCTGAAGAAATGATTGAAAGGCGCCTCAATGTCGCCGGCAAGGCCGTCGGCCACAAGATGTCGATGCTTCAGGATCTGGAACGGCACCGTTCCATGGAAATCGACGCACTGGTCACCGCTGTGCAGGAACTGGGACGCCTGACCGGTACACCCACGCCGACGATCGACATCCTGCTTGCACTTGTCCAGGCACGCGGACGAATCGCAGGCCTGTATTGACACCCCTTTTTTCTGAAACCTTCCGGAAAAATCCGGAAGGTCCCCTTGCATGCGAGCTTCATGGCGACGACCGTAACGTACTCATCTTCTGTCAAATTCACCGCTTTTTGATTTATTTATCCCGAAACGGAAAAAAATCGGGAAAATGCCATGCCAGCGCTTGCGATAACGACCATATGCCTATTATTATAGTGATATGCGGAATTCCGCATATCCATTCTTTGAACGAGGCTACAATTATGCAAAAATTTCTGGCTGCCTTTTTCGTTGTTGCTGGTTTCACGCTTCCACTGACTTACGGTGTTGCACAGGCCGCGCCTGCCAGCAAAACCGCAAAGAAACCCGCAAAACAGGCTGCAACGACAACCCAGGATTCGGAAGCCATCAGCGTAGCGGGACTGACCAGTTCACAGTACAGTTGCGAACTCGGCAACAAGTTTACCGTTTACAAGAAGTCCGATGATCCAAGTTTCATCAATCTACAATGGCGCAACAAGATGCATCGCATGCTTCGTAAAGCGACTACAACCGGAGCCGACCGTTACGAAGACAAGCAGACCGGTCTGGTCTGGATCAACATCCCGGCAAAAAGCATGTTGCTGGATATCAAAAAGGGAAGCCAGTTGGCCAATGAATGCCGTAACCCGGAACAGCGCAAGGCGCTGGCAGCTGCAAAACCCAACTGATCCATCGTTTGTAACCTTTTTTCAGTATGAATAACGAATGGCCCTGACAGGGCCATTCGTTTTGGAGTTTTCATGTCCCACGTTTTCCAGAATACTTTCAAAACATTCCCTGTCTCAAACGAGAAACAAGGCTATTTTTACTCCATTCCCGAGCTGGGAAAAACCCTGGGCATCGACGTGTCGCGTCTGCCTGTTTCCATCCGTATCGTTCTTGAATCCGTCTTGCGCAACTGTGATGATAAAAAAATCACGGAAGATCATGTTCGCCAGCTGGCGAACTGGAAACCGGGTGAAGAACGCACCCATGAAATCCCGTTCGTCGTCGCACGTGTGATCCTTCAGGATTTCACCGGCATTCCGTTGCTGGTCGATCTGGCGGCCATGCGCAATGTCGCCGTACGTACCGGCAAAAACCCCAAAAAGATCGAACCGCTCGTTCCGGTCGATCTGGTCGTTGATCACTCAGTACAGATTGACTATTTCCGCCGCAGCGATGCCCTCGATCTGAACATGAAGCTGGAATTCAGTCGAAACCGTGAACGCTACCAGTTCATGAAATGGGGCATGCAGGCATTCGATACGTTCGGTGTCGTACCGCCCGGCTTCGGTATCGTCCATCAGGTCAATATGGAATATCTGGCACCTGGTGTCCACAAGCGCAATGAGTCCGGAACCGGCGACGTTTACTATCCGGATACGCTGGTCGGCACGGACTCCCACACCACCATGATCAACGGCGTGGGCGTAGTCGGCTGGGGTGTCGGCGGAATCGAGGCGGAAGCCGGCATGCTGGGACAACCGGTTTATTTCCTGACACCTGACGTCATCGGCATGCACCTCAGCGGCAAACTCCCCGAAGGCTGTACTGCGACCGATCTGGTCCTGACGATCACCGAACGACTGCGCAAGGAAAAAGTCGTTGGCAAATTCGTCGAATTTTTCGGTGAAGGCGCTGCATCGCTTTCGGCGACGGATCGCGCCACGATCGCAAACATGGCACCTGAATATGGCGCCACCGTCGGTTTCTTTCCTGTTGACGATGCCACAATCCGTTACTTCCGCAATACTGGCCGTACCGACGAAGAAGTCTCGGCACTGGAATCCTACTTCAAGGCACAAGGCATGTTCGGCATTCCGAAAGCGGGCCAGATCGACTACACCCGCATCGTCGAACTGGATCTGGGCAGCGTCACCGCATCAGTCGCAGGTCCAAGACGCCCACAGGACAGAATCGAACTGGGCAATCTGAAAAAACGCTTTACCGAACTGTTCAGTCTGCCTGTCTCGGACGGCGGCTTCAACAAGAAAACGGACGAACTGGCCAACACCTACCGGACACGCGATGGCGAAGAACTGCGCAACGGCGATATCCTGATCGCCGCCATCACGTCCTGCACCAACACCAGCAACCCTGCAGTCTTGCTGGCGGCCGGCCTGCTGGCGAAAAAGGCAGTCGAAGCCGGTCTGGAAGTTTCTCCACGTATCAAGACATCGCTGGCGCCCGGATCACGTATCGTCACCAGCTATCTGGAAAAAGCGGGATTGCTGCCCTATCTGGAAAAACTCGGCTTCACCGTCGCTGCCTACGGTTGCACCACCTGTATCGGCAACGCCGGCGATCTGACGACCACAATGAACGAAGCCATCGTCGAGAACGATGTGGTCGCCGCTGCTGTTCTTTCCGGAAACCGTAATTTCGAGGCACGCATTCATCCCAATATCCGCGCGAATTTCCTGGCATCGCCGCCGCTGGTCGTTGCCTACGCCATCGCTGGCAATGTCACACGCGATCTGACGACCGAACCGCTTGGCAAAGGCAAGGATGGAAAGGACGTTTATCTGTCCGACATCTGGCCGACTTCGCATGAAGTGGCGGAACTGGTGCCGCTGGCTCTCGATGCACAGGCTTTCCGCCGGAATTACAGCGCCATCAAATCGGCTCCGGGCGAACTCTGGCAACAAATCTCCGGTTTCGCCACCGGTGACGTCTATGACTGGCCGGAATCGACCTATATCGCAGAACCGCCGTTCTTCAACGGTTTCAGCATGGAAGCAGGCCCTGCATCGGTTCATATTTCGGGTGCGCGCGCACTGGCTCTTTTCGGTGACTCCATCACGACAGACCATATTTCACCGGCAGGTTCCATTCAGGAAAACAGTCCGGCAGGCAAATGGTTGCGCGAACATGGCATCGCCCGGGCGGACTTCAACTCCTTCGGATCGCGCCGTGGTAACCATGAAGTCATGATGCGCGGTACCTTCGGCAATGTCCGCATCAAAAACCTGATGCTGCCGGCAGCATCCGACGGCAGTCGCATGGAAGGTGGCTACACGCTGTATCAACCGGATGGTACGGAAATGTCGATTTTCGATGCAGCCATGCGTTATCAAAAAGAAAACGTCCCGACCATCGTCATCGGTGGTGAAGAATACGGTACCGGTTCTTCGCGTGACTGGGCTGCGAAAGGCACTCAGCTTTTAGGTGTCAAAGCCGTCATCGCCCGCTCGTTTGAACGGATTCATCGCTCCAATCTGGTCGGCATGGCGGTTTTGCCACTCCAGTTCACCGGTAATGACAGTGCCGCATCTTTGGGACTGCGCGGCGATGAAACTTTCGATTTGCTCGGACTGGACGATATCCGGCCCTTGCAGGACGCCACACTGCTCATTCACCGTGCCGACGGCAGTACGACCAGCGTTCCCCTGCTTTTGCGTATCGATACGCCAATCGAGGTCGATTACTTCCGTCACGGCGGTATCCTGCCGTATGTATTGCGGCAACTGCTGGCTGACTGATAACAGTTGACCGGAATCGGAAAAGGGCAGCGTCCGCTGCCCTTTTTTCATGCCCTTTCCGCACGATACGACATCCTTTCCACTTGTCATCCATCAATATGTCCGGCGCGATCGTTGCATTGCTGTTTTTTCCATGCAAGATTGCCTGAACGTGTTTTTCTTGCCACGCCCATATTATCCCGATGCATTCCTCAATGCAGGGCTGTAAAAAATCCGTTAAAAAATCGTTATTTTTATATTAAAGTAATCCTATCGGCCAAGTACGACATGAAAAGAGGTTCTGATGGACATCCACACGGTCAGACAACACCTGAAAAAACACGCATTATCGTTCTCCAGACGGTTTTTGCCGGTTTTGTTCCTTGCCGGTATGACCTGTCTGCCAGGACATGCGCTTGCAGATGATTTTTCCGATGCCGTTCGTCTTTTCAAAAACCGGCAATACGAACAGGCCATCTCTCTGTTCAAGGAAGGCGTCAACCAGAAAGATCACCGCTCGGAATATGTTTTGGGACTGATCTATCTCAACGGTATCGGTGTCGGCAAGGATGTCCGGCGCGGCATCGCACTCATCACGCAATCAGCCAACCGCGGATTTGCCCGTGCACAAAATTATCTGGGAGTACTCTACTATGAGGGTAACGGCGTGGACCAGAATGATCTGGAAGCTTTCCAGTGGTACGGCAAGGCGGCTGTGCAGCACTTTCCCGATGCGGAATACAATCTGGGCGTCATGTATGCACAGGGAAAAGGCACACGTCAGGATTTCGATGAAGCCATCAAATGGATCCGCCGCGCGGCCATGCACCAGCTGCCGGAAGCACAATATGGCCTGGGCGTCATGTACGCCCGGGGTCTTGGCGTCGCCAAAAACAAGGAACAGTCCGCTTTCTGGTTCGGCAAGGCCGCAAAACAAGGTTATCTGAAAGCCGAAAACAAAATGGGGGTTTTGTACCAGTCCGGCAACGGTGTGGCGAAAAACGAAGCTATGGCTATCCAGTGGTTCACACGTGCTGCCGAGAAAGGTTACGACAAGGCCCAATACAATCTGGGCATCATGTACGAAAACGGCAGAGGCGTTCCTTCCGACAAATCCAAAGCTATCGGCTGGTTCCGCAAAGCTGCTGCGCAAGGCAATACCGATGCACAAAGACGGCTCAAAACACTGAGAACAGCCTCCTGACAAGCTTCATGCACCGCTTTTGTCCGATACACTTTTGGATACAGCTGCTTGTATATCTGCCATTTCGCGCATTCCTGTTGCCTTCCTTTACCTGGCAATCGGCTTGATGTGATAACGGTGCGATAATTTGCAAGTCGGCGATGGATGCTGTCATGCTGTTATTTTTTCAGGAAAAAACCGGCAAAATTTAGGATTAACACAAAAAAAAGGTATACTCTTTTATTTGTGCAATCGCATGCGTTCGACTGTGGTATGCTGCAATGCGTAATGGACATGAGCGAACCCACTCATATGCCCGTCTGAACAAGTCATGAGAATACGGCGGTATCGACTCCGGGTTTTATCCCGGAGGTCTGCATTCACGCTTTTCTGGATATTTGAAAACAGTCCAAGCTTTTCGATATTGTGAAACCGGCCATCACTAATGGCCGGAATTTTTGTTTTACCTGACCTTATTATCACTATGGCAGATCTGCATCAATCCTTACAGGAAGCTCCGGAAAAAGAAGACATCCGCATGCTTGGACGCATGCTCGGCGATGTCATCCGGGAACAAGAAGGCGAAGAAATTTTCAATCTGGTCGAGAAAATCCGCCGTACCGCTGTCAGCTTCCGGAGAAACCCAAACCTGTACTCGGCGGATACCCTGAACAACCTGCTCAAGAATCTGAGCCGCAACCATGCCATTTCCGTCGTCCGCGCTTTTTCCTACTTTTCCCACCTTGCCAATATCGCTGTCGATAAACACGCCAACCTGGCATACAGGGCAGCCAGAATTGCGGGTGAACCACCTGAAAAAGGAAGTCTGAATTATGCGCTGGACATGCTCGACAAGGCCGGTGTTTCCGGTGCAGACATCAAGAAACTGTTGCGAAAGACTTTCATCTCACCGGTTCTGACCGCACACCCTACTGAAGTCCAGCGCAAAAGCACGCTGGACAGCGAACGCGAAATCGCACGCCTGCTCGCCGAACACGATACGGATCTGACACCCAAGGAACGCAGGCACAACACTGAAATGCTCTATGCACGCATTGCGGCCCTCTGGCAAACCCGCCTCTTGCGTTATACCCGTCTGTCGGTAGCCGATGAAATCAACAACGCGCTTTCCTATTACCGGATCACGTTCTTGCGTGAATTGCCAGAGTTATACCGCACCATCCAGGAAGAAATCGAAGAAAGGTATCCAGAAAGCGCCGATGGTATCCCCTCGCCGGGTTCGGAAAGCAAATACCTGCAAATGGGCAGCTGGATCGGTGGCGACCGCGACGGAAACCCCAATGTCAATGCAGACACCATGTTGCACGCACTGGAACAGCAATCGCACCTGATTATGGAATTTTATCTGGAAGAAATCCATAATCTGGGAGCCGAGCTGTCCATGTCATCGCTGCTCAATCATGTCAGTCCAGAACTCCAGAAAATGGCCGATGCATCATCCGATACCTCCATGCACCGTGTCGATGAACCGTATCGCCGCGTTCTGATTTCCATTTATTCCCGACTGGCTGCCACCGCACGTGATTACGGCATGACCAGCCTCTCGCGCAGCGAAATCGGTGTTGGCGAACCCTATGCGTCACCGGAAGAATTCAGCGCCGATCTGCAAGTCATGATCGATTCGCTCAACCAGAACGCCGGTGAACTGATCGTCCGTCTCCGGCTCGGACTTCTGAAATCAGCTGTCGATATTTTCGGTTTCCATCTGGCCACACTCGATATGCGGCAAAGTTCCGATGTCCATGAACGTGTCCTGACGGAAATTTTCGCCACTGCACAGGTCGAACCGAATTACGCCGGACTTTCCGAAGAAAAGAAAGTCGAACTGTTGATCAGCGAGCTGGGCAAACCACGCTTGCTGTATTCGCCTTTCGCACAATATTCGGAAGAAACCACATCCGAACTCAGAATCATGCGCACCGCACGTTATATCCGCGAACAATACGGAAAACGTGCCATCACCAATTACATCATTTCGCATACCGAAACGGTATCGGACCTGCTGGAAGTATACCTTTTGCAGCGGGAATCCGGTCTGCTGCATCCGAAACGCAACAGCACCGCCGGCATCGGTCACCAATGGGATGACGCCGAACTGGATCTGATGGCCATTCCGCTTTTCGAGACTATTCCCGACTTGCGGCAGGCATCCACCATCATGAAACAGGCCATGAGCATTCCGTTCGTCCGCAAACTGATCCACAGACAGGGCGATCTTCAGGAAGTCATGCTCGGCTACTCCGACTCGAACAAGGACGGCGGTTATACGACTTCCAACTGGGAGCTGTACAAGGCGGAAAAACAGCTTGTCGCACTGTTCAATGAAATGGGAGTCAAACTGCGTCTGTTTCACGGGCGTGGCGGCACCGTCGGGCGTGGCGGTGGTCCGACCTATGAAGCGATTCTGGCGCAGCCTCACGGTACCGTCAACGGACAAATTCGTCTGACTGAACAGGGTGAAATGATCGCATCCAAATTCTCGCATGCCGAAATCGGCAGTCGCAACCTCGAATTGCTGGTCGCTTCCACTCTTGAGGCCAGCCTGATGCCGGAAGACCCGAACAAGAAATACGCCGACAAGATGCATGACTTCGAAACGGCACTGGAAGAAATTTCCGCACTGGCATACAAGGCCTACCGCCATCTGGTTTATGAAACGCCGGGATTCACCGATTACTTTTTCCAGTCCACGCCGATCGCTGAAATTGCCGAACTGAATATCGGTTCACGTCCGGCATCGCGCAAATCATCCCGCCGTATCGAGGATTTGAGAGCCATTCCCTGGAGCTTCTCATGGGGACAATGCCGTGTTCTGCTGCCGGGCTGGTACGGTTTCGGATCTGCCATCATCGAATGGCTCGATGAAAACGACCCGAAAGTCAGAAACCGGAAAATCGCCCTGTTGCAATCCATGTACAAGGAATGGCCCTTCTTCGAATCCATGCTCTCCAATATGGATATGGTGCTGGCCAAGGCCGATCTGGCGATTGCCTACCGTTATTCCGAACTGGTGACAGACCGTAATCTGCGCGACAATGTGTTCTCGCAAATTTGTGCCGAACACCAGCGTACACTGGAAAGTTTCGAAATCATCACCCACGAGAAAGAACGGCTTGTCAACAACCCGACGCTGGCAAGAGCGCTCAAAGATCGTCTGGCCTATATCGACCCGTTGAACCATTTGCAGGTGGAACTGATCAAACGGCACCGTAATCCGGGCAACAATCCGGAAAACCTCGATGCCCGTGCGACCCGTGGCATTCATCTGACCATCAACGGTATTTCTGCCGGCATGCGCAATACGGGCTGATATACGCACGATGGACATCTCGTCTGCACCTTCCACCACCGGTTCGTTTCCTCTGGACGACAGAAACGAACCGGTTTATCTGGCACGCGACGGACACACCGCCGCCATCGTCCTGAACCGTCCCGAAAAACTCAACGCCATCACCCGTCATATGTGGATGCGCCTGCACGAGGTCATCACGATATTGTCTGCCGACACTTCCCTGCGCTGTATCGTCCTGCGCAGTACATCACCCACGGCCTTTTCTCCGGGCTGCGACATCCATGAATTTTCGACTTGTCGTGCCAGCAAGAGACAGGCACGTGAATACGGCGAACTGATGCATCGGACACTGGAAGCATTCGTGCATTGCCCTGTTCCCGTCATCGCGGAAATACGTGGTCTCTGTATCGGTGCAGGCCTTGAACTTGCCTCGGTCTGCGATATCCGTCTGTGCGGCGAATCCGCACGTTTCGGGGCACCGGTCAAGAATCTGGGACTGGTCATGGCCTACCCTGAACTGAAACCGCTGCTGATGCTGACAAGTCCGGACGTTCTCATGGAAATATTGCTGGAAGGCCGGATTTTCAACGCCCGTGAGGCTCTTGACCGCCATCTGGTCACACGTGTCATACCGGATGAAGAACTGGCCGATGCCGTCCGCCAGTCCGTTTCCGGTATCGTATCCGGCGCGCCTCTGGCCGCACGCTGGCACAAGCGCTTCATCCGGCGGCTGGCAGATCCTTCCCCTGTAACGCCTCAGGAATATGACGAGTGTTTCGACTGTTTCGATACGATGGATTACGAGAAGGGATACCGAGCCTTCGTCAACCGCTCCCATCCGGACTTCGACGGCAAATAAAAAAGCGTGAAGATATTTTCACGCTTTTTTATTTGCCAAACGATTCAGTCATGTATTTTTCAAGTGTCGTGACAAATAAATGCTTTGTCCGATGACAAACACCAGCATGAGGCCCATTCCGCCGAACAATTTGAAGCTGACCCATGTCGACGTTTCAAACCCGCCCCAGAACGCGACATAAAGATTCAAAATCCCCATCAATATGAAAAACAGTACCCATGCCATATTCAGTTTCTGCCATATGGCATCAGGCAGCTGGATTTTCTTTTCCATCATGGCGCGAATCAGATTTTTTCTGAATATCAGTTGAGCCAGCAACAAGGCACCTCCGAATAACCAGTACAAGACGGTCGGTTTCCATTTGATGAACTCCTCACTGCCGAAATAAATGGTCGCACCACCGAAAATCGTGATCACGATCAACGATACCCACAAGGTCGCCTCGATTTTCTTTTTTCTCAACAAGAGGTAAACGATCTGCAAGGCACTCGCAATAATCGCCAGTGCCGTCGCAATCAGAATCGGTACAGACGATTCCGGAATCTGTGGACCTGCGACAAAGGCAGACAAATACCGGTCGGCGACCGCCTGGGCCGCTGCGAGATTTTTCTTTGCCCAGGAAAACGAGGCAAAGAACAGGATAACTGGAAACAAGTCAAATAGAAACTTCATATTATTCAATCATTTAGCAGATGATTTCCCGCCGATCTGCAATGGCTCGAACCGCAATGCGACAGAATTGATGCAATATCGCAATCCTGTAGGAGGTGGTCCGTCATTGAACACATGTCCCAAATGCGCATCACATACAGCGCACAGGATTTCCGTACGAACCATACCCAGACGGGTATCAACTCGTTCCGTCACATTTTCCGGGTCGATCGGCCTGAAAAAGCTGGGCCATCCACAACCGGCATCGAATTTGGTATCAGACAGAAACAGGGGCGTTCCACAACTTACACAATAATATACTCCCGTTTCGTCATGATTCCAGTATTGCCCTGTAAAAGGATATTCCGTCCCGCCTTGCCGGGTGACCTCGTAAGCCAACGGAGACAACAATGCTCGCCATTCGGCATCAGTCTTGTGTATTTTCTTGCGATTGTTCATGAACGCTCCCGTATCTTCTGTAAACCCGACATATAACGGAAAGTAGCTTGTGCCCCGTCGGGTCATTATCCGGCTTGCGAAGCCACTTGTTCACAACCATACACTATTTTCGTAAAACGCGTACGACGCCCGATCAGTCCTTTCTTTCGAAAACTGCCATGGATTCCACATGCGAGGTATGCGGAAACATGTTCACGACACCGGCCGACACCAGCCGGTAATGTCCGCTGCCAGCCAGAATTCCGGCGTCACGCGCCAGTGTGGACGGATTGCACGATACATATACGATCCGTTCCGGGCGAAAACGCTTGTGTTCGTCGTCCAGCGCAGCAATAGACTGGCAAACAGATGCTGCGCCGTCTCTTGGCGGATCGATCAGCACGCGATCGAACGCGCCCAGCGCTACCCACTCGTCTTCCGTCATATCAAACAGATTGCGTGTTTCGAAACGGGTATTGTCCTGCAAGCCATTGCGAATGGCAGCCTCTCTTGCCCGTTGCGTCAGTGTCTCGCTACCCTCGATCCCGACAATTTCTCTGGCAAGCCGTGCCATGGGCAGGGAAAAGTTGCCCAGTCCGCAAAACAGATCCGCCACCCGATGCCCGGCCCCGATTCCCAGCAAACGAATGGCACGCGATACCAATACCTGATTGATCTGGTGATTGACCTGTGTGAAATCTCCTGGCTTGAACGGCATTTCAACATCGAATTCCGGTAACCAGTATTGCAACCGGTTCCCGTCAGGATAAAACAGCGTGATGGTGTCCGGTCCTTTCGACTGCAACCACCACTGGACATGATATTTGTCTGCAAATTCCTTTAACGTCTGTTCATCAGCCGCCGTCAATGGCGCCATAATCCGCAGCAACAAGGCTGTGACCAGTCCGTTCTTGTCATTGCCGATCGCCACTTCGATTTGCGGTATCTGCCGGAAAATAGACAATGATCCGATCAGCTCGCGCAGGGGTACCAGCATATCCGAAATATGGGCCGGCAATACCGGACATCGCGTCATATCGGCGATATACCGTGACTGTTTTTCCCTGAAACCGACAAGTATGCCCCCTTTTTTCGGCACATAATTGACTGACAAGCGTGCACGAAACCGGTATCCCCAGTAAGGTCCATGAACAGGACGCAGTATCTGCTCCGGCCTGACACGACCGATATGCCACAAATTGTCTTCCAGAACACGCTGCTTGACCGCTACCTGTGCGGCTGGTTCAAGATGCTGCATGGAACACCCGCCGCAAATCCCGAAAGAGGGACATGCCGGCTTGACACGCATTGCCGATTCGCGGATCAGCGATACCGTCCTTGCCAGTTCCCACTTGCTTTTTCTTTTCCACGTCTCGCACAAGACCGTCTCACCAGGCAATGCGTCCTCGACAAAGACCACCTTGCCAGGTGTGCCATCTTCATTGGGCAAATAACCGACACCGCGCCCCTCGGCATCCAGCGCCTTGATTGAAATGATATGAGCAGACATAAATAATATTTGAAACGTGTGTAACGCATATTGATTCAATATGCGTTACACAGAAAACATGAAACCGCCCATTAGCGGGCAGGCAGATATTTTACGGGATCGACCGGCTTGCCCTGATAGCGTATTTCAAAGTGCAGCTTGACCCTGTCACTGTCCGTATTGCCCATTTCGGCGATTTGCTGACCGCGTTTGATCTGCTGTTTTTCCTGAACGAGAATCTTGTCGTTATGTGCATAGGCCGACAAGACGTTGTCGCTGTGTTTGATGATGACGAGATTACCGTAACCGTTCATGCTGCCCTTATGCAGGACAATACCATCAGCAGCGGAAAGCACTTTCTGCCCTTTCGTACCTGCGATATCGATCCCCCTGTTTTTACCGGCTGCAAACGATGCAATGACATTTCCACTGGCAGGCCAGCTCCAGTTGATACCATCGACTTCCCGGGCACCGGCTGATACCGATGTCGTTGTCGGAGTGGTACTTTTGGCGGATGTAGCCTGCTCGGTCCGGGACTCGTTGTTTGCGGCATCGATCGAACGAACCTCTACCTGCGATGATGCAGCGACACTGGCAGTCTCTACCCCGGCAGTCGTTCCTTCAGGAGGCTGTACCAGGATGACTTGTCCAACTTTCAGATCGTTTAAATTGCCGATCTGGTTCCAGGCTGCCAGCTCAGCCACACTATGTCCCGATCGGCGTGAAATCTGCGAAAGCGTATCTCCGCTTTTCACGGTATAACGGACAGTATTCCTGTCGATAGGCGCTTCATATGACGAACTGGTGATGGTGGACCGGTCGGAAATCGGCGCTGTTCTCTGCGGACTGCTGCACGCATACAAGCCGGCGCAGATAACTATCAATAAAGGATAACCTGTCTTTTTCATTTATCGTATTCCAATTCTTTTCATTCCGCACAGTCAGATCGTACCGCCTCGCAACGGCACAAAATGGCAGTCATCCACTACCATGCGTTCCCATTTGTTTTTCGCTACGCGCCTGACCAGTTGCAAGGTTTGCTGTTCTCCGCCGACCGGTGCGATCAGCCTGCCCCCGACGGCCAGCTGGTCGAACAATGCATCGGGTATTTCCAGTCCGGCTGCGGCGATAATGATACCGTCAAAAGGCGCCACCTGGGGTAATCCCAACATACCGTCACCATAATGCAAACGCAAGTTGGCGATTCGCAATGACCGGAGATTGTGCCGCGCCAGTGCATGCAAACTTTTTATCCGCTCGACAGAATAAACCTCTTTCGCTATTTTAGCGAGAATCGCCGCCTGATAACCGCATCCCGTTCCAATTTCCAGAATCTTTTGCATCAGGGGAGCATCCTGCCCCATTCGCAAGGCTTCCATCATTTTGGCGACAGTTGAGGGTTTCGAAATTGTCTGGTGCGCGCCTATTGGTAGCGCCACGTCAGAATACGCCTGGCCAGACAATCCGGGATCGACAAAAAGATGCCTGGGAACCTGGCCGATCGCCGCCAGAACGACCTTGTCACGAATACCCGCCATAGCCAGCCGTTCCACCATCGACTGTAATGACCGCGACACCGGCACTTTATGACGTGCCACTTCAGGCATGACAGTCTGGACATTCCCGCCAGCCGTCTGCACTGGATTTTTCATCGCACCCATGCCAACAGCCGATGGACTACCCGACCTTTCTGCAGAAGTTCTCACCTGTCGTTCAAACGAAGACCGTCCCATCACTCTGGACAATGGCAAAGGGAACGATTTCGCTTTCTTGTTCATGCCAGTATTTTTTCCAGCTCATCAAGCGCAGACAAATGAGTCCAGTCCAGTTGCAACGGTGTCACCGATACATGACCATTCCGGATCGCATGGAAATCGGTACCCTCACCTGCATCGCGTACCGGCCCTGATGGCCCGATCCAGAATATCTCCCGACCGAACGGGTCCTTTTCACGAATGACCGCTTCCGACTCGTGACGTCTTCCGAGTCGGGTCGCACGTATCGTTTTCAACTCGGCATATGGCTTGTTGGGGATATTGACATTGAGCAAAAACGGCTTGGGTAACTTGTCATAAACCCGCAGAATCACATCCCTGGCAACCAGGGCGGCACTTTCCAGCTCGGCCCACCCCTTGTTGACTTGAGAAAAAGCAATGGACGGAATATCGAACAGATACCCTTCCATCGCTGCAGCCACCGTTCCGGAATAAATCGTATCTTCACCCATGTTCTGGCCATGGTTGATTCCGGCCACCACCAGATCGGGACGCCATGGAAGCACACCAGTCACGGCAATATGCACGCAATCGGACGGTGTACCTGTCGTATAGGAGAAACCGTTGCTGCCCTGATAGACGGATATCGGACGCTCTAGCGTCAGTGAACTCGAAGCTCCCGAACGATTGCTGTCCGGGGCGACGACAGCGATTTCAGCAATCGGTTCCAGCGCGCGTGCCAGCGCACTGATTCCCGGTGCCAGATATCCGTCATCATTACTGATCAATATACGCATCAGACCCAACCACTTGTTCCGGAACCGGAGCAATGGCGCTATGTCGTTACGGACAGCGCCTGTTTCTGTCCGGTGCCATCCAACTGAATCATGCTTTCGGTACCGGCGTCAATAAAGCCAGAACCGCTTCGAGCTCGGAACGAATCGCATCGACATCCACCGGAGAAGATACTGCCGTCACACTTTCAGGCGGCATCTCCTCGACCACCACATTCCTCGACCCGCGCTCATTGAGCTTGTTTCTTGCACCACTGATCGTGAATCCCTGTTCATACAGCAGCTCCCTGATCTTTCTGATCAGCAAAACTTCATGATGCTGGTAATAACGACGGTTCCCCCTTCGCTTGACAGGTTTCAACTGCGCGAATTCCTGCTCCCAGTATCGCAATACATGCGGCTTCACACCGCATAACTCACTGACCTCGCCGATCGTGAAATATCGTTTGGCCGGTATAGGCGGTAAATCAGATTTTTGGATCCGTTCGTTCATGGAAATAGCACGCTACTCGTCAAATTATTCCGCTGATTCAACCATCGATTTCAATTTCTGACTGGCATGAAATGTCACGACACGTCGTGCCGTAATCGGGATTTCCTCGCCGGTTCTGGGATTTCTGCCTGGACGCTGGGGTTTGTCGCGTAACTGGAAATTGCCGAAGCCCGACAGTTTCACCATTTCCCCCCGTTCCAGCGCGGAACAGATTTCCTCGAAAAAAGTCTCGACCATTTCCTTGGCTTCACGTTTGTTCAGCCCGACCTGTTCATACAGCAACTCAGTCAACTCGGCCTTGGTCAGCGTCGATGTACTCTTGTCGGAACTCGATGCTGCGACTTTTTTCAAAGAAGCGGATTCCGTCTTTTCTGTCAATTGCGAATCGGTGGATCGTTTCATGCTTGTTATACCAGACATCTATTCGGAAACTCAGGCACGCAAACGCGCCCCCAAATCTTTTTCGGCTGCCGCCACGAACGCTTTGATTGCTGCATCCACGGCTTCATCCTGCAAGGTTTTATTGGCATCTTGCAAGGTAAAGCGGAACGCCAGGCTCTTTTCATTGGCACCCAACCCCTTGCCTCGATAATCATCAAACAAAACAACAGCTTGCATGATACCACAGAGGGGGTTATTATCTTTTTCCCTGTAAAATCTGTCAATGACTTCCTGCACAGGCATCGACGAATCGACCACCAGCGCGATATCTCTCGTCACCGGCTGGAAACGCGCTATTTCCGTATATACCGGTACATCGACAGCCTGCAAGGCACTTACGTCCACTTCAAAAAGCACAGGTGCATGCGGCAAATCGTATTTATGTTGCCAGGACGGATGCAACTCACCGATGATACCGATTTCCTTTCCCGCACATTCGACTTTCGCGCAACGTCCCGGATGCAACGCCGGGTGGGTTGCCTTGACAAAGCGCAGCGATGCCGGAGCAAACAATGCTTCCAGATCGGCCTTCACATCGAAAAAATCGACTTGCCGGTCAGGCAATCCCCATTGTTCTTCATCGGCCAGTCCGTAAGCAATGGCAGCCAGCCGTTTTGGCTGTTCATATCCTGCAACCGTCAACGGGCCATCCTGCACTTCCGCATTTCTCAGGAAAACGGCACCGATTTCAAACAGGCGGACTCTTGAAAACTTGCGATTCAGATTATAACGGACATTCGCAACCAGATTGCCGATCATGTTCGAACGCATGACGCTCATCTGGCTTGCGATCGGATTGAGCAAACGGATAGGATCGGCATTATTCGCAAAATCCTTTTCCCATGCCTCGTCCACAAAGCTGTAATTGACAACTTCCTGATAATCCAGGTCAGCCATCTGCTGCCGGATCGAAAACAGTGAGCGGATATTTTCCGGTCGGATACGCATGACGTTGGCCGCGACCGGCGGCAGTGCCGGGATACGCTCGAAACCATAGACGCGCGCGATTTCCTCGATCAGGTCTTCCTCGATTTCGATATCGAAACGGTACGATGGCGGCGTGACCGTAAAAGCATCGCCATCCTGAACGAATTTCAGATCAAGGCGCCTGAAAATATCCGCGATCAGGTCGGCTGTCAGTGCGATACCGATCACCTTTTCCGCTCTTTCCTTGCGCAATTTGACCGGCTTGCGAACCGGCAAGTTGACCACATTGTCAACGACAGGACCGACAACCGTCTGACCTTCCACCTTGCAAATATCGAGAACCAGTTCCGTAATGCGTTCGATGGCTGCAACAGTCAATTCATAATCGACGCCTCTTTCGAAACGGTGCGCGGCATCCGTCGTGAAATTGTAGCGGCGCGCACGGCCACGAATGGCGTCCGGCCACCAGAAAGCGGCTTCGATGAAAATATTGGCCGTATCCAGAGAAATGGATGTCCGTTCGCCGCCCATCACGCCACCCATCGATTCAGGGCCGTTGTCGTCCGCGATAACGCCGACCCATTCATCCACTTCAGCGGTCATACCGTTGAGCAGATTAACCTGTTCGCCCTTTTTGCCCCAACGGATATTCAATGCCCCGGAAATCTTGTCAAGGTCGTATATATGGTTCGGCTGACCGTATTCCAGCATGACATAATTGGAAATATCGACCAGTACGGATACCGAACGCTGACCGCTTCTTTCAAGACGCTGTATCATCCATTCCGGCGTCGCGGCACGTGCATTGATATTGCGAATGACACGTCCCGTAAAGCGACCACACAGATCAGGTGCATGAATATTGACTTCCTGACGGACATCGGACGTCACGACCGCGGGCGGCGCCTTTTCAAACTTCAGTGGAGCCCCTGTCAATGCGGAAACTTCCCTGGCAACACCAAGCAATGAAAGGCAATCAGCCTTGTTCGGTGTGAGCTTGATATCGAAAACCGAGTCTTCCAGTTCCATGTAGTCACGCAAACTGGTACCGACCGGAGCATCGTCTGGCAACTCCATGATGCCGGAATGGTCGTCGGAAAGCTGCAATTCACGCAAGGAGCACAACATACCGTTCGATTCCACGCCACGCAACTTGCCCTTCTTGATGGAAAAAGGTTTGCCATCCTCGCCCGGTGGCAACACGGCGCCAACCAGTGCACAACCGGTTTTCATGCCCGCCCGGACGTTCGGCGCACCGCACACGATATTCAGAATCGTTCCGGTTCCTGCATCCACCTGGCAAACGCTCAGACGATCCGCATTGGGATGCTTGGCCACTTCGAGTACTTTCGCAACGACGACTTTCGAGAACGGTTTCGCAACAGGCATCACCTCTTCCACTTCCAGTCCCGACATTGTCATCAGATGCGCCAGTTCTTCCGTTGTCATCTCCGGATTCACCATGGTCCGAAGCCAGTTTTCAGAAAATTGCATGATCAGCCCAAGAAAAAATACGGTAACAGTTAAAAACGTTTTAATTGAATTGTTTCAGGAAGCGCAGATCGCCTTCATAAAACAGTCTCAGGTCATTGATGCCGTAACGCAGCATGGTCAATCTTTCCAGACCGGAGCCGAAAGCAAACCCGATATACTGCTCGGAGTCGATCCCCATGTTTTTGAGCACATTCGGATGCACCTGGCCTGCGCCGGACACTTCAAGCCATTTGCCTTTCAATGGACCGGAACCGAAAGCAATGTCGATTTCAGCAGACGGTTCGGTAAACGGAAAATAAGATGGACGGAAACGCACCTGCAAATTGTCTGTTTCGAAAAATGCCTGTACGAAATTCAGATAGACACCCTTGAGATCGGCAAAGCTGATGTTGCGGTCGATCCACAGGCCTTCCACCTGATGGAACATCGGCGAATGTGTGGCGTCGCTGTCCACACGATAGGTTCTTCCGGGGGCAATCACCTTGACCGGCAATTCGTGGGAGCGGGCATAACGGACTTGCATGGGGCTGGTATGGGTGCGCAACAACAACGGCTTGCCTTGCGAATCCTTGCCATCGATATAGAAAGTATCCTGCATGGAACGGGCTGGATGGTTCTCAGGACTGTTCAGTGCCGTGAAGTTTGTCCAGTCCGTCTCGATTTCCGGACCGTCGGCGACATCGAAACCGATGGAACCGAAAATCCGTTCGATCCGTTCCCAGGTTCGCATGACCGGATGGATACCCCCCTTGCCCCTGCCTCGCCCCGGCAACGTCACATCGATTGCCTCTGCGCTGAGCTTCGCCTGCAATTTCTCATTGGCCAACTCCTGACGTCTTTCATTGAGCGCAGTTTCGATTTGGCTTTTGGCGGCATTGATGACCGCACCGCGCGCCTTGCGCTCTTCCGGTGCCATCTTGCCTAGCATTTTCATTTCTGCCGTAATCAACCCGGTCTTGCCGAGATATTTTGCCTTGGCATTTTCAAGTGATACCGGATCGGAAACACTCCGGAAATCCTGCTGTGCCAGAGAAATCAACTGTTCTAACGAATCCATGCCATGTATTCCTGTCGGACAACGGAAAAATAAAAAGCGGGGCAAGTCATTGTCTTGCCCCGCTTCGTTCTATGCATCCTGCTAGCAGGTCAAGCTGCGATAGCAGCCTTGACCCGATCGACAATTGCCGCGAAAGCAGGTTTGTCTGCCACTGCCATATCTGCAAGCACCTTGCGATCCAGTTCGATAGCGGCTTTCTTCAAACCATTCATAAACACGCTGTAAGACATTCCCAGTTCACGGGTAGCAGCGTTGATACGGGTGATCCACAGGGCGCGGAATACCCGTTTCTTGTTACGGCGGTCACGATAGGCATACTGACCAGCCTTCATGACAGCTTCTTTTGCAACACGATATACCGAGCTGCGACGACCACGATAGCCTTTGGCTTCGGCAAGCAGTTTTTTATGACGGGCCCGTGCGGTGACCCCACGTTTTACTCTGGACATATTGTTTCCTTGTTTTTCGTGTTAACGGATCAGGCGCTTGGCATCATACGCAATACGGATGCGACATCGCTCGCATTGACATTGGTCATTCCACGCAACTGGCGTTTGACTTTGGTAGTTTTCTTGGTCAGGATGTGGCGCTTGAAAGCCTGCGCACATTTGACGGTACCACCCGGACGAACGCGAAAACGTTTTTTCGCGCTGCTTTTGGTTTTCATTTTTGGCATATCAATTCCTGTCCTCCCGGACAGCTCCATTTTTATATGATCGCAGGTGGCAACACACCTGTTGCACTTGCATGCCTGCTCTCA
>CAKQQG010000022.1 GCA_934270705.1 uncultured Oxalobacter sp. | reverse complement strand
CGCTTACAGGATGCTGCCCAACCGCCGGATACCCTCGTCGATAATTTCCGGCGTCGCATTCGTATAATTGAGGCGCAAGGTATTGACTCCCCTTCTCGATACATAAAAAGGATCGCCCGGCACGAATGCCACCTTCTGTTCCATCGCTTTCGGAAACAAGTCCATCGCAGCCTGACCTTCAGGCAACGTCGCCCAGATAAACATCCCGCCATCCGGTTTCGTATAGGACACCGTATCCGGGAAATAGCGCTCCATGGCATCGAGCATGGCTGTCGCCTGCGAGCGATACAATTCCACGATCTTTCTGACATGTTCCTCATACGGATTGTTCAGGAGATACTCGCAAATCGCATACTGCGTAAAAATATTGGTATGCAAATCGCTGCCCTGCTTGGCTGTCACCAGATAACGCATCAGTTGTGCGTTTTTCGTAATCAGGAAACCCAGCCGCATCCCCGGCGTGACCGTCTTGGAAAACGACCCCAGCAAAATGCTGTTTTCCAGATAACCCGCACCGATATACGGCAGCGACTCGCCACGGAACCGCAATTCACCATATGGATCATCCTCGATAAACGCAAGATCGTATTTTGCGACCAGCTCGCGGATCGCCTTGCGTTTTTCCATCGAATACGTCAATCCCGTCGGATTCTGGAAATTCGGAACACTGTATATCAGCTTCACCGAATGACGTTTCAGCACATCTTCGAGCTTGTCCACATCGAGACCGTCATCCTGAAGCGTCACCGAGAGAAACTCCGGTTCACTCAGCGAAAAAGCCTGAATCGCCCCCAGATAGCCTGGCTCTTCCATCAACACCTTGTCGCCCTTGTTGAGCAGCACCGTCCCGATCAGCTCAAGCGCCTGCTGCGAACCATTCGTCACCAGAATATCTTCCGGTCTGACATCCAGACCGAACTTTCTGCGGTACTTCTCCGCAATCAGTTCACGCAACGGAAGATAGCCTTCCGTCGTCGAATACTGGAACAACTTGCTGCCGTTTTTGCGTATCGCCCCATTGATCGCATCCTTTAACGCATCGATCGGAAACGATACCGGATTGGGCAAACCGCCAGCGAACGAAATGATATCCGGTGCGTCGAGCACCTTTAAAATATCACGAATGAAAGATGAAGGCGTATTGAGAATTCTGTCTGAATACTTCATGGGAAAACCGGAAATAGAAATATTTTTATTCATTATAACGCTGCAAAACCGGCAGTGATACGCCCTCAATGCGAGAAATCTCCGCCAGCCGGAACTGCACACAGGTATGTTCCCTTTACAGGATTTTAGTCCAATCCGCAGAAATACAATCCGGCAAAACGTCTGGAACGGACACAGACAATCCCAAAAATATTTTGTCTTTCCACAAGGCAATGTATCATTGCAGCATACTTCACCTGACTGCCTTCTTTATGCACGTCATCAGTACAATGACAGGAAACCAGTCAGAAAAACCGGGCATTCACTGCGCTCCCGTCAGCAACCTTCAACATCCAATGCAACATGGCAAAGATCCTCATCATTGAAGACAACCAGGACATTCGCTACAACCTCGTGGATTTTCTGGAAGCGAAAGGACATCAGACAGACAATACCGATGACGGTCTGAAGGCACTGGCGCTTTTGACACTGCAACGATTCGATATCCTCGTTCTCGACATCATGCTGCCGGGTATGGACGGTATCAGTCTGTGCCGTGAACTGCGTGCGCGAGGCGATGAAACACCGGTACTGTTTCTCAGCGCAAAAGACACTGTCGCAGACAGAATCGAAGGCCTTTCCACCGGCGCAGACGACTATCTCGTCAAACCGTTCTCGCTGGCAGAACTGGAACTGCGTATCGGAGCGATCTTGAGACGCGGCAAACGTCCAGCAAGCCATATCATCCAGGTCGCCGACATCGTCATGAATCTGGACGAACTCACCGTCACCCGTGCCGGTACATCAGTCAAACTCAATCCCATGATGTTCCGGATCCTCAAAAAACTCATGCTCAGGAGCCCTTCCGTCGTCTCACGTGAAGAAATGGAACATGAACTATGGGGTGACGATCGTCCTGACAGCGACAGCCTGCGGACACATATCCACAACCTGCGAACCGTCATTGACGTACCATTTGACAAACAGCTGATCAAAACCGTTCCGGGATTCGGCTGGACAGTCCGGGAATAATGCCGTGGCTACCGCGAACACTTCATGGTGGAAACACCTGTTTTCAGGACCGATCAAAACACGCATCATCGCCATCCATGCGGCCACGGCCCTCGTCATCGGGCTTATATACAGCTGTTGCATGATCTATATCCTTCTGGAAGCCGAAGCACAGCTGATGACTTCCGCCATGGAAAGCATGCTCACAGAGACCATCGATGACGATCTCTCATATGGCGCTCCCCCGAGACTGGATCCGTTCTCCCGTCTCTACATCGAACACGACACCAAATACGAAATTCCGGAGCGCTTCCGCAACCTGCCGGAAGGATACAGCGAATATACAGACGGAGAAGATTTGCACGTCTTCGTCAAGACCATCAACGGCAAAAAATACATCATGACGCGATCGCAAGATGAATTCGAAAACTGGGAGCGCCATCTGTTTTTCACCGGACTGGCCTTGCTCTCCGCCATCGTACTCATTTCGCTTGCGCTCGGACTCTGGATGGCCAAACGATCCTTCCGCCCGCTGGACAAACTGCTGGACGAAACACGACGGCTCAATCAGGCCCTCAAGGAAGGACGACTCGATGCGGAATCGTTTTCCGGACAATGGGAACAAAACGAAATCGGGGAACTGGCCGAAAGTTTCCGAATCACCACTGCACGGCTCCAGCGGCTTTTGCTAAGTGAACGGCAATTCGCCTCTGAAGTCAGCCACGAGTTACGCACGCCACTGACCGTCATGAGCACATCCATCGAACTGCTGGAACAGTCCACCAACCTCGATGCACATCAGAAAGAAATCATCCAACGCGCCAGACGCACCGCCAAACGGATGAAAGAACTGGTCAGCGTTTTCCTGAATCTGGTACGCCAGGATACGGCACGCACCGAAAAAATCGCCGAAATCGCCGACATCGTCGAAGAAAACGAACCGATCTGGCGCCATGAAGCCGAAGCAAGAGGCCTGCGGCTGACCGTCGAACGACATGGCGCGCCCCACACCGAAAAATACAATGCCATTCTGGTTGCCTCGGTGCTGAACAATCTCGTTTTCAACGCTATCCGCTATACCGCAAAAGGTCGTGTCGGAATCATTCTCGGTAACCGTTCGTTTTCCGTCACCGACACCGGCTCCGGCATTTCGGCCGCTGAAAAAGAACGCATTTTCGATACAGGATACCGTGGAAAACAGGGACTTCGGCAAGAAAGCGCAGGCTACGGTCTGGGCTTGTCCATTGCATCCCGTATTTGCCATATTCTCAACTGGAAAATCACGATGACAAGCCGCGAAGGCGAAGGCACGACCTTCACTGTGACATTCCACCCGGACAACGAAAACCCGTCCTGACAATGCAAACCGGCTGATGCAAACGCCTTCGCGCATACCACTGTACTTTTTTCTCCTGCCGATTCATTTCCCCCATGAAAAACGATTGCTGACATGGCACTTTATCGCGCTTGAAATATCGGGTATAACCCATACATAGGATGCATTTACATGATTCATGATTTCCACGAGGGAAAACAAATGGCAGAAACAGAAAAACAGACTATGGGTTTTCAGGCAGAAGTCAAACAGCTTTTGCAGCTGATGATCCATTCGCTTTACTCCAACAAGGAAATCTTTCTGCGTGAACTGATTTCCAACGCATCGGACGCCATCGACCGGCTTCGTTATGAAGCGCTGGACAAACCCGAATTGCAGGAACACGACCCGGATCTGAAAATCCGCATCTTCTTCAATCCGGAAGCGCGAACCATCACCATCTCCGACAATGGCATCGGCATGAGCCGTGAAGAAGCGATCGCCAATCTCGGTACCATCGCCAAATCCGGCACCAAGGAATTCATCGCACGCCTGTCGAACGACCAGAAAAAGAACGATGCCCTGATCGGCCAGTTCGGCGTAGGCTTTTACTCAGGCTTCATCGTCGCGGACAAAATCACCGTCGAATCACGTCGTGCCGGTCTCCCTGCCGACCAGGGAATCCGCTGGGAATCGACAGGAGAAGGCGACTTCACAATCGAAAACATCGAAAAATCCTCACGCGGCACCGACATCACCCTGCATCTGCGCGAAGGAGAAGACGATTTCCTGACCAACTGGCGTCTGAAAGCCATCATCCGGAAATACTCCGACCACATCTCGTTGCCGATCCAGATGCTCAAGGAAGAATGGGACAATGAAACCAAGGCCATGAAAACCGGTACCGAACTGGAAACCGTCAACCAGGCCAGCGCCCTTTGGACCCGAAACAAGAGCGACATCACCGATGAGCAATACCGCGAGTTCTACAAACACATCACCCACGATTACAACGATCCGCTCATCTGGACGCACAACAAGGTAGAAGGCCGCACAGAATACAACCAGCTGCTCTACATCCCGAAAGAAGCGCCGTTCGACCTGTGGGACAGAAACAAACGCGGCGGCATCAAGCTCTATATCAAACGCGTCTTCATCATGGACGACGCCGAACAGCTCATGCCCGTCTATCTGCGTTTCGTCCGTGGCGTGATCGACTCAAACGATCTTCCGCTGAACGTCTCCCGCGAAATCCTCCAGGAATCGCGCGACGTCCGAATGATCCGTGAAGGCTCCACCCGCCGCGTCCTTTCCATGCTTGAGGAACTGGCACAATCCGACGACCCGGCAAAACAGGAACAATATGCCACGTTCTGGAAACAGTTCGGCCAGGTTCTCAAGGAAGGTATCGGCGAAGACCCGACCAACAAGGAACGGATCGCCAAACTGCTTCGTTTTGCGTCCACACACAACGACAGCGACATCCAGAACGTCTCGCTGGACGACTATATCTCCCGCATGAAAGAAAATCAGGTACGCATTTTCTACATCACTGCGGAAAACTACACGGCAGCCAAAAACAGCCCACATCTCGAAATCTTCCGAAAGAAAGGTATCGAAGTGCTGATTCTGACGGACCGTGTCGATGAATGGATGCTCTCGTTCCTTCAGGAATACAACGAAAAGAACCTCGTTTCCGTAGCACAAGGCAACCTTGATCTGCTCAAGCTTGCCGACGAAGACGAAAAGAAACAAAACGAGGAAAACCAGGCCGGATTCAAGGAAACCCTTGAAAAAATGAAAACCGTTCTGGGCGGCAAGGTCAAGGACGTCCGGGTCACCGTCCGTCTGACCGACTCGCCATCATGTCTGATTGCCGATGAAAACGACCTTTCCAGCAATCTCCAGCGCATGCTCAAGGCTGCCGGCCAGAAAGTGCCCAACATGAAACCGATTCTGGAAATCAACCCGAATCATCCGATCGTGCAAGCACTCAAATACGAAAACACCCGTTTCGACGACTGGACAAACCTGTTGTTCGATCAGGCCGTTCTGGCCGAAGGCGGTGTTCTGCAAGACCCTGCAGCCTTCGTCAAACGGATGAATTCGATGCTTCTGGAATCCATCGGACACAAAAACGGCCAGTAAACGCCTGCATGCAGGATAAATCCTGCATAAACGGAAAAAGCCCGGCATATAGCCGGGCTTTTTCGTACAGACCTTGCAATACGCATATTGCACAATCAATAATGATAGGCCGATTCTCCATGTGACGTCTTGTCCAGACCATCGCGTTCCTCGTCTTCGGAAACACGCAATCCCCAGACCATGCCGATCAGCTTGTAGGCGATAAACGATACTACTGCCGACCATACCATCGTCACAACGACACTCTTGACCTGAATCCAGAGCTGCATCAGCATCGAATATTCGCCGCTTGCCAGACCGGTACCGCCCAGAGCCGGAGAAACAGCAATCCCCGTCAGAATCGCACCGAGAATACCGCCAAGACCATGTACACCGAAAGCATCGAACGCATCATCGACCTTCAGCAGTCTTTTCAGACCGGTCACACCCCACAGACAAACCGGACCGGCGATCAGCCCCATTACCAACGACCCCATCGGACCGGCAAAACCGGCAGCCGGCGTAATCGTGACAAGACCGGCGACCGCACCGGAAGCAGCACCCAGCATGGACGGTTTGCCACGCGTAAAGACTTCACCGATCAGCCAGGTCAGGGTAGCGGCGGCCGTAGCAACAACCGTGTTGACGAAAGCCATCCCGGCCAGACCGTTGGCAGCGCCTGCCGAACCGGCATTGAAACCGAACCAGCCGATCCACAACAGGGAAGCACCCACCATCGTCAGCGTCAGAGAATGCGGCATGAATGCTTCACGTCCATAACCCAGCCGCTTGCCGATCAGCCATGCGCCGACCAGACCCGCAATACCGGCATTGATATGAACGACCGTTCCGCCTGCGAAATCCAGTGCACCATCTTCAGCCAGAAAACCGCCACCCCAGACAATATGGGCCATCGGGACATAACTGAACGTAAACCAGATCGCCATAAACGCCATCACAGCACCGAACTTGATACGTTCAGCAAAAGCCCCGACAATAAGAGCCGCAGTAATACAGGCGAACGATCCCTGGAATGCCGCAAACACATACTCCGGAATCGTCGTCAGCGTCGCCGACATGGAATCCGGTGTCACACCCTTCATGAACACCTTGCTGAAATCACCGACAATCATACCCTCGCCGGAAAACGCCAGCGAATAGCCATACAGAAACCACAGCACCGTAATCAGCGAGAAAGTCACGAACACCTGCATCAGTACGGACAGCATATTCTTCGTTCGTGCCAGTCCGCCATAAAACAGCGCCAGTCCGGGCACCACCATCATCAGCACAAGCAACGTCGATGTCATCATCCATGCCGTATCGCCGGCACTCAAGGCCGCAGCCGCCGTCACTGCCGTATCCGCAGCCGCATCCTGAGCACGTGCCATACTGCACACCCCTGCGCCCGCCAGTACCATTCCTGACAACATTATCTTTTTCATGATCTGCCTCCTGCTCACAATGCCTCTTCACCAGTTTCACCGGTACGGATTCTCACTACCTGTTCCAGATCGACGACAAACAACTTGCCATCGCCGATCTTGCCTGTCGAAGCGGACTGGCAAACCGCCTCGATCACCTGATCGAGATACAAGTCGGATACCGCCACTTCAATCTTGATCTTCGGAAGAAAGTCAACAACATACTCCGCGCCGCGGTACAACTCCGTATGTCCCTTTTGCCGTCCGAAACCACGTACATCCGTCACAGTCATCCCCTGAATGCCGATCTCGGCCAACGCCTCTCTGACCTCGTCGAGCTTGAACGGCTTGATAATGGCACTGATCAATTTCATCTCGTTCCCCTTTTTGAATACTGAAAAAACCTTCAAATCCGGACCGGAACGCACAGATGGCAAAAACACACCTGAATTACACTTTCCCGCCCTGCGAAATGATTTCCGTATCCTTCATAAAGCACAGACCGTGCCAACTTTTTGCATCAGGTCATAACTACATTACTGTATGGAAACAATCCGGATACTCCCGCCTGCCCGAGCAGTCATTCCCCATCGAAGGCATACATTGCATGCAGGGCGCACCATAATGGTGCACAACAAAACGCCATGTCCTGCCATCCTGTGCCAACATGTCCCGAAACGGAGCATCCGTGAAAAAATTCCGTGCCACCACTACCACCCACATCGCCAACAGCTGCGCACTATCAGTGCAGAATGTATGAAAAAAACATCGTTCACAAAAAAAACGGACAATACTTTACCCATCCGGAGATTTGCTGCTATAATTTCAAACCTGTCGGGTTGTTAGCTCAGTTGGTAGAGCTGCGGACTCTTAATCCGTAGGTCGAGCGTTCGAGTCGCTCACAACCCACCAAGAACACCAAAGGCCACGTTATGAAACGTGGCCTTTTTCTTTATCTGCATTCATCCCCTGACTTCACCCGCCCCTGAATACGACATCGAAGTGCATGACCGCCTGGTGCGCCTGCCGTTCGATCTGCCTTCAAGCCTGACTTCCTCACACACCCTTTCCTGATAAAACGCTGACAAATATCAAGTTGTTCACATCCCTTTTACATACCGTTCATCGGGATTTCACTATTTCATTCCGACAATATCCGATATCCCAAACTGCATATGACAACCCTTTATGGCAACACATATCTCTGCCGGATTTTTTGCATACCGTATTCGCCTTGACAGCCGGTGGCTCACGGTCATCAGCGCCCTGTATTTCACAACCGTGCTGAATCTGTCACTGTGGCGCTACATCCTCCACCATCTGGCGGTAAGGGATACCGCCGCGCTCTTTTTCGGCCTCAGCATACCCGTTCTCATCTTTACCGCACTCTACCTGATCTTCAATCTCGTTCTGGTACCGTATCTTGCCAAACCGATCCTGATCCTGCTGTTGATCATCTCCAGCGCGACCAACTACTTCATGTTCGAATATGGTGTTTTCATCGACTCCAGCATGATTCGCAATGTCTTTGAAACGAATACACGCGAGGCATTCGACCTCATGACCCTGCGATTCATCCTCTGGGTCATCATCAGCGGTGTACTGCCCGCCATATGCCTGACAATAACCCGTATCGATTACCAGTCCTTCCGTACCGAATGCAAAAGCCGTCTGCTCGCCATAACCGGTTGCCTCGTCACAACAGGAATGATCGCTACCCTGTTCTTCAAGGAATACGCCGCCTTCGGACGCAACCATCAGGACATGCACCGGCTCATCAATCCGGTCAGTACGATTTATTCCACCGGACGATACTTGCATATCCAATCACTGGTCAACCGGCAACTCCAGCATCTGGATACCTCTGCCAAACTGATGCCATACGAGGGTTCGGTACCTGCTGTATTCATTCTCGTCGTCGGCGAAACCGCGCGTGCCGCCAACTTTTCGCTCAATGGCTATTCACGCGATACCAACCCGCTGCTTGCCAGGGAAAACGTCATCGCTTTTCAGGATGTCTATTCCTGCGGTACGGCGACAGCCACTTCCGTCCCGTGCATGTTCTCCAACATGACACGGAAAAACTTTCGTGCCGACAACGCAAAATATACAGAAAACCTCATGGATTTGCTCCGTCAAACCGGCTTTGACGTCCTCTGGCTGGAAAACGATGACGGTTGCAAGGAAGTCTGCAATCGCGTTCCTACCCGAAAAGTGTACAAAAGCAACGACCCGCGCTATTGCGACGGTCAAAGTTGCTTCGATGAAATTCTTCTCGACAATCTCGAGGAATATATCGCCAGCGTCAAAAAGGATACTTTCATCGTCTTGCATACCATCGGCAGTCACGGCCCGACATATTACAAACGCTATCCTGAAACTTTCCGCAAATTCAGACCGACTTGCGATACCGCCGATATCCAGAACTGTACCCGCGAGGAAATCATCAATACTTATGACAATACCATTCTCTATACTGACTCTGTCGTTTCCAGGGCTATCGGCATCCTCAAAAAATTCCCGCATCTGGAAGCCGGTCTGCTTTATGTATCGGACCATGGCGAGTCACTCGGCGAAAACAATATCTATCTCCACGGCTTGCCTTATTCCATTGCGCCTGATGAACAGAAAAAAATCCCCATGATCCTGTGGATGTCCGACACCATGAAAAAACTCGATCATCTCGATTATGGCTGTATCGCACGTCAGGCCCGGGAAAAAACCTGGTCTCACGACAATCTGTTCCATACCCTGCTCGCGCTTATGGAAATCCGCTCGAGTACTTACGACAGAACGCTCGATATCTTCGATTCCTGCCGGACAAAACCGCTGCCATAAAACACTGTCCGTCAAACATCACCCGATCCCGGCATGGGCTGTCAGGTACGTTTACATTACCCATAAACAGTGTTTTAATAACCGGAACACTATGGTTACGCAAACCGCCATCCGAGTCTAATTCTTCAAGGAGAACTCCATGAACGACACCATCAGCGCCATGCTTGCAAGACGGAGCATCCGTGCCTACAAGCCCCAGCAGATTCCCGACCGCGATCTCAACTGGATACTTGAAGCCGGCATCTATGCCGCCACTTCCAGAAATATGCAAGCCTGGTACTTCACCGCCGTCCAGAACAAGGCACTTCTGAAAAGACTGCGCGATGCGGCCTGCGAGACCATGCTCAAATCAGATAATGAACGCAACCGTGAAAAAGCGCGCGATCCGGAATTTTCACCGTTTTACAATGCTCCGACCCTGATCATCATTTCCGGCAATGAATCCCGTAACGCGCGAATAGACTGCGCAAACGCCGCACAAAACATGTGCGTCGCAGCCAGTTCTCTCGGACTGGGATCATGCTACCTCGCCAGCTTCACCATGGCTTTCGAAGATCCCGGCGTCGCCGCCACCCTGCTGCGTGATCTGGGCATTCCTGACGGATATACCCCCCAATTCGGTGTCGCGCTCGGTTACGCAGCCGAACATCCCACGACGCCGCACCGCCGCCGCGACGTGATCCGTGTCATCAAGTAGAAACGGCATACCATGCAAACTTTTCGAAAAACCTGTCTTGGCCTGCTTGCCGTACTGGCATTTTCCGGTACGGCGGCAGCCGACATCACGCTGCCCGCTCCGGCAACACAAGGCGGCGAAGGCATTTTCACCGTTCTGAACGCGCGCCATTCGGCAGTACCGTCCGATTTCCCGCTAAAAGACATCACGCGGCAGGAACTTGCCAACCTGCTCTGGGCGGCTACCGGACAAAACCGGAACGGTAACGGGTGGACGGTTCCTTTTGCCATGCACCGCGCGCCCTACAATACCCTCTATGTCCTGATGGATACCGGCGTTTACCGATACGACTGGCAACGAAACAGCCTGGAAGAAATTTCGCGCCATGATATCCGCCGCAAAGCCGGACCACAGCGCATCGTCGGAGAGTCTCCTGTCATACTCGTATTCGTGGGACAAGAAGGGACTGCCAAAGAATATGCCGACATCGCCGCCGGTGCCATGACCCAGAATATTTATCTGGCATCCGCATCGCTGGGTATCGAGGGGCGTTTCGTCATCACCTTGGACGAAAATGTATTGCGTCAGGAACTCAAACTGAAGACGGAAGAATATCCGATCAATCTCATGCTGATCGGAAAAAAATAAGCCCGGTCAACCGGCAAAGGTTCTATCGGATTCGCTACCGCTTTGCCGGTCATCAAACCTGTTCGACAATTCCCGCCGGTTTTGCACGATTCCTGCGAAAAAAACGAACTGTCCTGCATTTGGACAGTCATACTCCTGTGTTCCATCCGGTTTGCGATCCGGCAGTGAACAAGAACGAAGTCACGTTTTTCAGGATTCGCCGCTACGCACCGGATGATACATTTCCGGAAATGAAAACCATCCACCAAACCGTTTGCTTTCGGGAACAACACCATTCACGGAGAAAAACATGAAACGATACCTTTTGACCTTGTTGACCATTCCGCTCTTTCTGGCAGGTTGCGCCCAGAATCCTGTCTCACCCGGATCGAATCCGCCTCTTTCGCAAGCCGTCGATGCGCTGGACGCCTTCCACTGGCAACTGAGCGATGCCACAGACCGTCGCGGCAACCGGCTCGACACATGGTTTGTCCAAAACGAAAAACCCGTCCGGTTCGACTTCAAGACCGATCGTTTTTCGGTATCCAATGCCTGCAATCTTATCAACGGTACTTACCTGCTCAACGGCAATACCGTCACCTTTGCCAATATGATTTCGACAAAAATGCTGTGCACTCCCCAGTTGAATGCACTGGAACAGAACGTCATCACCCAGCTTCAGCAACCTGCCAGCATCAACCTGTACCTGTCTGCATCGCCAGTCATGAAACTCGGATTTGAGGACGGCACAACGCTGACCTTCACCGGCACACCGACTGCCGCCATCCGCTATGGCAGTGCCGGCGAAACCATCTTCATGGAAATCGCGGCAAACACGATCGAATGCGACCAGAACGCTTTTTCAGGCAAAACCTGTTTCCAGGTACGCGACGTTTACTATGACAACAACGGCGTCATCACCGGCACCAGCGGATGGCGCGCCTTCGCCACGAACATCGAGGGATACCGTCATCAGGAAGGTACCGGTCATATTCTTCGCGTCAAACGCTATAAGGTACCCGGCGCACCGGCTCCCGCAAACGATGCCTACATTCTGGATATGATCGTCCAGTAACATGCACACAAAAACACGATGGTTTTTCCATCGTGTTTTTTCCGCTCCGACGACATCAGGCTGTTTCGGTCAATCCGGCTTTTCCACATAGAGAACAGTCACCATCAATCGTTACCCACTCCTGACCGATGCGTGTATCCATCAAAAAACGGTATCACGTCTGACCGCCCGGAACGAACGAATCGACTCGGACAACCATTTGCGCCATTGCATCTTGTTTGTCGGCGCCACGAACAGGGCAGTTTGTTCCTTGTCCTGCCGACAAACCTGCATCAGTTCCAGTGCATGAGCCAGACAATCGAAACCATATTCCAGTTTTTTTCTGGCGCGACTTCCCAATCCGTTTTGCTCGACCAGCATGACAAATTCCTCGCGCAGTGAACGATCCGCCATCCGTTGCCAGTCATCCCGTGAAAAAAAAGGCTGCCCGACTGTTCCTGCATCATCCGGCGTATCCAGCATATCTTCCAGACAGACGATCAGATTACGCAAACGTCCTTCCAGAATCGTTCCGTACATATAGACGAAAAGCTGGACATGATTGTCCCGCTGTTTTCTGACATGAAAAGCCAGTATCGCAATCAGTATCAACACGACACCGATACCGGCAAGAGGCAATATTTCCTGCATGATCCAATCATCCGGAACGATATTTTTCAGCCCGGCAACGCACCAATAAAACCGGCAAACGCATCCGGTACAGCAAAACCGCTTTCGTTATCATAAAATTCCGGGCGGTTCCTGACTATTCCGGCAAACAACGTCGTTTCTGCCGTTTTTTCGGAAAACATCCAGCCACGCCGTCTGTACTTCCTGCCTTTCCGGGAAAACCGGTACGATCCGGGATCATCGGGAAAGTACACGTTATCCCGACACCATACAAAATACGCTCACAATATCGCCATCTGCTTGCGACGGAAAGACCGCCCTATACGCCCTTCAGTCCCGTTCGTTGTATTTCCTGTCCGAGCCGCGCACCTTTTCGACAGGATATTTCAGGGCATTCTTTTGCATTTTCCGCAAGGCCGCCTGCTGCAAATCGATTTTCGCCAGAGATGCAAAACGTATCAGATACAGCAAAATGTCAGCCAGTTCTTCCTCGGTATGCTCCCGCACGGCCGGTTCCGCATCCAGTTCGTCCCATCCATGCTGACCACGTGTCCACTGGAAAATTTCAAGCAGCTCGGACGCTTCCACCGACAAAGCAGACGCGATATTCTTGGGTGTATGAAAACGTTGCCAGTCGCGCTCGGCGGCAAAATGCGCCAGTTTTTCCGCCAGCATCGCATCGTCGATCATCCTGCCTCCCCTGAACGCCTGACCGTCTCCGTTGCAGCCATGGCATCTTCATGACAGGATTCATTTCCGATAACCCGAATCTTTCTGAAATCACGCCCGCTGGGCTGCTGATAGGCAAACAGACCGAACTGATTCAGAATGGAATAGAGATGGTCGAAAATATCCGACATGATGGCTTCATACGCATTCCAGTCGGTCGTGGTGGTATAACAGTAAATTTCGATCGGCAATCCGGTCGGGCCGGGATCCATCTGGCGAACCAGTATCGTATCGTCTTTGGCGATTTCCGGATGATTGTGCAAAAACCGCTCCACATAGACCCGGAAAGTCCCGACATTCGTCAAACGGCGATATACCGGAAAATCGATCTTTCCATCCGACAGGCGTGAGTTCCATTCCGCGATTTCTTTTTCTTTGACGTCAAGATAATCACGCAAAAGCGGCATCCGGCGGACATTTTCCCTTTCCTGTTCTGTCAGGAAATGGATACTCGTCTGGTCAATATAGATGGCTCGCTTGATCCGGCGACCGCCGGACTCCTGCATGCCACGCCAATTCTTGAATGGATCGGTAATCAGGCGGCGTGTCGGAAACGTCGTGATCGTCCTGTCGAAATTCCTGACCTTGACGGTATGCAGTGCGATATCGATCACCGTCCCGTCCGCATTGAGATTGGGCATCTCGATCCAGTCCCCTACCTTGACCAGACCGTTGGCGGAAATCTGGATACTGGCGACAAGTGAAAGCAACGTATCCTGAAAGACCAGCATCAATACTGCTGCCATCGCACCAAGACCGGACAACAAAATAATCGGCGACTTGTCGATCAGCGTCGCAATGATCAGAATACCGGCAACCAGATAAATACCGAGTTTGAACAACTGGATATATCCCTTGATCGGGCGACTGGCGGCAATCGGTCGCTGGTTGTACAGCGTTTCCACGATATTGAGCACGCCACACAATGCCATCGCAAGTGTCAAAATGATGAACGAAGCGGCAACGGCCCGGATGACATAGGCAACTTTTTCCGGAAGATGGGGAACCCATGCAATTCCCTGGGTAAAAACCGTCGCCGGTACGATATTCGACAGCCGTGCGATCACCTTCTCGATCAGATCGCCGCCGACATCCGGTATCGGCGACAATTTCAGCGCGCGCTCCACCAGACGGAGCAATACTTTCTTGACGATGAAATTGAGTATCCAGGCAACGGCAATCAGCAAGGTCAGTGCCGCCAGCGTGTACAAAAACGGCGAATCGTCGAAAAAGGAAAGATACTCGTTGACAAGTGACATCATGATGGCTATCCGGTTTGACTACGCATTGCCGCAAACACACAATCGTCGCATCGTCTGGCGTCTGACGGCTTTCTTGTTATCGCAGTGGAATATAGCATATTCCCCCTCTCGCAGGCTTTACGGGATATATGAAAATGAATCCTCATCCATGTTGCACGATCTTATACCGTCACCACAATATCCCGCCACAAAGTTATGACACCCGTTTTCGACAGCCATATAACGCATTTGCCGGTGAAATTGGTATCATGGGCAACTATCTATCGACAAACAGGGATCGCCAGCATGACTACTGCATCGAACAATCAGGAATTTCCGCCAAAGGGTCTGAACCCCGAATCCGTATGGAAACATTTTGCCGCACTGTGCCGGATACCCCGACCGTCCAAACACGAGGAACGCATTCGTGACCATCTCGTACAATGGGCGAACGCTCAGGGACTGGAGAACCTCATCGACCGTGGCGGCAACCTCATCATCCGGAAACCGGCCAGCCCGGGACGCGAAAATGCACCCGGCATCATCCTTCAGGCCCATCTGGACATGGTCTGCCAGAAAAACGATGCTATCGCACATGATTTTCTCAACGACCCCATTCACCCCGTCATCCACGGCAATCTGGTACTCGCCGAAAACACGACGCTCGGCGCGGACGATGGCATCGGCGTCGCACTGGCGCTTGCAGCACTGGAAGACCGCACACTGGTACATGGTCCTCTCGAAGCCTTGCTCACCGTTGATGAAGAAGAAGGCATGGGCGGCGCGAACAAACTGGAAACCGGCATATTGCGCGGCAACATTCTGCTCAATCTCGACAGCGAAACATGGGGAGACTTCTGTCTGGGCTGCGCTGGCGGCATGGACATTTCCGTCTCCCGTCCCGGCCATTCCGAATCCATCCCGTCAGGCTGGAAAACCATCCGCATCCGTGTCGCCGGTCTGCGCGGCGGACACTCCGGCATCAATATCCACGAAGGACGCGGAAACGCCATCAAAATACTGGTACGGGTATTGAATGCGCTGCAATCGTCTCTTTCCCTGCGCCTTGCGTGCCTGACCGGCGGTACGGCTCGCAACGCCCTGCCCCGTGAAGCATCCGCCGTCATTGCCGTTCGGCCAGACGATATGGACATGCTCAGGGAACAACTCCGGCAATGGCAAGCGATCATCCGGCACGAACTGGCCGGCGTTGACGAACAAGTCCGCATCGACTGCGAACCGGCAGCCACCGGAAACATCATGTCCTCGACAGACCAGAACATCTGGCTGCATACCCTGAACGCCGCTCCGCACGGCGTATGGCGCATGAGCCCATCTGTTCCGGGCGCACCGGAAACATCGAACAATCTGGGAACAGTCGATCTGCAACCGGACGTCGGTACCTGTACGCTGATGGCGCGTTCGACAATCGACAGTGCCTGCAACGCACTGGCTGACGAAATCGCCAGCCTGTTCGCACTGTCCGGACTTTCTGTCGTGAAAGAAAACGCCTATCCGGGATGGGCACCTGATACCGCATCCCCCCTGCTGGCGACTTGCCGAAAGGTTTACCGGCAAACCTTCGGCGAAGAACCCGCAACCCATATCATCCATGCCGGACTGGAGTGCGGCATTCTCAAATCCAAATATCCGTCACTTGACGTCATCTCGTTCGGTCCGACCATCCACAGCCCGCATGCACCGGGTGAATCCGTCGAAATCGACACGGTGGAAAAAGCCTGGCGATTCCTGAAAAACCTGCTCGCGGCCATCGACTGACGGCATACATGAAAATTCGCGGAACACCGCCGGTAACATACCGGCGGATATCGCACTGACTGACAACATACCCACCGTCAGGCGGAACATCGGCTGTCCGCCATATGACAGACAACGCCAACCCGCAATTATCCCGGCCATCCGACTGCCCGAAAACACGCACTGCTCCTGTACCGGTTTCCGTGGGCACCACAGACATATCGCTGTCACATACCATACTCCGACACGACGACAGAACGATACGCCATACCCGTCATGCCGGACGACGTGCTGCCAGTGCGCTGTAAAAGGCGACTTCGTTCTCCCAAAGCGTCGCCATATCGACCTGACCGCTCCGGAAGGCCGCGAGAAAACCGGGCAAGGCTTCCATCGTGACATAGCGGATGGATGGTGTCTTCTCCACATCCAGCCATGCATCCGGATCATTGCCATACCATCCGATGGCATTGTCACCATCCATCAACGACGAGACATCCTTCGCCAGATTGTTCGGATTGTCATAAACATGGCAAAAATCGTCTCCGTCATCGGCAACCTGTAATTGCAGATAGCCACTCGGATAAAATATGACACTCATCTCCATCAGCATGCTCCTGATTTTCCGTTACAAACCGTGTTAACCGGTTTCTATCATATCCGAAAACCTCAGGAAAACCGTACTGCCGATATCCGCCGTACTACCCGCATCCCTTGCCCGAGAACGCAAGTACACGTTACAGGTACGGAAACACCATCAGACGCCCCCCATCTCCGCGACTTGCCATACTTGCCGGCAAACGGCTGCCTGATCGTTACCTTGTCTGCCGTTTAACCAATCGGGAAATGGCAACATGCAATCACAACACAGATCGAACAGACAAAAGCCAGCGTATCCATGATTTCCGAAATAATACCGTTCATTGTACCTCTCCTTTCATGATGTACTGTTAATACATACAGTATATCATACTGTACAAATAAACAGTATATTTTTCGTACCCCTCCTCCTTCATGCAATATCACGACGAGATACGTACCGTTACATCACGCCATGTGGCAATGCCGCTTCCGATAAGGCCATCTCTATCGTTCATCTGTAACGAACTGTAAAAAAACACTTCGCATACAGCACGCACTGCCATAATGTGTTTCACATCACCCTAATCAAGAAAGAACACCTGCAAGCATTACTGCTTGCAGGTGTTTTTTTCATCTTCTGACCGATATTTCGGGATGACGCCTGACATCGCCTATACGCCGTCCGGACATGAAAAACCGTCCGTTCTTTCCGGACATAAAAAAATCTCCCGTTTTGCTGACGGGAGATTGGCATATAACGCAGACGTGACGAATATCGATCACTCGTTGATATCGAGCAGACCTGAATAGCTGACGAACGCCTTTTCGCCACGATAGATTGGCAGCGGTTTTTCACCTTCTTTCAGTGGCGTGTCGCGCTGCTGGTTTTCATTGGCGAAGCTGACATAAGCGAAATTGCCTCTGGCACCTTTTGCCTTGTAGGCAGCCTCGATTTCGTGGATATTGTCGGGAATTTTCGCTTCCTGCGGGTAGCGGACGGCTTGCACGACGACCCATTGCGGACCGGTGTCGCCGCCCATCCAGATCGATGGCTGCAATTCCGGATTGCTGTTCGATGCCGTGACCTGTTCCCCGCTTTCGACCAGATTCTTGCGAACGACCTGAACGGCGAAATCATGCAGTTCCCAATCGGTCATTTCGATTTTTTCATCGGTGACGAGATCGGGCGGATTGACCGGCTTGCGATCTTTCAGGGAAAGCAGCCCCCAGCCTTTTTCCGTCGGCAACCAGTATCCGAACGAAAAGCGCATCGGCATGATGCAGGCATGGCCTTTGCATTTTTCCGCGATTTTCTGCAAGGCCGCTTCGGAACCCGGTGTCTTGAGCTGACCGTCCGCATCCTCGATCCGGACGAAAAACAGCTGGTTGCCGAGACGGAACGAAAGATGTTCCATGAACGGCTGTTCCAGATGGGCGCGTATCCATACCGGACCGCCCTCCACCTGACATTGCAGGTGACGTCCAGCTGCCTGCCAGCATTGGATGAAATCATCGGTTACAACTGTGGATACTTGTGTTTCCTGCATAATGTTTCCTGTTCAATGGGGGAATAAAACCGTATTGTACCGGACATTGATGACATACTGGTTTGCCATCACTGAAACCGGCAGCAATATCATATCATCATGTTCTGAAATGTTTGTCGACCAGATCCTGAGGCGAAGTTCCCCGGATAAATTCCGATTCGACGATCTGGATGAACGGCTGTTTGCCGCCACACTGCCGTATCACAGGCGTCGGACGCAATCCTTTTTCCAGCAATACCTGTACCAGTTGGAAATAGTAAGGCAGGACACCTTCGATAAAATCCCACCGCTTCGGGGCAGCGATTGAGTACAGCCAGCGATCGACAAAATGCGCCGGATCCTCACCTGTTCTGTGCGATTGCGCGATGGTTTCGTCATACGCTTCTTTCAACACTTCTTTCAGCAAGGTTTCTTCCGCACCCTGTATGCGCAATTCACGGATGACGTGGATTTCATATGCCTGCGGTGTCGGATACTGTTCCCTGAATGTCTGCACGGACTGTACGCCGCTTTTGACTTCATTGACGATCCGGCTTTTGCCGAACCATTTTTTCAGGACGCCCAGCAGAAACACGATTACCACCGCTCCAATGACGGCTGTCACGATCACCCATGTTTCCATTCACCCGCACTCCCTATTCGCCAAAATTGTCTGTCGGCGCAGTCTCCAATACCGCATGCATGTCCGCCGGTATCTTATTTTATCCCATGCATCCCGTACAAGAAGCTATTTTGCCGGTTCGCCACATACCGGCAAATCCCCCCATGATGTCGTATAACGCGGCGATACCCGTTCTTTTTTCGGCATCCACCGCCGGTTGAGCCTGTCATCCTGTGACAGACGCAAAGCGCCATCGCCGAAGCGTGCATTGATGGTATCCATGATTTCATCGAGCCGCTTTCTTTTTTCTCCGGCAACGGCAAACAAATCGACACCGACACTGTCAGCATCTGACAATTCACTGACACATAACCCGCCCTTGCGATATTCATACCCGTTCCGGTATATCCGGTGAAGTCCCGCCATGGCATACCGGCTGATTTCCGCCGTACTGTCTGTCGGCTCCGCAAACGGCATACTGAAACAGGGATGGTATTGCGGCTTGTCCAGCCGGTAAGGATCGGTTTCCAGAAATACCTGTACCATACCCGCCACCCGTTTTTCCTGCCTGAGCTGTTTGCCGACATGAGCCGCATGAAACGCCATGGCGTTTTCCAGATCGTCCAGACGGGTGATACGTACCCCAAAAGAACGGCTGGACAATATCTGCTGTCTGGGCGGTCTGACTTGTGTGATATCGAGACATGAAACACCCCGCAATTCAAGAATCAGCCGCTCCATCGTCACACCGAACCGTGCACGCATCATCCGGACATCGGCATCATGCAGCTGCACGGCATTTCCGATTCCCATACCTGCAAGCGTTCGGGAAAGTCTCCTGCCGATTCCCCACACTTCACCTGCCGGAATTCCCGACAACAACTTCCGTTTCCGTTCGGCATCCAGCGCATCGCATGCGAAAACACCTCTGGATACCGGATGTTTTTTCGCCACGAAATTCGCCAGTTTCGCCAGTGTTTTGGTCGGCCCGATACCGACACAAACCGGAATACCGACTTCTTGCCAGACGGCTTCCCGAATGGCAAACGCCCGCCTTGCGACATCCGCCTGCCCGGTCATATCCAGAAAAGACTCGTCCACGCTGTATTCCTCATGTACCGGCGAAAAAACCGACAACAGTCGCTTGACCCGATTGCTCAAATCGGCATACAGCGGGAAATTGCTGGAAAAAACGACGACCTCACGGTTTTTCGGCGCGCTCCTGACCTTGAACCACGGCACCCCCATCAAGATACCCAGCGCCTTGGCTTCGTTGCTGCGTGAGATGACACAACCGTCATTGCTTGAAAGCACGACTACGGGACGCCCTTCCAGATCGGGTCTGAATACCCGCTCGCAGGATACAAAAAAATTGTTGCAATCGACCAGCGCAATACACCGTTCCATCCTTCATCCGTACAAACCGGCTCCTTATCCGAAACCCGTCCGTTCCGCCTCGTTCCATCCGCATAACACCACAAGATACTGTAATTATATACAGTTATCTGTTTGATGAAAACGCGATGCACTTTATACTGGCAAATTCACAGATATAGCCGCCGCAGATGACCTTGATGATTTTCTGAAACATCAGTGGTATGGTGTGACAGACAAATACCCTCTGACACCATGACGATTGAAATTCATTATCGCTGTCCGGATTGCCGTTTCGAACGTACTCTCGTGTATGGTACGCAGTGGCAACATGTCAATGAACTGCACCGTTACCGCCGCGATATCCAGCGCAGGAAATATGGCGACTCTGCCGAAAAATGGCTGGCGAGGTATCCTGATGCCATGCTTGCCGTTTCGATATCTCTGTTTGCCTGCAGTCGCTGCCGAACCCTGCATGCCGCCGAACGACTATCGTTGCATGTGTCCGGCAAACCGGTATGGGAAATGCCTGTGCGCTGTACATCCTGCAATGCACCGTGCCATATCACGGATACCCCGCCATCATCCCTGCCATGTACCGCATGCGGCAAAATTTGCCTGCGCATTTGAGGCTTTCCACATACCCGTCAATGCCGGAAAAAGCACGTCCCATACCCAAAAAATCAGGAAAACAGGCTGAAAACCTTGTCGATTTATCATTTTTTTAGCGCTAAATTTCTCTAAATTTGCGGATCTTGCTTACAAAATATACCTAATATGTCTATTTAAGGCATTTTGCGATATTACAAAAAACGTTACACCAAGACAACATAAATTGCTCTTACTTGACAGTTCAAGGCTAATTTATGAGTAACAGCATCGCTGCACGGCTTGGTAAAAATATCGCCGCAGTCCGCAAGGCCTCAGGAAAAACCCAGGCAGAAATCGCAGAAAAAGTCGAAATCGATACCGTATCGCTTTCCCGTATTGAACGGGGCATCGTCTGTCCAAGCATCGCGACACTGGATCGCATCGCAAAAGTGCTCGACATACCCATGGGAAGGCTTTTTGACAGTGTCTCTTCCGAAACAACGGCACTGGCCGACGATATCATCACCTTGCTGGAACCTTTATCTGAAAACGACCGACTGTTTCTGCTGGAACAAATCCGTTGCTGGGCCAGCCGTCTGGCGAAAAAACCATAGCTCCTGCAAATACCGGACACACTGTACGCGTGCAATCCTCCACGTGAAGGACTCTGTTTTCCGTTCCCGCATACCGGATCCATGCGAAGGACAGTCATGCCCGTTTCAGAAGCGGAAACCCGCCTGCATTACCCTCGCCGAAAACGACTCGTTCGACCCTTTCGAAGTCCAGATACCGTCCATACAATGCATCGGCCATCTCCTGTTCGCCGATCATCCGGTAGGTATCGATACACGCTTCCAGCGTCAATACCCCGAAACCTGAAACAACCGGATCATCGGACACCAGATGCGCCCGATAACACGCCACCGCACGCTCGCACAAATCATTTTGCGCCGGATACAGGACGACAAACCGTCCCGTATCATAACGCCCGTTGCGAACCATCACCCGGCTCAGCATATGCTCTCGCCACAGCTGCTGTATCGGACTTGTGCGCAATGCCGCTGCATCGGCATCCCTGTACACCCCGACCAGACGCGACAATTCATCATAACGTGCTTTCGGTCTCGCCACTGTTTCCGCCATGGATTCAGTATATTTGACCTCAATGGCGATATGTCCGCTTTCGCCACCTGTCGTCACACATTCCACCAGTACATCGAATGCCGTGTAATCGCCGGTATAGTCCGGGTCGCCACGCGCAGGAGAATGCTCGAAATACACCCCTTCCACACTTTCCACATAGTCCGGAAAAAGATACCTGAAAAACCGGTTCGCCTTTTCATCATCGAGTTTCAGCGCGCCGAACAAATTGAAACACAACGGCTGGCTGGAGAGCAGATTCATCCATAACCTGTCTTCGTCAATCAGCGCGCCGTTTTCCTGATAGACATATTCCCTGTACGCCAATCCGGCGATCTCCGGCGTCAGAAAATTTCGCCCCTTCAAGCCGCAATCTTCACTGATTCGGCTGCCGATTTCTTTCATGCCGCCCTGCCCGTCCGGACAACATCCGATCGGCAAATTCCTTTCCTCACGCCACAACGCCTGCAACAACCGCGCCGCCGCCATGAAGCGGTGATCCCCTGGTTCACTGACCTTGTGCGCTCTCAGAATATGCCTCGGGACACAGGGAAGTTTTCTGTTTTTCATGATGCCATTCCTTTTTCATACCACCGGAGGCAAAACCACCGGCCACCGACAAACGTATCCTTTCCATGCAAGACAGCCCTGACTCCGGATTCCTGTCACAACCAGGTCATCCCCGCCATTACATGCCGTCCGCATCAACAGACACATCATACGAGGTGTATGCGACAAACCGTTTCGCATACAAAAACAGCACGATATTCCGGTACATGAACATGCCTCGTTCAGAAACAATTCATAGCCTTCATCCGGCTCGCGACATTTCTTTATACCTTTATATCTTCATGATGTGTACAACAGGCAATATTGCCATACGCACAATACCCTGCCGCCATGACAGGCCACATCAATGCCCGATAGAAAGAGAGAGAAAAGAGA